>JAHJQI010000077.1 GCA_018819265.1 Alphaproteobacteria bacterium
CGCATGATCGCCTGGACTTCCTCCACGGTGGCTTCGTCGGTTTGCGTGCGGCTGCCGCGCAGGCGGCGGATCTTGATCACAGGTCGGTAGCTTTCCACGAATGCGCGGTCGTGTCGACGATCGCTGCAATGATGTCGTCATATGAAAGACCCGCTTGCGCGGCGGCGGCGGCAAAACCGGCATCGGGGGCGAGGCAGGGGTTGGCGTTGGCCTCGAGGACGAGCACTTCGCCGTCGCGGCTGACGCGAAAATCGACCCGGGCATAACCGGCGAGGCCGAGCGCATGCCAGGAGGCGAGCGACAGCCTGCGGATTTCGGCGGCAAGATCGGGTTCGGCCGTGTCGAGGCCGAAGCGCCGCGGGGTGGTGTGATAGGATACTGCGGCCGGATCCCATTTCGCCGCAAAGTCGACGATGTGCAGGGCCGCTTCGGGCAGTTCGTCGAAATCGATCTCGGCAATGGGGAGGACAACAAGTCCGTTGCGGGCTTCGATCACGGATACGTTGAATTCGCGCCCGTCCACGAAGGCTTCGGCAAAGAAGCGTCCGCCGAACCGGGCTTGGCGGCGCGCTATCTCCGCCTGTGCATCCTCGCCGGCTACGACCGAGTCCGAATCGATGCCGAGCGACCCGTGCTCGTCGATGGATTTGACGATGACGGTTTCGCCTTGCGGCACGGGTTGCCCCGCCAGCCAGTGGGCCGGTGTGGGAATGGCGTGATCGACAAAACGCGCCTTGCTCGATAGCTTGCCGTTGGAAGCCAGATAGGCCGGCGCGCGGGCGCCGGTGTAGCGGACACCGAGGGATTCAAGCCGATCAACGGCATACTGTGCCCTGGCTGCCTCGCCATCCAGCGCCTCGACCAGATTGAAGACGACATAGGGAGCCCGCTCGACAACGGCGTCCAGGGCCGCGACATCCGCGCCGATGGCTACGACTTCGCTTGCGAAGCCAAGGTCCGTCAACGACCGGGCGATGCTCTCAGCCGCGTCGATGGTATCCTGCTCGTCGGGGCGGTCGAGTGCGGCCCCGTGGATCACGGGCACATAGCGATTGCTCATTGCGACTCATGCGACCTCGCGGGCTTGATGAGAGCAGCACGAGCAGGAGTAGCCGCCGGAAGCGGCAATTTCGACGGGCAACCCCAACCGGTGCGCCGCCGAAATGAGGATTCCCGCAATCAGACCGTCGTAGCCCAGTCCCGACAGTGCCGCGATGATCGGCAGGTCCGAGTGACTCGGGTGCAGGCCGGCGATCGGATTGACTTCAAGGAAGTGCGGCACACCCGAGCCATCGGAGCGGAAGTCGAGGCGGGCGGCATCGCGGCAGTCGAGCGCGCGGTAGGCCTGAAGCGCGGTTGCGGCGGCGCGGCGGGCTTCCTCGTCATCGACCAGGGTGTAGACGACGGTTTCCTCGCAGGTTTCCTTGTTCTCGAAGGAATAGACCGGGTCTTCGGCGTCTTCTTTCACGGTGATTTCGGCGACACCGATGACTCGTGCCGTATCGCCGGTACCGAGAATGCCGACGGTGAATTCGCGGCCCGGCAGATAGGTCTCGGCCAGCGCCGGCTGGTCGAACCTGTCAATCAGCCGGGCTGCCGTCCGGCGCAGTTCTTCCGGGTTGGTGACGATGGAAGCGGCATCGCAGCCCTTGCCGGTGCCTTCGGCGACCGGCTTGACGAACAACGGGAAGGCAAGAGCGATGCGGTCGGCGTCGGCGGCGGAGCGGAGCTGCGCAAACGCCGCCGTCGGGATGCCGTAGCCCATGACGATCTGCTTGGCGACCACCTTGTCGAGGGTGGCGGCCATGGTGAGCGGATCGGAGAACGCGTAGGGCTGGCCGAACAGTTCGCAGAGGGCTGGAACCTGGGCTTCGCGCGAGCGCCCCCACAGCCCTTCGGCGATGGAGAAGACGAGATCGAAGCGCTCGCCGGCCCCGAGACGCCGGGCGAGGTTCTGCCCCCGCCCGATTCGCGTGACGGTGTGGCCGAGGCGGAGAAAAGCCGCCTCGATTTCGTCGATCGTCGCTGTCGAGTCGAACTCGGCGACTTCCAGTTCGGAGAACCCGAGGTCCAGGTACTCGTCGCGCAGGTCGTAGACAAAGCCGATGTGCATGGCCTCAGCCCTCCAGCAACGCTGGAGCGGACACAGGCAGGCCGCCCGACTTGTCCGAACCGACCGTCCCGCCCGGATCGCTGTAGCGGTAGACGCCGCCTTCGAAGTTGCGAAGCAGGAGGTCGTCGCCGTCGCGGCCGACGACGTACTCGGGCAGCAGCGGGATCTTGCCGCCGCCGCCGGGTGCGTCGATGACGTATTGAGGCACGGCGTAGCCCGTCGTATGGCCGCGCAGGCCCTCGATGATCTCGATGCCCTTGTCGACGGGGGTACGGAACTGCGCCGAACCGGTGATCGGATCGCACTGATAGAGGTAGTAGGGCTTGACGCGCCGCATCAGAAGCCCGTGCATCATCGACTTCATCGTTTCGACTTCGTCGTTGATGCCCTTCAGCAGCACCGTCTGGCTGCCGAGCGGGATACCCGCATCGGCCAGACGGGTGACGGCCTGGGTCATTTCAGGCGTCAGCTCGGAAGGGTGGGTGACGTGGATGCTCATCCACAGCGGATGATGCTTCCTGAGTGTGCGGACCAGGGCACGCGTGACACGCATCGGCAGCACGACGGGAACCTTTGTGCCGAGGCGGACGAACTCGACGTGCCGGATCGCCCGGAGGCGGCCGAGCAGGTAGTCGAGCTTGTCGTCCGACAGGGTCAGCGGATCGCCGCCCGAGATCAGCACATCGCGGATCTGCGGGTTGGCCTCGATGTACTGTAGCGCCTTCTCCCACTGCGACTTGGAGAACGAATAGTCGCCGCCGGCCTCTCCGACCATGCGCGAACGCGTGCAGTAGCGGCAGTAGGTCGAGCAGAACCCCGTCGCCAGGAAGAGGACGCGGTCGGGATAGCGGTGGACGAGGCCGGGGACGGCCGCGTCATGGTCTTCGCCAAGCGGGTCATCGGCCTCGCCCGGCGTGCGGATATACTCCTGGCCCACCGGGATGTGCGTACGCCGAAGACCGTCGTCCGGGTTCTGGCGGTCGAGAAGGCTGGCGTAATACGGCGTGATGCCGACCGGAAGCGATCCGTTGTGGCGGATTACGGCATCGCGCTCGTCATCCGACAGGAGGAACATCCGCTCCAGTTCTGAAAGTGACTTGATGCGCGAACGCAACTGCCAGCGCCAGTCGTTCCAATCGGCAGCGGTGGCGCCTGGAAAAAACTTCTTCTGGAACTGGCGAGCGTCGGGTCCGACAGGGAACCGCTCGCGGCGTGCTTCCGAAATCTGCACGACCTTGGCCGCCGGCTCCGTCGCATTGACGGCCGGTCCGCGCGGGCTAAGCGCCCGTTTCAAGATGTCGGCTTTGGTCGGGTTCGTGGACGGGCGAGCCGTCGTGATACTAGGAGGTTCTTCCACCTCTGGAGAGGTGGTCTGCGCGTCGCAGTTTGTCCGCATCGGACATTGGCTCCGGTTCTCTGGATCGCGGCATCGCAAGCACGGTCAAGTCGCCTGGTTGCCCTGCATCCCCCCGGACGGACCGTCGCGCGACCAGCCGCCGTTCCTGACATCCCTAATCCGGGTGCAGTCGCATATGCGATGTCGAGAGTGAATCGCAAGAGGAAATCTTCGAACGGGCCGAAAAAAGTGTTCGCGATCCCGGGCTGGTATTGGGATTGCTCTATGGTTGAGGGCAAACGGCCTCCGCCCGCCACCGGTGCAGCAAGTCGGGCTTTGCGGGACTCGTTACGATCCGGCAGCCGGCAAATCACAATCAAGGCGCCAGTAGGCGCCTTCGGGCCGATACTCGATATTCGATCGGCCGGAGACGGCACTTGCGACCAACGTCTCGATAATCCTTGAGCCGAATCCCTTTCGCGATGGCTGTTCGGTGATCGGCGGACCATCCTTTTCAACCCATTCCAGCGAGAGCTTCTGCGGCGTCGAGCCGTTAGAGGACAATCGCCATCGCACCGATACGCTACCGCCCGGGACGGACAGTGAACCGTACTTGACCGAATTGGTTGCAAGTTCATGGAGGGCGAGGCCGATTGCTTCTGCCGCCGACGACTCGAGCAAAACATCCGGTCCCAATACGGTGACCCGTGCACTGTCGTCGCTGATATGGCTCGTTTCGCCGTTATCGCCGTTCTCGCCGACGAATACCGCAAGCTGGCGATGAACGAGTTCGGTCAGTGAGGCGCCGCGCCAGTCCTGACCTGTCAATAGATCATGCGATATAGAGATCCCTCGAAGACGCTGGCGGAAATCGGCCAGGAACTCGTCCATGGAGTCCGAACTCCGGGCGGTTTGACTGGCAATAGATTGAATTATCGCCAGTTGATTTTTTGAGCGGTGCGCAAGCTCGCGCATCAGCAAGTGACGGTGAGCCTCATCCGCCTTGCGCTCGCTGATGTCGTGAATGACCGACGAAATCGCGATGATCCGGCCGTCCGCCCTGCGGATCGGAGCTGCGTTCACGGAGACGTCGATCAGCTTACCGTCCTTTCTTCGGCGGACCGTTTCCGTACGTATCCATTCACCCTGCAAGACCTTCGACTTTTGCTCCTCGAAGTCGGCAAGGATGCCGACCGGAACGATCAGGGACTTGGGTTTGCCCACTATTTCTTCAGCGGTATATCCGAAAAGTTTCTCAGCACCTTCGTTCCAGGTAGCGATGGTGCCGTCGAGATTCATGCTCAAAATGGCGTCACCCGACGAGGCCACGAGGGCCGCGAGACGGGCGTTCTTGGCCATTGCCGCTTCGAGCGCGGAGCGCACATCGTCAAGTTCGATAATATCGTAGGCGATCTCGTCGACAGGTCGCCCGTCGGCCAGTGCAGCCGCATATCTACTGAGATCACGTACCGGCTCAGAGATCCTCTGTGCCATGACTGACGCCACCATTATCGTCACCGTCAGGATTGCTGCTGCGCCCAATACCGTCAGTATTACAGCGCGTTGCAAGGGAGCGATGAGTTCAGTCTTCGGAACAGCTACGACTGACGTCCAACCGGTAAGATCTGAGCGATGGTAGGCGTTGAGGACCTCAACATTCTCCCAGGTCGTGTTTTCGAAGGTGCCCGAATTTTCGCTGCCGCGCGCGGCGGCGACGAGTTCCGGACGCGCCATTTCACCAACAAGCTTCTCGGGATCGATGCTTCGAGCGACAAATCTACCGCTCTGGTCAACGACCGCCGCCGGCCAATCGGGATCCAAACCGACGTCGAAAAAAAGCCGACTCAGCTGGCCGACACTAACCTCTGCAGCGAGGCCATAAATGACGCTTTGGCGGTCGTAGACGGGAACCGTTATGACGGCCGTCGCGTCCTCAATGCCTGTACCGTAGACCTGCGATATTGAGGTACTTCCGTTGAAGACTCTTTCGATGAACGCGCGTTGGAGCAGAGTCGTGTCTTCGACTGGTTCAGCCTTGGTGCCCGCAACAGTTTTTCCGTCTTGTGAGAACGCCCAAATTCTTCGCACCCTTGGTTGGGCTACCAGGGTACCGGCCTGATTGGCGAATTTATCAAACTGGTTGCGAATAAGGTCATCCGAGCTGGACAAGGCTCGCAGCATGCCGATGTGCTCGGCAATATCCTGGTCAGCGGCGGACGAAATGTATGTCGCGGTGTCGAAGCGCTGCAACTCGATCAGATCGCGTTTCGCGTTGGCGTAATTCACCGCCACCCAGGCGAAAAGCGCGATCAGCGGGATAAGGATGAGTGTGACAAGAGAAACGATCCGGAACCGGATTGTCCGTGGGCGATTCTCAAAGATGCGAGCAAGTGTCGTCAACCCGGTTACCATGCGCTGCTGAGTGAGGCTTAGCCACTATACACCATACACCCAACTCGCCGCGACAGCATTTCTCTATTCAACTTGTCTTAAGACACGTGCAGGAAAGTATACCCGAGTTGGTCACCACATCGCTTGTTTGTAGCCCTAAGGTGCCGAAAGCGAGCGGTAATTCGCCATTATGAGGTAGGGCTCGAACAGGGCCACCAGGCTGATGACCTGGCCAGCCCGGGACCGCTGGCAAAGAGCGCTTCTGCGCCTAATGCAGCTGGCGCTTGAGGACAGAAATCATTCTTTCCACTTCGTCTGGCTGCAACCGGCCGTGATTCGTTAGGAATTCCGCGATGTCTCGGCCGGTATATCGGCCGGTCAGCCTGCCGTCCCGCAGGATCAACTGGTGTCTCGCAAGATCGACGGCACGATCGTGACAGACGCGGCATTTGTCCTGAAACAGGCCCCCCGCGTTCAGGATGCTCTCGAAGTGCTCGACGAGAACATTGATCTCCACCGGGGACAGTTTTCCGTGGCCGGAATCGAGGAAGCCGCGCAGTTCCCGCGAGGATCTGCGCGTCAGCATCATTCCTTGCGAACTGACGAGATAGTCGCCCTCGAAGTCGCCGGCGTGGGGGGTATGGCATCCCCCGCAGCGCTGCTCAAAAATCTGGTGAGGATCGGGTGCTTGTGCCAGCACCTGTTCGCATGGCGCCGCTGTGATCGCCAAAGCGAGCCAGCCGACGTATAACAGGCGATATCTCGACATCCGCATTGTATCTCGATCAACGATTACTGCTGGCGGTCAACATAGAGGATTGCGCAAAGTCCCGGCTTGAGCTCAGTCAATGGCTCGTCCCCTCCGAAAACGTGATCTTGTTCCAGACGTTGTACTTGCCAGACGGCTTGCGCATCGGCAGGCGGCGCACTTCCTCCAGTGTCGCGGCGTCGTAGACGATGACCGCGCCGTCATCCTCCCAGACAGAAACGAGGGCATGGCGGCCGGACCGGTCGAACTCGACATGAGCCGCCGTTGCTCCGGGCACGGGCCGCAGCGTCTTGACGATCTTCAGGGTCTGCTTGTCGATGACGTGCATTGCATCCTTGTTCTTGCCAAAGAAGACGTCGGCCCAGACATAGGGCGTATTCTCGTGCGAGCGCAGGAAGAAGCCGGGGCCATCGGTCGGGATGGTCGCGATGAGGGACCAGTCATCGACGGCGATGACGCTGAGCTTGGCTTCCTTCAGATGCGGTGTCGCCATGACACGGCGGCCGTTGCGCATCCAGGAGATTCCAGAGCCCAGGTGCGGCATGCCGGGAAGCGGCAATTCGGCGATTTCGCGGCCGACCGTGAGGTTGACGACGACGCCCTTGCCGCCGTCACGGGATGCGCCGATCAGATTGCGGTAACCGGGATCGAAGAAGAAGTCGTCGATGGGTTCGCCGACAGCGATGCGTCGCAGCGCGAACAGCCCCTTCGAAGACCCGAGCGCTTCGACCATGCCTTTCTCGTGGCTGTGCACGTAGCCCTGGTAGACCGGCTCGGCATCGGGGTTGGTTGCGATTTCCCAGATCTCGGCGACATCCTTCAGCGCCAGCACGAAACTGTCCCGCGTCGGCGCCTGGTAGACCGCTGAAACTCGCGAAGGGACGCCGGACTTATCTGATACATCGAAGACGCGGGCAACCGAGAGATCCGATGTCGCGATGATCGTCAGCGTGTTGGGGAGATAATTGGCAACCGCCAGCCAGCGGCCGTTCTTCGAGATGGCTATGTTGCGGGCATTCAACCCGGCGCGGATGCGGCCGACTTCCTGAAGCGACCAGATATCGTATTTCTGCACCCAGCCATCGCGCGACATGATGAAGACGAAGCGGCCGTCGGGCGAGAACTTCGGCCCGCCGTGAACGGCAAACGGCGTGGCGAAGCGGTCGAGACGGTCGAAGGTGTCGCCATCGAGGATCGAAACGTGATGGTCGCCGGTCTCGACGACCAGGAACAGATTGAGGGGATCGGCCTCGAAGACCGGCTGCAAAGCAGGTTTGTAATCCGCATTGAGGGTGAGGCTCGCGGCGATATCCACGGTGGTCCAGGCCGGCTTGGTGGAGAGCGGCGTCTTGATGAACTCGGAGAGGGCAGCGATGTCGTGTTCGGAAAGCTTATCGGCGAACGCCGGCATCTGGGTCGCCGCGCGGCCCTTGGAGATGACGCTCGAGACGGCTGGGCCACGCATCCGGTGCAAGGTTTCTGGAATCAGGGCCGGGCCGGTGCCGCCGAGCCTGTCGGCGCCATGGCAAGCCGCGCAATGGGTTTCATAAAGCTGCGCGGCACTGGCCGTGGCGTTCCCGGCGTTCGCAGAGAACGCAGTCACGCACATGAAGGCCGATGCAATGAGACTGCTAAGCGAAGCGGTGCGCGGGATCATGGCTGCGGCCTCGAAATGGTTTCATCTGGAGTCGGTCGGCTTCGCTTGAGTTGCCTGCCGCCAGGCCGATTTCCGCGTCGCCGAGATAACAGGCCGGATCGGCCTCCCATGGGTCGCCGGTCAGTTGCAGGGCACGGATGCGGGTGTTGCCGCCGCAGACTGACTTGTAGGCGCAGGCGCCGCAGCGTCCCTTGAGGGGACGCGGGCGCAGCCGCAGCGCTGCCAGCATCGGATCGCCGAGGTCGTGCCAGATCTCGCTGAACGGCCGGTTGCGCACGCTGTCGATGGAATAGTCCGACCAGTAGGTGTCGGGGTGGACGACGCCCTGCGTGTCGATGTTCGCGACGCCGAGGCCGGAAGAGTTCCCACCCCAGGCTTCAAGGTGCTGGCGCAGTTGCGCGATCGCCTCGGCCGTGAACCGGCTCTGCGCCCAGCGCAGGAAGGTGACCGCATCGGCATCGTTGTTGCCGGTGACGATCTCGAATGCCTCGCCGTTCGAAGCCGACCGCCATGCGCGCTCGATGAGAAGTTCGACCGCCTTACGCGTCACCTGCCATTGCGTGTCGTCGGCGCGGTGCTTGTTGCCGCGGCCCGCGTAGACAAGATGGGACAGGTAGAACTTCTCGACGCCTTCGTCAGCGGCGAGCGCCAGAAGGTCGGGGAGCTCTCCGGCATTGTCCTTCGTCATCGTGAAGCGCAGGCCGACCTTGATGCCGCGCGCCCTGCACGCACGTACTCCGGCAAGCGCCTCGTCGAATGCGCCAGTTGCGCCGCGAAACCAGTCGTTCGTCGCGCCGATGCCATCGAGGCTGATGCCGACGTAGTCGAAACCGATCTCGGCGATCTCGTCGGCGATGTGCTCGTTGATCGTCGTGCCGTTGGTGGAAAGCGCGGTGTAGAGGCCATGGGCCTTGGAGCGCCGGGCCAGATCGAGGGTGTCGGGGCGGCTCAGCGGCTCCCCGCCCGAAAGGATCAGCGCGGGAATGCCGAAGGCCGCGAGATCGTCGAGGACGACGATGGCCTCGCTTGTCGTGAGTTCTCCAGGGAAGTGGCGGTCGGCGGCGACCGCGTAGCAGTGACGGCACTTGAGATTGCAGCGCCGCGTCAGGTTCCAGATCACAACGGGTCGAACCGGTCCCTTGCGGCGGCGTACCGGCGTCGGCTCGATGAGCTGGTGCATATAATGCGACAGGCGAAACATTGCTTCAGCCTCCGTTAGCGGACAGACGCAGTCCGGTCTTCTTCAGGATCCGCTTCGAATAGAGAATGTCGCAAGCGCGGCAGGCCGGTCCGGCGAGCAGAGCGATCTCGCGCCGTTTCGCTTCGACCTCGTCACGGGTTGTGCCGTGGACCATCGCGAACAGGTTGTAGGGCCAGGACGGGAGTGCTCGCGGGCGCAGATAGCAGTGCGTCACGAACGGCAGTGCGCCGACCTCGCGCCCGACCTCGGAAGCGACTTCGTCTTCGATGTCCCAGACGGTCATGCCGTTGGCGGTCAGCCCCAGGGCATAGTGGTTCGGCGCGATGGCGATGCGTCGGATGACGCCGCGTTGCATCAGACGACCAAGCCGCAAAATGACGTCGGCTTCGCCGATGCCGACGCTTCTTGCGATTTCGGCATAGGGGCGCGGGGTCATCGCGAGGCCGGCCTGTGTCGCTTCGATGATGCTTCTGTCGATAGAATCGAGACCGCTCATGCCGCCACCCTGAAGCCGATAAAGAACTCTTCGAGTTTGGGAAAGCGCAGCACGGCAAGGCCGGTTGCCTGCTCGATACGCAGGGCGGTGCTGTCTATTTCCTCAGGCGATTCGGTTGCCAGCACGAACCACATGTTGAGGGCGTGCTCGCGCTCGTAGTTGTGCGCGACCTGAGGAAAGCCGTCGACGATCCCGGCGATTTCCTCGAAGCGATCCGCGGGGGCTGCAACCGCGCACAGGCAGAACGCGCCGCCCATGGCCGCCGCATCGAGGAACGGCCCGAAGCGGGTAACAACGCCGGTGTCTGTCATTCGCTGCAGCCGCGCGATCAATTGGCTTTCGGGAATGTCGATTTTGGCCGCGACGGCGGCAAATGGCGCCGCGACCAGCGGAAACCCCTCCTGCAGGACATTGACGATCCGGCGGTCGAGGTCATTGAGGGCGATGTTTGCTGCCATGGGGTGTCGGGCCATCATGCAGCCTCCTTGGAAGCGGCAACCAGCGCGCCCGTCTGCTTGAAGCAGCGCAGCGAAAAAAGAATCTGGCGGGGAACGCCGTCGAGGCCGGCAGCCGCGGAAGCTTCGACCAGAGTTCGCAGCGCCATGTCCCGCGATTTCGCATGGATCATGCAATAGAGGTTATAGGGCCACTCGCTTTCGTATCGCGTGCGCCGGTAGCACAGGTTGATGCCGGGACATTTGGCGAGGGCCGCACCGGCGCGGTCGATGCCCGATGGATCGACGTCCCACACCACCATCGCATTCGACCGCCAGCCGAGCGCGCGATGGCGGACTATGACGCCGATCCGGGACAGAACCCCGGCCTCGCAAAGCTCCGCCGTGCGGGCGATGACCTCGCCTTCCGCGCGGCCCAGGCGGGAAGCAATTTCGCGGAATGGCGCGGCGATCAACGGCAGCCCGGTGACGAGTTCCTGGACCAGTTGCCGGTCGCCTTCGCGGAGGCTGCGGCGCGAGGCCTCGGTAGTGGCCGCGTCGACGAGGTCATGCCGGCCCACCTGCTCGCCGGAAAGTGGAAATCCGAGGTCAATGTGATAGGGGCGCTCCAGGCGCAGATCGAGAACCCGGTCGCCGGTTTGGCCTTCCACTTTGGCGATCGCTGCATCGACATAGGGACGGTCGGGCCCGGTGACTACGAACCAAAGGTTCCAATCGTTTTCCCTGAGGTAGACGTGGTTGATGCCCGGCTCGGCGCACAAAATCGCAGCTTTGCCGTCGACGTCGAGATCGGGAACCGATATTGCTGCGAGAGTGCTTGCCCCAAGTGTATTCGGGCGCACGACGCCGCCGACACGGGCCACGACACCGGATGCCTGAAGTCTCGACAGGCGAGCGATCACGTCCGCTTCGGGAAGGCCGATCGTGTTGCCGATCTCCAGGAACGGACGTTCGACAAGGGGCAGTGCCCGCTGCCAGCCGTCCAGCAATTCATTATAGAAGCGATCGCTTGAAGAGACAGCCATGGCTCACAGTCCTGTGCGGTGTGCACGCGAGGTGAAGAAAATTCCGCTCGGGCTCGTGGCGGCAATCTCAGCTTTCTTTTCAAAGGTCCGCGCGTCGTAGACTTGAACCGCATTGGCATCGCGCACCGAGACCCAGACCTCATGCCCCCTGGCGGTGAATTCCATGTGCAGGACGGCCGGACCCGGCCTCCATTCCTTGACGACTTCGGCCGAACGCGAGTCGATGACCTGGATCGTGTCATTGCGGGGATGGGCGAAGTTGACCCAGACATGGCGTCCATCGGGACGGGCAACCGCGAAGACTGGCTGGCCGTGCACGCTCGTCCTGGCGACCTCCGCGAAACTGCGGGCGTCGACGAACAGCACTTCGTGGCGTCCCACCGCCGGCAACACGAAACGGTCGCCGGCCAGCGCCCAGCCTTCGAGATGAGGCATCTTGTAGACGGGGAGCTTTGCCTCTCCGCGCCCGTAGTTGTCGAGAATGCGCCGGGGCTTCACGGGATCGTCCCAGAGGTCGACAAGGCTGAGGCCGTCCTCGCCGTAGAGGCCGGCGACGTAATAGCGGCCGTCGGCGGTGATGAGCGCGTCGTAGGGATTGGCGCCGATGCCTTCGAGTTTCGTGATGATGCAGGGTGCCGCACCGTTCGAGAAATCGGCGATCCAGGTTTCGCCTGCGTCCCAAAGCGTGAAGACGAACCTGCGGCCGGGAGCATCGACAAGGCCGATGGTCTTCGATAGACCGCCCGGCCACGCCGCCGGTATGTCGGCGACCAGAGCAAGCGTCGCGGCATCGAAAACGCGGACGCCGCCGGGCTCGTAGTTCGAAACCGCGACGAGGGTGCCGTCGTCCGAGATCGCTCCGCCGATGGAGTTGCCGGCCTGGACGACGCGCCCTGCGATCGTGCCGGTGAGGAGATCGACCTTGGTCAAACCGCCGTCGCGGCCGAAGACGAAGGCGTAGCGCTCATCGCGGGAAAACACGGCCGAGGCGTGAGACAGGTCGCCAAGGCCTTCGACGCGCGAGAGAGTTTTGCGCCCGGTGGTATCGACGATGAGGAGGGAACCGGTCGCGCGCTCGATGACGATCCCCAGATCGCCGGTACCGCGCAATGCCAATTGCGACGCCCGCAGGACGCCCGTTGCACTGGCTGCAATAAGGGCCATGGAGAGGACCAGCAGCGCTTTCAGCAGAACCCTCACCGGCCGCCCTCCTGCAAGAGATAGTGGGCGATCCATTCCGCGTCGCCCTCGCTGAGCAGCGACCGCCACGGAGGCATCGGCGTACCTGGAACCCCGTCGAGGATGATCTCCTTGATCGCTTTGGGCGACGATCCTTTGAGTGTCGCGGCGCGGATGTCGGGGCCGAGTCCGCCTTTCAACGTCATGCCGTGGCAGGAGCCGCAGTCCTGAAGAACGAGGCGCTCAAGGGCTGCCGCCCGAGCCGGGTCAACCGTCCCGGACCAGCGCTCGCCGGCCCATGAAGTTGCCGACCAGCAGAGAACACAGCCAGCTGCGACCCACAATCTAGACATGAGCGGCAACCTCCTTTTCCGCTTTGTGCAGGGCGATGGCTTCGCGAACGACAGGGCAGATGTCGCGGCTTGGATAGAGCGATACGACTTCGCCGATGATGAAGAGGACCGGGCCGTCGAAGTTGGCGCGGGCCGTCGCTGCGGCGACGTCTTCCAGGTCGCAGACAAGACGCCGTTCGCGCAAGGTGGTGCCGTTGTTGACAGCGAGCACCGGTGTCGTTGCCGACCGGCCTTCCTCGATGAGGCGCCCGGCGATTTCCGCGATGTTGGCGGCACCCATGTAGACGACGAGCGTCGTGTTCCTGTCGGCAAGGCCGGCCCAATCGAATTCGAGCGGCTGGTCCTGCCGGCAATGCCCGGTGATGTAGCGGACGCCGGTCGCCAGTCCGCGATGCGTGAGCGGCACGCCGATGCTTGCCGCGCAACCTTGCGCAGCCGTAATGCCCGGCACGATTTCGCAGGGAATGCCCGCCTCGCGCAGTGCCACCGCCTCTTCGGAACCGCGCCCGAAGATGAACGGATCGCCACCCTTCAGCCGCACGGTGTTGCGGCCGGCCCGCGCCTGCGCAATCAGAATCGAGTTGATCCTTTCCTGCGGGACGGGGTGGCGTCTGGGCTCCTTGCCGACCGGGATCAGATTGGCCCGCCGACCGGCCAGCGCCAGGACTTCTTGCGAGACGAGCCGGTCGAACACGACGACATCGGCGCCCGAAATCAACCGCACCGCCTTTACCGTCAGGAGATCGGGATCACCGGGTCCGGCGCCGACGAGGAAAACACGTCCGGGCATTTTCATGTCCTCTACCCCTCAGTTCCCTGGCTTGCGGGAAGCGTAATCATCGCGGCGAAGCAGGAAGCGGCGGGGCCGCTTCCCGCGGTCAACGCAGCATCAGTAGACGTCGTTGCGCGTATTGAAGACGTTGAACTTGCCGGTCGGCGTGATGAGCTTTGGATCCTTGATCACGGTTTTCATCTTCAAGGTCTTGTCGTCGACGACGACGATTGCCGAGACCTTGTCCTTGGCGTTCCAGACCGAGAACCAGACTTCATCGCCGGCCTGGTTGTACTCGCCCTGGACGACGCGCGGCTGGCCCTCGCCGATGTTGGCCCACTGGGCGATCGGCAACTCCACGTACTTCGGCTCCTTGTCGCCCAGCTTGCTGACCGTGAAGACCGCAATCGAGCCGGAGACTTCAGCTTCAGGGTTGAGCGGCGCATCGACATAAAGGTGATCGGACTTCGGGTGCGATTTGACGAACAGAGATCCGCCGCCGAGTGCTTCGAGCGTCTGCACCACCTTCCAGGCCTTGTCGGGATGGCCCGTCGGATCGGTGCCGATCAGGGCCACCGTCTCGTCGCCGAGGTGCGAGGTCGCCCACACCGGACCATGAACCGGGTGGCTGAGGTTGGCGCCGCGGCCCGGATGCGGGGTCTGTCCGCCGGTTTCGATCAGCGCCGTCAAGGTGCCGGTCTTGGTGTCGATGACGGCGACCTTGCCGCGCGCGTTGGCGGCGACCAGGAAGTAGCGCTTGGTCGAGTCGAAGCCGCCATCGTGCAGGAAGCGTTCCGCCTCGATCTCGGTCTGCTTCAGGTTCTTGATGTCCGAGTAGTCGACCAGCAGGATCTTACCGGTCTCCTTGACGTTGATAATGAATTCCGGGCGGTAGTGCGAAGCGACGATGGAGGCGACGCGCGGCTCGGGATGGTATTCCTGAGTGTCGTAAATCATGCCGCGAGTCGACTTGATCTTGAGTGGCTCGAGCGTGGCGCCGTCCATGATCACGTATTGCGGCGGCCAATAGGAACCCGCTACAGCGTACTTGTCTTCGAAGCCCTTGAACTTCGAGGTTTCGACGGAACGGGCTTCCGCACCAATCTTGACGGTTGCGACCTTGGCCGGCTCCTTCATCCACAGGTCGATCATGTCGAGCTTGGCATCACGGCCGATGACGAACAGGTAGCGCCCTGAAGCCGACAGGCGCGAGATATGGACCGCGTAGCCGGTATCGATGATCTTGACGATTTTCTTCGTGCCACCATCGATCAAGGCGACCTGGCCCGCATCTCGCAGCGTGACAGAGAAAAGGTTATCGCGATCGAGATCGTTTTCCGGTTTGGTCGGACGCTGATCAACCGGAACGATGACTTTCCAAGTCTTGCGCATCTCCTCCATGCCAAACTCGGGCGGCTGCGGCGGCTCAAGGAGAATATAGCGGGCCATCATGTCGACTTCGGCGTCCGTCAGATCCCCCGAGGTTCCCCAGTTGGGCATGCCGGCCGGCGAGCCGTAGGTAATGAAGTCCTTGAGGTGCTGATAGCCGCGTTCGCGCGTGATGTCGGTCGTCAACGCCTTGCCGGTCGCGCCCTTGCGCAGCACGCCATGACAGCCGGCGCAACGTTCGAAGTAGATCTTCTGGGCTGATTGGAATTCCTCCGCCGTCATGACCGGATCGTCAGGCTTGCGGCCGGGGATCTCGAGATTCATCTGGCCGAGCGTTGTCATGCTCGGTTCATAGGCAGCAGCCGGGGTACTGCCATGCTCCTTGGGCTTGTCCTCGGCCGAAACGGGGGCGGCAGCGAACATCAACGGCAAGGCGACGCTTAACAGCGAAGCCGTTCGAATGTGAAACCGGGTTCTCGTGTCCATAGCAGATCAACCTCCGTGCTGATGGTGCAGGAGGAGGCTGAACCAAAGTCAGCGGATTCACTTTGACTTTTGTGAAGGCTCATCCGTTTGACCGTGACAGACTGATCCGGGTCATCAGAAAGGTTCGGCGATGGCCCTTGAAGACGGAAAGCGATCAGGCTCGAGCGATTGGCCGGCTATTGACTTGCGCCGCGTTCGGTTCGAGTTTTCGCGGCAGGTCAAGGTCCTTCTTGTCGCCGGAACTATCGCGGTCGGGATTTCTGGCGGGCCGGCCCTGTCGCAATCGGGACACGTTGCAAACGATGCCATCGCGCCGGCGACACCCGATGCTGCCCTGGCGCGCAGACTGCTGCCGCTGGCCGGCCCGATCGAGCGGCTCGATCGGCTCGAGGACAATCCGCAAGGCTGGGCTGCCATCGGAAATTCTGCAACCGTCGGCCTGATCGCCTCGACCTGGGAAATCGCCGGGTCGGTTGGCTACTCGGGCCGGCCGATCGACATTCTTGTCGGCATCACGCAGGACGCAAAGATCTCCGGTGCCGAACTGATGCGGCACAATGAGCCGGTCCTGACGCTCGGCATTTCCAGCGAGGACATCGCAAGATACGTCGGCGGGTTCGCGGGCTACGATCTTACAGCGCCGAAAATCGAGGCCTTCAAGGACTCGCGTGCGCTGCCACCCATCATCGCAGGGGCAACCGTTTCGACAGGCGTGATCCGCGACGCGATCCTGCGCACCGCGCGGACGGTTGCGGTCGGGCGCGGGCTGATCAAGACGGCGAGCCGGCAAATCGACCGCGTATCGTTTTCCGAAGCAAGCTGGGAGACGCTTGCCGGCGACGGTTCGATTACCCAAACCGCAATGACATTCAATGAAGCCGGCCAGCGGTTCGGCGCGATCGCTCATCCCCTGCCGCCAACCGAGGGAACGTTCATAGCGATGGCGGCCGCAATCCTCGACCCGCCGACGATCGGGCGAAATCTCCTCGGACAGCAGGCCTATACGCGGGCCGTCGGTGCACTCGCCCCCGGCGACACGGCGCTGATGATCGCCAGCTCAGGGGCGCAGTCGCATCGCGGCACAAGCTATCGGAAATCCGGAGTCTTCGACCGCATCGAGATCATCCAGAACGACAAGACGATCCGGCTCAAGAAAGAGGACTATTTGCGCATCGACCGGCTGGCACTTGCCGGCGCGCCCGAATTCAAGGAGATCAGCGTCTTCAGACTCGGCGCGCAATCCGGTTTGCGCGCGTCGGAGCCGTTTCGCATCGAAGTGACGGCGGAGCGCGAACGCGAGGACGGTTCACCGGCCACGCTTCGCATACAGCTCGGTTATCGACTCCCGGAACGCCATCTCAACAAGGCGGATGCCGCCGAAGCCGCCGCAGAAGATCCGCTGTGGGTGGCCGCGTGGCAGCGCAAGCCGCTGACGATTGCGTTCACCGCGATGATGATCGCCGGCGTCGCCGGCTCCTTCTTCGTGCAGGAGTTTTTCGTACGGCGGCCCAAGCTGTGGCTTTGGGGCCGACTTGGATTTCTCGCCCTGACGGTCGTATTCCTCGGGGGAATCGCCAAGGGCCAGCTTTCGGTGGTGCAGGTCGTCGCGTTCCTGCATTCGCTCCTCAACGGGTTCCGCTGGGAGACCTTCCTCATCGAGCCGGTGATTTTCATTCTTTGGGGTTTCGTTGCTCTCGGGCTGCTGTTCTGGGGGCGCGGCGCCTATTGCGGCTGGCTGTGTCCGTTCGGCGCGCTGCAGGAACTTTTGAACGAAGGCGCAAAACGTCTTGGCGTGCGCCAAATCGAAGTTCCGTTCGCGATCCAGGAGCGGCTATGGGCGATCAAGTACACGCTGTTCGTCGTGATCCTCGGCCTGTCGTTCTACTCGATGGAGAGGGCGCTCATCCTGGCGGAGGCGGAACCTTTCAAGACCGCCATCTCGTTCCGCTTCATGCGCGAGTGGCCGTTCGTGCTGTTCGCTGTCGGACTACTCGCGGCCGGGCTTTTCATCGAGCGCTTCTACTGCCGCTATCTTTGTCCGCTGGGGGCGGCGCTGGCGATCCCGGCGAAACTGAAGCTGTTCGACTGGCTGCACCGGCGGCCGCAATGCGGCAGCGAGTGCCGGTTCTGCGAAACGCAATGCACTGTCGGGGCCATCGATACGCTCGGCCGTATCAACCCGAACGAATGCATCCTGTGCCTGCGATGCCAGGTGATCATGAACGACGAAGCGCAATGCGTGGTGTTGAAGCGGCGCGCGGCGCGCCATGCCGGCGCTTCGGTTGCGGCTGCCAAAAGGCCGGTCGCCGTGCCGCCACCTGCGTAAACCCCTGGAGGACCCGCCGATGACAATGACCCGCCGGAAATTTCTCGTAACGGCTGTCGCGGCCGGCAGCGTGGGCGGCCTTGGCGCGCTTATCGCCTCGGGCGATGCAAGACCCGGGCTCGTCTGGCGCGGTTCGGCGATGGGCGGGGAAGCGCGCGTGTCGCTCTATGGCGCGGACACGGACGCCGCACGTAGCGCGCTCGGTGCCGTGGCAAACGAGATCGAGCGGTTGGAGGACATCTTCTCGCTGCATCGCGAGACGTCCGAATTGAGAAGGCTCAACCGGGATGGCCGAATCGAATCCGCATCGCGCGACCTTGCCGACCTGATCGGCTCGGCGCTGAGATGGCGGGAGGCAACAGGCGGCGCATTCGACCCGACGGTGCAGCCGTTGTGGCAGGCTGCCGCCGATGGCATCGCGCCGACACCGGAGCTTGTTGCGAAAACGGGCGCTGCCGTCGCCATCGGCGGTGCGGCGATCTCGATCCCACCGGGGGCGGGTCTGACCCTCAACGGTATCGCGCAGGGCCGGATTGCCGATCGCGTCACGGAACTGCTGCTCGCACACGGATTTAACGATGTCGTGGTCGACGCCGGGGAACTGCGGCTGCCCGGCAAGGAACGGAGGGCGGTCGGCATACCGGCGGCCAAGGCTGCCGTTTCGGTTGCCGAAGTCGCGATCGCCACAAGCGAACCGAAGACGCTGGTGTTCGACCATAACTCCTGGCGCCACCACCTTATCGATCCGCGGACCGGAGCCAGCCCGCGCCACTGGGAAAGCATCTCGGTGTTCGCGCCGACAGCGGAAGCGGCCGATGCGCTTTCGACGGCATTCGCGGTGTTGCCGCAGGAGGCGGTCGCGGATCTTACTTCGACGATCGGCGACATTGCAGTGATCGGGGCGGACGGCAAGGGACGCGTGCGGCGTTTCGGCGACCTGTCGCTCACCGGTGCGAGGACCGCAACGTCATGACACGCGTGATCGAATCTTCGCGCACACCGATCCTCTTCAGCGAAGGCTTCCGCTTCTTCTTCTTCGCCGGACCGGTGTTCGCCGTCGTGGCGATGCTGATCTGGCTCGGCTGGCTCGGTATCCACGCGGCCGGCGCGGTGGCAACCTACATCCCCTTCTCACAACCGCCGCAGCAGTGGCACGCCCATGAGATGATCTTTGGATACGGCGGCGCGGTCCTCGCCGGATTCCTGCTGACGGCGGTGCCGAACTGGACGGGGGCCAAGGCCAGCCCGGCAACTTTCGTTTCCAGTCTTGCTGCGCTTTGGCTGACTGGCCGTTTCGCGGTGCTGTTTTCCACCGAACTGCCCGCGGCTCTCGTCATGATTGTGGACGTCGCATTCATTCCGGTGCTCGGCGCAAACATCCTCGTCAATCTCCTGAAGCGGCCGAAACCCCAGAACATGCTGTTCCTGGTCCTGCTGGCCATGATGACGGCAGGTAACGCGGCGGTGCACCTCGAATGGATCGGGGCCGCTTCGCAGACGTCCACCGGGGGGCTTCGAATGGGTCTCCTGACGCTCGCGGCAATGATCGCCGTCCTGGGCGGGCGCGTCACGCCGGGCTTCACACGGAACGCGATGGTGCGCGCGGGAATCGAAACGGGCCTGCCGAGTTCGCGCGGCTGGCTCGACGGAATCGGAATTTCCAGCGCGATCCTGCTGGCGCCGCTTGCAGCGATCGATCCGGGCGACACGATACTGGCGGTCGTTGCCGCGATTGCGGGGGTCAGCAATGCCTCAAGACTTGCCGGTTGGCGCACAATCGCCGTGATCGATCAGCCGATCCTGTGGAGTTTGCACCTCGGGTTCGCAATGCTTGCAGCCGGCTACGGACTGCTTGCGCTGCACTGGTTCGGCCTGGGCTTCAGCGAAGCAGCCGCCCTGCACGTCATCGCCATCGGCGCGATCGGCGGCATGACGATTGCCGTCATGAGCCGGGCGACGCTGGGCCACACCGGCCGGCCGCTGACCGCTGCAAAGCCGATTGCCGGTGCCTATGCGCTGGTGGCGCTGGCCGCGCTGGTGCGGTCGGCGGGCGTCGTTCTTGCCCCGCAGCACTACTTCACGATGATGTTCCTGGCTGGCGGCCTCTGGATTGCGGCGTTCCTGATTTTCATCGCCGTCTACGCTCCGATCGTGATGTCACCGCGGCTTGAAAAGCCCGAATGAGGATCGTCGCCAACGGGCAACCTCGCTCAGTCGATCGTCGTGGCACGAAAACTTGAACTCTCTTGCCTTTCGTTAAGCGCCGAGGCGATGCCGCGAGCGACAATGCGCTCACCATCCGCCTGTTTCGAGGAGGCACAAAACAATGCGCGAAGTCATGACCAAGACGATGGCCCGCAACATATTCTACGGCGGCTCATTGTTCTTCATCCTCATATTCCTTGGGCTGACGATCCACAGCTTCTACTACATCGTCACGACTTCGACGGCGGCAGCACCGCTGACGGACTCGGTCATCAAGGGAAAATTCGTCTGGGAGCGGCACGCCTGCATCAACTGCCATACGCTGCATGGCGAAGGCGCCTATTTCGCTCCCGAAGTCGGCAACGTGATGACCCGCTGGGGGGTGATTGATAATCCGGAAGACGCCTTTACGACGCTGAAAAGCTGGATCGAGGCGCAGCCGACGGGAGTCGAAGGCCGCCGTCAGATGCCCCGATTCCATCTGAGCGACGAAGAGATCCGCAATCTCGCGAACTTCCTCATCTGGGCCGACAAGACCGACACCCAGAATTGGCCGCCGAACGATGCCGGCTGACGATTACGCGCGGAGAAAAGAACCATGAAATACCATTCCCAGAAAATCGCCCTCGCCTACTTCGTTACGGCCATGGCGCTGTTTCTCGTCCAGGTGTCGGTCGGGCTGCTGCTCGGCTGGATCTACGTGGCGCCGAACACGCTGAGCGACATCCTGCCGTTCAACATCGCGCGCATGCTGCACACCAACTCGCTGATCGTGTGGCTTCTGACCGGCTTCTTCGGCGCGGCCTACTTCATCATTCCCGAAGAGGCGGAGCGCGAGATCCATTCCGAAAAGCTCGCCTACATCCAGCTCGCAATCCTGGTATTGGGTACGGCGGGCGTCGTCGTCACCTACGTGTTCGACCTCTTCAACGGCAATTTCCTTCTCGGCAAGGAGGGCCGCGAGTTCCTCGAGCAGCCGCTGTGGGTCAAGCTCGGCATCGTCGTTGCCGCCCTCATCTTCCTCTACAATGTCTCGATGACGGTGCTCGCCGGCCGCAAGACGGCAATCACCAACGTCCTGCTGATCGGCCTGTGGGGCATCGCGCTGCTGTTCTTGTTCGCGCTCTACAATCCCTCGAACCTGTCGCTCGACAAGATGTTCTGGTGGTACGTCGTGCATCTTTGGGTCGAAGGCGTCTGGGAACTGGTGATGGCCTCGATCCTCGCCTACCTGATGCTGAAGCTGACCGGCGTCGACCGCGAGATCGTCGAGAAGTGGCTCTACGTCATCGTCGGCACGGCACTCTTCTCGGGCATCCTTGGCACGGGCCACCACTACTACTGGATCGGCACGCCGGCCTATTGGCAGTGGATCGGCTCGATCTTCTCAGCGCTCGAGGTCGTGCCGTTCTTCCTGATGATGGTGTTCTCGTTCGTGATGGTGTGGAAGGGCCGGCGGGATCATCCCAACAAGGCAGCCCTGCTGTGGTCGCTCGGCACGACGACGCTGGCTTTCTTCGGAGCGGGCGTGTGGGGCTTCATGCACACGCTGCACGGCGTCAACTACTACACGCACGGCACGCAGATCACGGCGGCACACGGACACCTAGCGTTCTTCGGGGCCTATGTTTCCTTGAACCTCGCGATCTTCACGTATGCCTTCCCGATCCTGTGGAACCGGGACCCCTATAACCAGGTGCTCAACATGGCGAGCTTCTGGCTGATGGCGGGCGGCATGGCGTTCATGACCTTCGTCCTCACATTTGCGGGTACGATCCAGACGCACCTGCAGCGCGTCATGGGCCAGTACTACATGGACGTCCAGGATCAGCTGTCGCTGTTCTACTATATGCGCTTTGGAGCCGGCCTTGCCGTCGTGCTTGGTGCGATCCTGTTCATCTATGCCGTCCTGGTGCCGCGCCGCGAAGTGATAGAGCCGGGTCCGGCTGTCCAGACAGCGGCGGAGTGAGATCATGCAGGCTGCAATGCAAACGACGCGGGGGGCCGAAGCCCCCTTCTACCTCCCGCACTCGGATGAGTGCGATGTCTTCATGGCCGCGTATGACAACCGTATGCCGCTGCTTCTCAAGGGCCCGACCGGCTGCGGCAAGACCCGCTTCGTCGCGCATATGGCTGCGCGCCTTGGCCGGCCGCTGTATACCGTCGCATGTCACGACGACCTGTCGGCGGCCGACCTGATCGGGCGCTACCTTCTGAAAGGCGGCGAGACCGAGTGGATCGACGGGCCATTGACGCGGGCGGTCCGCGAAGGCGCCATCTGCTATCTCGACGAGGTCGTGGAAGCACGCAAGGACGTCACGGTGGTGCTGCATCCGCTGACCGACGACCGGCGCATGCTTCCCATCGAACGCACCGGTGAAACGTTGCAGGCCGGGGCCGAGTTCATGCTCGTCGCCTCCTATAATCCCGGCTACCAGAACATCCTGAAAGCGCTGAAACCATCGACGCGTCAGCGCTTCCTGGCGATCGAGTTCGATTTTCCGCCGCCTGCCCGAGAGATCGAGATTGTCTGCAGCGAGAGCGGGCTTGCCAAAGACAAGGTCGCCCCGCTGGTGCGGCTCGCCGGCAAGTTGCGCAAGCTCAAGGGACAGGATCTGGAGGAAGGCGTTTCGACACGGCTCCTCGTCTATTGCGCCACCCTCATCAAGGCCGGCATGCCGATCGAGCGCGCCATCAAGGCCGCCCTCATCGAACCGCTCAGCGATGAAGCAGACGTCAAGCAGGGCCTCCTCGACCTCGTCGCGGCGGTCTATGGGTGAAACCTCAGATGGGCACGCCGCGCGACAAGCTTGAGTTCGAATTCTGGGAGCCGGAAGAGACCGTCGGAAAGATCTGGCACGCGCTCGCCAGCGGCTTCGACGCGCAGCCCGCATTCGATGACGCGTCGGTCTCGCTCGAGGAGATGCACGGCCGCCTCGTCATCCTGTTCCGTGGCCTCGGCGGCGAACGCGATGTTGAAATCAAACCTGCGCCGCTGCAGGAATCGCCACACCGGCTGTCGCGGCGGCGTTCGCTGGGGCAAAGCGCGGAAAGACTGGCGCGAGCCAGTTTCGATGGCGAATCGCTGCGCCTGCCCGCAATCCTTGCAGTGTTCCCGCACGCGCAGGCCAACAGGGGTCTCTATCTGTGGCTGACGGCGGCCAGCGTGTTTTCGGAACCGCCGCCGAACGATGAAGATCCCTTGCGCGCCGACGTTCGCGCATTGCAGGCGGCGCATGCAATGACGGAAGCCGTGCTTTGCGACTGCCCGGGTCTGAGACGCCTCTACGCCAATCTCCGCGTCGCCGCGCGTTCATTGCGCCGGCCGCGTTCGCTGCCCGCCGCCGAAGCCGCGATGGAAGCTGCGATCCTGCATCTCCTCGGCGATGCACCGCCAGCCGACCCCCTGGCGCAATCGATTGCAAGGGCCGTTCGCGTCGGCGCCGAAGACCTCTCCACGCTTGCTGCGCCGCGCGGCTACCGGACTTTCATGCCTGTTCCACTCTGGCCGGACCTGCGCGCGCCGGCCCGCCGCCAGAAGGTCACTCGCGACGACGAAACGCCAGAACAGGGCCAGTCACCGCAGGATCAAGACGAGCGCATGTTCAACGCCAAGCGGAAAAGCGCCGACCAGGCCGCGCGCAAGGACAGCCTCGTCCTGCACAAGTTCGAAGCGATCTTCTCGTGGGCGGAATTCCTGAACATCAACCGGCGCATCGAGGACGACGACGAGGACACCGCGAAAAAGGCTGCCGACGACCAGGACGAAATCTCACTCACCCAGGTGCCCCAGCGTGCGCGGGCCCGGCTTCGCCTGCACCTCGACCTTTCACCGGAGGAAGCCGATTTCGAACGACTGGCGGGAGAGCACGTTTATCCGGAGTGGGACCACCGCAAGAAGGACTACCTCCCCGACTATTGCCGGGTTCTTGCAGGGCCCGTGCAGCCCGCCGAAAATCCTCCGGAATTTCTCGATTGTCCCAAGACGCAGCGGCGCATCCGGCAGGTACGGCGCCAGTTCGAAGCGCTGCGGCCCAAGCGGGTGCATCTCAACCGGCAGATCGACGGCGAGGAGATCGACATCGAGGCGGCGGTCGAAGCGCGGGTGGAACTCGCAGCGCGTGGCGCACACTCCGACCGCGTTTACCGCGCCAGCCGCAGCCAGGAGCGCGATCTTGCCGTCTCGATTCTGCTCGATGCCTCGCGATCGACCGAAAGCATCGTTGCCGGGCGTCAGGTCATCGACATCGCCAGGGAAGCCTTGATCGCACTCGCCTGGGGGCTCGATGCCTGCGGCGATGCAACGTCGATCGATGCGTTCTCGTCACTGCGCCGCGACCGCGTCTTCGTACACTCCTGCAAGAGCTTCGAAGAATCCATGTCGTCTCTCGCCCAAGCTCGAATCGCGAGTCTGAGGCCAGGGCACTACACCCGCCTCGGCGCGGCGATCCGGCATGTCTCGCAAGGCCTTGCCGATCGGCCCAACCAGCGCCGGCTGCTGCTCGTCCTGACGGACGGCAAACCCAACGATCTCGACCACTATGAAGGCCGGCACGGCATCGAGGACACGCACATGGCGGTGCGTGAAGCCCGGCGCCGCGGGCAATCGGTGTTCGGCATCACCATCGACGCCAAATCGCAAGCGAGCTTCAGCCGGATCTTCGGCAGCGGCGGTTTCGTCGTCATCCCGGATCCGGAAAGACTGACCGCCGCCCTGCCGCAGATCTATTCCCACCTCGTCGGCCAATGACGAGAGATAAAGCGGATACCCAGCTGATGGACGGCGGCGGCGGCAAGGATCGGGACGCGGACGATCTGGGCGACGAGGATTGGGGCGTTCTCGGCGAACTGCCCGGCGACCTGATGATGTGGGTGTTGATCGTCAGCGAGTTCCTTGTCTTCGGTGCGGCGCTGATCGCGTTTCTAGGTGTTCGTATCACCGATCCCGCCGGCTTTGCCGCCGATCAGGCGCTGCTCGATCGGACGGCCGGGGCAGCTAATACCATCGTCCTGGTCACGAGCGGACTGTGCGCGGCGCTCGCCGTGCGTGCGCGAGACACCGAGGCGCGGCGCCAAGCCCGCTACTGGCTCTATGCCGCGTGCCTATTGGGACTTGTGTTCCTGACCGTGAAGGGGTTCGAATACTGGAGCAAGGCTTGCCTCGGTATCGGCATCGACACCAGCCAGTTCTTCACCTTCTACTACCTGATCACGGGCTTTCACGCCGCCCACGTCGTCGCCGGGATCGTCCTGCTCACGCTCGTGAGCTTCCGGGACAGCCGGCGCAACATGGAGACCGTGGCTGCCTTCTGGCACATGGTCGATCTCGTATGGGTGCTGTTGTTCCCCATCATCTACGTGCTGGGATGAACCGATGCTGACAACGATTGGGCGATCACGCGATCTGGTCACGGCATGGGCCGCCCTCGCCGGCCTCAGCGCCGGCACAACTCTGCTGGCCGCGTTCAAGGACAAGGGGTTCGACCCAAACTGGCTGGCATTCGGAATCCTTGTTCTTGCCGGCCTCAAGGCACGACTGATTCTTGGCCGCTATCTGGGGCTGCGCGCAAGCCGTTTCTGGATGAGGGGATTCGACCTTGCGACCGGCATCTTTCTCATCACGTGCTTCGCGCTGTTTGTTGGCGCGGGGAAAGGATAGCCTATGGCGAAGATGGCCAACGTACCGGACAAGACCAAAATGCCGCTGTGGATCCCCGCGTTCTGCTACGCGCTGATGGGACCGGCCTGCGCCATCAATGCCGTCTTCATCGCGCTCGCCATTCCGGCGATGGCGGGCCACGGAATCGGCGGCCTAATCGCTGCAGGTGCAATCGGCGCGGTGGCCGGCCTCCTGCCCGCGCTGTGGCTCGCACGGAAAATCCACGAAGGCCTCAAAGACGACCATTGATAGCAGGACGGCTATTCAGCGGCCTCGATCGCCGGTACGAGTTCAACGGGGAGCGGCAACAGCAATGCCGCACGCCGGCCCTTGGGAGACATCTTGCGGGCGGTCTTCTCGACGATGCGGAAAAGCTCGTCCGGCGTTCGCTTGTCGGCAAACGATGAGACGTACGAGCGCATGAAGACGAGGCAGGCGACATCCTCGAGAGTTTGCGCATCCGCGTCGCGCTTGATCGCTTCCTTGCGAATGAGCGAGGCGACCCGCTGCATCGAGGCCGCATCGTAGCCTTCGGCCGCCATCAATTCGCAAACGCGCTGCGCATGATAGAGGGCAGCATCCCGGCGCCATGCGAGATAACCGGCGCGGCCCTCGGGGTAGTCCGTGCGGGGGCGCTTCCAGCGCTCGATGTGCTGGCCGCGAACGGCGATCCGAAGGAGTTCGCCAGCTTCCGGAGCGAATTCGGCAAGCACTTGCGACATGCGCTGCCCGTACAAAAGCGCTGCGGGCTCGCAATTCGATCCGGCCTGTTCAAGGGTCGGGTCGGCCGCGTTGGCGCCGTCGATGGCCGAAAGCACTGCTGCCAATCTGCCCTCCTCAGTCACTCCGACTTCCTCCACGGCGCGCTGCGGTCCTCGAGCATGTACTCGCGCAATTTATCGACGTCGGCGATGGATGCCTGGTTGTGCGCGATTCTCACGCCCAGCGGTTCAAGCCGGTTGAAGGCGCGCGACAAACTCTGCGGCTGCATGCCGAGGCGGCCGGCGATCAACGTCTTGTCGTAGGGAAGGGTGATGGTACAGGACCCCGTCTCGGAGTTGCATAGCTCAAGCAGGAATTCGGCGACGCGCTGCGCACCGGTATGGGCCTTCAGTTGTTCGAGCTGCGACACCAGTCCCTGCAGGTGGCGGAATGCGGAGGAGAGAATTGCGGTCGCGATTTCCGGGCGGTCCTTCATCATCGAAGACAGAATGCCCGCGCGCACGAGCAAAAGCCGCCCCTCGGTTACCGCCTCGGCGGAAACCGGATAGGTGCCGCCGGCGAACGCGACGGCCTCCCCGAAGCTTCGCCCCTTCGTGAAAACACCGACGACGGCTTCCGAACCGGTCGGCGTAATACGGAAAAGCTTCATCCAGCCGTCGAGCACCACGAAGATGAAATCGGCGGGATCGCCTTGCAGAAAAATTGTCTCGCCGCGGTGGTAGGTCCTAGTCGTGGCGCGCTGAAGGATGGTCTCGGCAAGCTCATTTGGAAGGCTCGCCAGAAGTATGGCCCCCCGCGCGGTTGCAGAATCGCCAGCTTCCAGCACGATACGTCTCCCGGTCGCCAGAAATGCTCAGAGCAAAGCTTTATTCTCCGCCCGCAGGCGGCAACGCCTCACTAGTCGATCCGGCGCCATGGATAACTATCACATCGCCCGTTCGGTCGGAAGTCACTTTGCCCGGCCTGCCGCGATCGGGGCCGAGGCAACTCGATGGCCATCGACTGATTGCCGAAACCGTCCGGCAGAGGCACACGACATGACCCGTTGCCGCAATGAGATCTGAATGACAGTGTGAGGTTTCGCCAGAGAAATCAGCGCAAAGGACATCTGCATGCTGGTCATCGTCAGGAATGGAAAGCGAACCGTCTATACGGGCTGGCGTGCCTGGCTGATCCTGGGAGCCCTGCTCATCGTTGCCTGGCTGGCGTTCGCATTGATCGCGTTCGTTTTTGTCGGCATCGCGATCACGGCAGGCATCATGTTCCTGCTGCTCGTGCCGGCGCTGTTCGTCGTGGCCGGACTCGGCGCAATGATGAAGAGGTGAGGCAAGATCCAATACCGAACCGATGACCTCACTAACGCAGATGCAGCCTGCCGGCAGCATGCTATACGTCAAGGATGCAGCAGCGACTGCCCATCGGATAGCGGTTGCTGCTTTATCGAAGGGCTTGACGCAGACTTTCGTTGATCGTCAGTGTAGTTAACATCTCGCCTGCGCGCAGTTCACATCTCAGGACCGGAAAATGTCAAAACGTTCCAAGTTCATTCCTCCACTCCGATCGATCGCCGCGTGTGCGGCTCTCGCATTTGCGACGATTTCGCAGTTTGCCGGTACGGCAAGCGCGGCTGGACCATTCGAGACGTTGCTTGGGTCCTGGGGAGGGTCGGGCACATACCGGCTCGCCAGCGGGAAATCCGAAAAACTGCGCTGCGACGCCTATTACACGGGCGGGGGGACGCAGCTCGGCATGGTCGTGCGATGCTCGGGCGGAGAGAACAAGATCGAGATCCGCAGTAAACTCAGCGCCAGCGGGAACAACCTGAGCGGCCATTGGGAAGAGCGCACCTTCAACGCGGAAGGCAGCGCGACGGGCCGGGTCAGCGACGGCCACATTTCACTAGGTATCAGTGGTGCGGTGTCCGGCAGCATGAGCGTCGAATTCAGCCGCTCGCGCCAAACCGTGGCGATCTCCACTCAAGGCACCGAGCTGGCGGGCGTCGATGTCAGTCTTTCCCGGAAGTAGTTCGTTGCAGGACCACCATGGTCGCCGACAATCGAAGTAGGGCCGAGGCTTCGCACACATTAGCTCCGATGGTTCCGGCAACTGCGATGGTTCCGGCAAATCCGATGGTTCCGGCGGATGAGCGAACGCTCCCTGTTCAGATGGGCTTCACAGTGTGAATATTGCACCGTCCATAACCTCCGGCGGCGATGGGGATATGAAGCGGCTGACGGCAGCCGGGTCATGGACGGCGGCCCATGCGAACCTGCTGGAACCGCTCATCGATGCGGCGGCAAGCACGACCGCCGGAGAGCCGAGCCTGCTGGTCGACATGGCCGGCGTCACGCATTTCGATACGTATGGCGCATGCCTGTTGAAGCGCCTGCAGCGGGCGCGGAACGCGCGCAATGAAGAGACGCGCATCACGGCCTTGCAGGGTCGGTTCGAGGAGCTTTTTGGCGAACTTCAGGAGACACCGCCAGGCGCGACGGCGCCGGCGCCAAAGGCGGGTCCGCTAGGGTCGGCATTCGAGTTCCTGGGCCGCGCGACGATCGGTTTCGGCCGCGATCTCGTCGCCCTCGCGGAGATGCTCGGCCTCCTTGGCCGGTCGGTTGTCCGGGTGATGGGGAATCCGCGGGCGTTCCGGTTGACCTCGACGACCTATCACATCGACCGGGTCGGCTGGCAGGCGGTTCCGATCATCGTCCTGATCACCTTTCTAATCGGCTGCATCATCGCGCAGCAGGGCTTCTTCCATTTCCGCAAATTCGGCGCCGACGCTTACGTCGTCGACATGGTCGGCATCCTGATCCTGCGCGAGATCGGCGTCCTACTCGTCGCGATCATGGTCGCCGGTCGCTCGGGGAGTTCCTACACCGCGGAACTCGGCTCGATGAAGATGCGCGAGGAGATCGACGCGCTGCGAACGATGGGGCTCGACCCAATCGACGTCCTCGTCCTGCCGAGGGTCCTGGCACTGGTGATCGCGCTGCCGATCCTCACCTTTATCGGTTCGATGGCAGCGCTCTACGGCGGCGGCCTCGTCGCCAACCTCTATGGCGGCATGAGCCCCGACATCTATATCGCCAGACTCAAGGAAGCGATCTCGGTCACGCATTTCGAAGTCGGCATGATCAAGGCGCCGTTCATGGCCCTTGTCATCGGGATCGTCGCGTGCGCTCAAGGCTTCCAGGTCAAGGGCAGCGCCGAATCGCTCGGGCGGCAGACGACCAACGCCGTGGTAAAATCGATCTTCCTCGTTATCGTTCTGGACGGGCTTTTTGCCATTTTCTTCGCTTCGATCGACATGTGAGCCGATATGTCAGAGCCGATCATTCATGTCCGCGACCTAGTGGTCGGTTTTGGCGACCGCGTCGTGCTCGACCACGTGTCGGTCGACGTCATGGGCGGTGAGATCTTCGGATTTGTCGGCGGATCGGGAAGCGGCAAGTCGGTGCTGTTGCGCACGGTCATCGGTCTGCTTGCGGTGCGCGGCGGCTCGATCGAGGTCCTGGGAACCCGACTCGACACCGCGAGCGGCAGCGCGCGGCGCGCTATCGAACGCAGATGGGGCGTTCTGTTCCAGCAGGGAGCGCTTTTTTCATCCCTGACCGCGCTGCAGAACGTACAGTTTCCAATGCGCGAATATCTGCATCTTTCGCCGCGGCTGATGCACGAGATGGCGGCAGCCAAGCTGGAGATGGTCGGGATTCGCGCCGTCGATCATCACAAGTTTCCGTCCGAACTCTCCGGGGGCATGACGAAGCGCGTCGCCCTGGCGCGTGCGCTGGCACTCGATCCGGAACTGGTCTTCCTCGACGAGCCGACGTCCGGGCTCGATCCGATCGCGGCCGGCGATTTCGACGAGCTGATCCGCACGCTCCAGAAGACACTCGGCCTGACCGTCTTCATGATCACGCACGATCTGGATAGTCTCTACACCGTGTGCGATCGTATCGGGGTCCTGGCCGACGGGCGTGTCGTCGCAGTCGGCGGAATCCCGGCCATTCTCGAGTCTCCCCACCCGTGGGTCCAAGCCTATTTCCGCGGCCGGCGCGCGACGATCGTGCAGAGCCGGATCGCCAACAGGACAAGCTGAGTTCGCAAAATGGAAACGCAGGCACGCTATGCGCTCGTCGGAATGTTCACTCTCGCCGTCATCGTCGCGGGGTTCGCCTTCGTCTACTGGCTGAACAATAGCGGCGGATTCGGGCGGCGCGACGTCTATCAGGTCAAGTTCACCGGTTCGGTATCCGACCTCCTCGTCGGTTCGCATGTCCTGTTCAACGGCATCCGCGTCGGCGAAGTCACACGGCTTGGCATCGATTCCGAGGACCCGCGCCAGATCGTCGTCGACGTGGAAGTCGATCAATCGACCCCGATGCGGGCGGACACGTCGGTCTCCATGGATTTCCAGGGCCTGACCGGCGCGCCTGTCATCCTCTTCAAGGGCGGCAGCCCGGAAGCTCCAGCTCTCGTTTCGTCCGGCGGCAAGCCGCCGCTGCTCGTCGCCCCGGCCGGTGCGGGCGACAGCCTGACACAATCGGCGCGCAACACGCTCGGGCGGCTCGATACGATCCTCAGCGACAATGCGACTCCGCTGCATGACGCAATCGACTCCATCAGCACATTCTCGAAGGCGCTTGCGCGCAATTCCGACCGCGTCGACGGCATCATCGCCGGCATCGAACGGATGACTGGGGCGGGCGCTGCCAAGGACAAGCCGACGCTCTACGACCTCACCCCGGCCAGGGACTTGAAGCGCTGTGAGAGTCCGAAGCTTGGAAACCTGCTGATACCGGAACCGACCGCACCGCTGGCACTCAACTCCGATAAGATTTTGGTTGTTGGCGAGGACCCCGGGGCAACTTCCTTCGCCAATGCGCAATGGGTCGACAACGTTCCAGCGCTGGTGCAGGCGAGGCTTATCGAGAGCTTCGAGAACACCGGCTGCTTCCGCTCGGTCAGCCGGCCGCTCGATGCCATCGAACCCGACCTCACGCTGCGCTTCGAGATCCGCAACTACGGCATCGCCGTAGCCCCGGAACCGATGGCGGACATCGAAATCTCAGCAAAGTTGATTGCCGCGAAGGATAACGCGCTCACGACCTCAATCGTTCACGAAACCATGCCGCTGAAATCGACCGACTCGGTCGGCGCCGTTGCAGCCTTCGACATCGCCTTCGCGAAAACCGCGCAGCGGCTGGTGGAATGGGCTTCGGCGGGCTCGGCGACCGAGATCGACGGAAGCGAGAAATAGATTTCCGGAACTTTGAACCCAGGGCCCAGAGCCCAGGACCCGGAGCCCAGAGCATCCGGCCTGACTTCTATAGACTCTATATGTTTGGCTGGGCTTTTCAGTGGTCCGGATAACGGGTCGGAAATCGAAGGCTGTTAGAAGAGGTGTAAACGCCGTGGCCCACGAAGGGCTCAGAAAAATTGACGGAGCCAAACAGAATGAGTGGTGCAAACGAGACTGGCACGAGCGTCGCAGCGTTAGTGAGCCCGCTGTTGGCGCCACGCGGTTCTTGCGACCGGCGCGCCCACCCGCGACGAGCGGTCGGCGCACTCGCGGCGCTTCGGATCCGCGGAGTTCAATTCGGTGTGGTCCTGCGGAACATTTCTAACTGTGGCGCCGCCCTGCAGCTTCGCAGCGGCCTGGTGCCATCGGTGCATGACTGCGTTGACCTGAGCCTCATCGATGGCACGGATCTGCCGGCTATCGTCGTGCGGCAAAGCGAGTGCGAATGCGAATATGGCATCGCTTTTGTTCCAGCCAACTTCCGGGCGGACGAACACCTGACCTACGAGCACATGGGCTCCGACTATTTCAGGTCGATTCTTCGAATGCAGCGGCTTCTCAGATGATAGGCGGCGGCGGCCTCAATTCGATGAACCGTCGGCAAAAGTGTTGATTGCCAGAGCGTAGTGACCCTTCGACTGGACAAGGCGCGCGGTAAATACCTGCGAACCGTTGCAGGTGGCAATAACGTTGTTTTGAGCATCCAGCGGAAATTCGATCACGGAGCCGACCTTGAACGCGGCTACCTCCCGCAACGTCGAGCTATGCGCTTGAATGACAGCTCGAAGCGACACCGTCGTGCTCTCGACTCCCTCCTTCAGCCGATTGGTCCAATCCTCATCGACCAATGCCGATGTGTGCCCTCCCAGGCGTTCGAGCTTGGACCGCAACGGATAGATGCCGGAGCGTGGAATCATGATGAATATTTTGCCGCGGCGATCGAGAAGCTGGATGTCGATTCGCGCATGGGCGACGCCCGTTTCGGCTTGACCCAGCATGGCAGACGATATCGCAGGCTCGACACGATCGAGAACGAGATCGATGGCCGAAATACCGCTGAGAAACTGATTCAAAGATGCGGCGGCAAGTGCGGCGACTTTCTGGCCGAGTCGAAGCTCCAACTTGCTGAACGGCCGCTCATCGACTTCCAGCTCTTCTGAGCCATCGCCCCCGAAAACGCTCTCGACAAGCAGGAACATCGTTGCGCGCTCAATCCCGATGACGACCTGCGTTCCCCATCCATTTGCATGGAAGATATAAGCGACGCCATTCTGATACCGGTCCAGGACTTCCGAAGCTTTGCATAGTCCTGTCTCGGCGACCGCGAATACCATCGGATGCGGGCAAAGTGCCCGAATGCCCTCTCCGCAATCGGATGCGAGGGTGGTGAACGCATCCTTCAGAACCGGCAGGCTCTCCATGGAGAGTTCGGGATGGCGAAAGAGCTTTTCGACCGCATCGCGACCGCCTGCAGGCGCCTGTGACATACCGATTTCTCCGTTTCTTCACGCGAGATGACCGACAGAATTGCCTCGGCTGTCGGCAAAGGGGGATTATTCTTCATCGGAGCCGCCAATTTCGATCAGGCCGCGATCGGCCATGTCGAGGACACGATCGGCGATCCAGCGCTGCGCCTTTTGCACGTCCTTCCTGGTCGCGGGCGCGCCACCCGTCAGTTCCTGCTCGATCATTCTCCGGGCCCTCGAAGAGACACCGCCCAATGCAGCCTCAACGACCTCAGGCTGGGCATCCTTGAGCGCCATGATGGTGACTTCGGAGGGTACTTCGTCGAACAGTTTGGCACGCGCTTCCGGCGCCAGCTTCACGATGTCGTCGAATACGAACAAAAGGCCCCGGACGAGCTTGGCGCCCTTCGGGTTGACCGCCTCGATGCTTTTCAGTGCCTCGTCCATTTGCTGTCTTTCAAGCTTGTTGAGGACGCTAGCCAGTTTGGCCTGAAGGTTGTTATCGCCATCGGACCTGACGCCGGACAAAAGGTTTTCCGCCAGGACTTCCTCCAGCAGCGCTTCTGCTTCGCTGGTCATCGGCTTGAGCGCCAGCATTCTTCGCATCACGCTATTGCGTTGCCTGGCCGGCATCTGTGCGACCACCGAGGCCGCAAGATCCGGCGCCACCATGGAAAGGACATATGCAACGGTCTGGGAATTCTCCTGCATCAGGAACTTCGCGACATTCCCTCCAGGCGTTCTCGACAGGCGCGGCCAGACCGTCTTGCCCGACGACCCGTTGACGGTCTCGAGAATCTGGGCAGCGTCCTCATCGGAAACGACACCGGAAATGAGTTCTTGTGCCTGGCCGGGCGTCGCGACCAGGCCGATCCCGACTTCGAGCTGCTTCACCAGATCGTCGACAATCCTATCAAGCACGGGCCGTTCAACCGTTCGCAAGGTGGACGCCGAACTGGCGACCCGCTTCAATTCCTCGCTGTCGAACTTCTTTACGATGCGATCGGCGAGCGGCTTTCCCATGGCCAGCAACAGAATGGTTGCCTTCTCCACTCCGGACAGCCGCTGCATGCGGATCAAATCGGACGAACTGTCATCTGTCGCCATCGCTGCCCCAGTTCGCAATGAGCCCAGACCTGTCGTCGGCCGAAGTCCTCACTCAAATTGCTACGGCAGAGAGCTTGCCCGGAGCTTGCCAAAAGCGTCATGCTCCAGGCGGCTTGTTCGCCTGCGTGACGGTGGCAGCCCATCCACTTTCGTCGCTGTCCTTCTTGTACGCAGGGTCGGCGGACCATTGTTGATCCGGCCCGCGTGAAGCGCACGCCTCGTCAATGTCGCGGCTATCTGGCAGGCCGACTTTGCCGTTTTCGGCACATCGCGCCCGGGGCTCATCACAAAATCGACTCGCCGCCGGCGTCCAGGCGCCTTCGCCTGCCGCAACAAGTTTCCCTATGACAGCGCAAACGTATCGCTTCTGCGCCTTGAAATTCTTCTTTCCCGCATGATAGCGGGCGACCGCCATTGTCCAGTTGCGTTCCTCCGCATAGAGCTGCTTGAGAAATCTGGCCGCGTAATCAACGTTGCGTTGAGGATCGAGCATCTCGGAGACCGAGGAGAAATGCTGCTTGTGGTAGTGATGGTTGATCTGCATGCAGCCGATATCGATCAGCTTTATGCCCCGCCGTCGGGCCTCTGAGAACAACTTCAACGCCTGCTGCGTGCTGAGGTCGTAATGCGATTGGCCGGCAATGTTCAAAGCATTGGGGCGCAAGCCGTCGCCGCGGCCGGTCTCTGTCTGTCCGACCGCATGAAGGACTTCGGCCGGAACCCCGTGCCTCAGCGCTGAACGATCGATCTCTCGTTCGCAGTCGCCAGCCGCTGCAGGCGGCGAAAGCCACACTGCGCTAGACAACAACGCTGCGAGAATTGCGCGTACCCGCCAACATCGCAGGTTCGACGGGTTCGTTCTTGCCGCCATTACCCGTGTGCCTGCCGGTGTCATTCGAGCCGTGCCGTTCGCGGCCTGATCCTGAGGTGTCTGCATTGCCATCTCCGCGCCCCGCAGTGGTGTTCCTGCCCGTCGTATCACCCCGCAACTGTTGATCGGGATGGTTTCGCACCGGCTCCAGATCGGTGCGATGAACTTTCAGTTCGTCGATCGTATAGCCTGCACTCTTGAGGGCGGCCTCGATGCTGTCGCGTTCGCTGTTGATTGCATCGAGTGCTGACTGCGTGTCCGCCGAGAGGCTGACCGAGAGTTCCTGACCGCGCAATGAGAGACGCACAGTCAGCGCGCCCAGCGACGCGGGCTGCAGCCCGACCTCGAGGATGCGCACAACATTGCCGCCGATCGGGGACGCTGGCTGCAGCATCGCCACCTTCGATGGCTCCGCAGGTGCGGCTGGTGGCGCGACTTCACGAGCGATCCGCTTCGTCAACTGCTGGGCGAAGCCGTCAGCGCCCGAGGTGCTCTCCAGCGCGATTGCGCCGTCTTCCCTGCTTGCCGTCTTGATGTCTTCGGTCATCTCGCCTTGTGGGACGCGGACAGGGACAGAGGCATGGGCGGGACCAGGGGCATGGGAGAGGGCAGAGGCAGAGGCAGGGCCCGGGGTCGGAGTCGGAGTCGGAGTCGAAGTCGGGAGCGGGGCAGAGGCGGAGGTGGCGCCGCGTTTCAGTGCATTCGCGGCGACCAACGATTGATCCGCGTCGCGAGGCTCGGTTTCAGGCGATTGCTCAGACGGCCCCGGCTCGGACGAGCCTCGCTTGTCCAAACCCCAAAGCGGCAATGTCGGCAAGTGCTTTTCCTGCCGCTGGACATTGATTTCCAGCACGGCTGGTTGGGAATCCGGCGGTCCACGAACTCCATTGCGATTCGACGGCAGGAAATTTTGTTCAAGAAGCTCACCGAGGGCGGAGGCAACCTCGGGCAGAACATTGCGGGCATGACCGGCCGGCGATGTGGCGTCGCCGGTCGCCACAACAGCGGCATCCGCGTCAATGGCCTCCGGTACACGCACCGGCAACGATGGCGTCGTGAGGCCGACTTCCAGCTTTGGCGCGAGCGCTTGCGAAGGAGCCGGATAATTTTCCCCGGGCAGGGATTGCGCTTGCGGGATAGCGAAATCCGCTGCCGCGAGGAGGGCCGCTGACTCGACGTCGACGCCCCCGGAAAATCGTTGGTCCGGCTCGATCCTGCGGTCGCGCATGACGGAACCTGGACCCGGCCTGCCGTCGAGCCCCGGATTGCCCTCGTTCGTCACGCCTTGCGCATCGCCGTCACTCTTCGAACGATGGAGGTCCAGGTCCCCGACTGGACGCTGGCGACGCTTTTCGGACTCCTCGACCGCCCTGGAGAATTCGACTCCCCGGGCGTCGTTCAAGCGCGCGGCCGCGGGCGATTGCGCCTTCTTCGGGCTTGCGTTCGTTGCAAGGGCATTCAGATTCCCCGGCAGACGGCTTTCAAGGCTCATGAGTCCAGCTCCGCCAAATATTTGTCGATCACGTCCAAGGTCTTTCGACTGGACGACAACGCCTCGCCTTCAGCCTTGTCGCCGTCCACTTCTGGGGCCGTTCGTGCCGGAGCCGGCTGATGAGGCTCTCCGCTGGCGATCCCAGCAGCGCCCGCGTTGTTCCCTATCGACTCGATCAGGCGGTTCGCCGCCTCGGCCAATTCGCGCTCACGCTTTTCGAGGCGCGACGTGTTGACACCGGCAAGTGCGGCGACGCCGGCCTCGAAGTCATCGGTCAGTATGAGTGTCGCGGCCGCATAGACCCCGGAAGCATCGACGTCCGCTGCGCCAACGGGAGGAAGTGCCGACAACTCGTCGAGTGCCAGCCTGGCCGTAGCCATGTGGCCGAGCGCCAGACTTTCCTTGATGACACCGGTCAGCAGTGCGTGCTGCTTATCGATCGCGAGCAGCGACAGAACGTTCTTGAAGAATTTTGCGCGCGGGGCGGAACTGCCATAGTCATGCGCCGCGAGAACGTCGCCGATTTGCGATATCAAGCCATCCGCATAAAGCGAGTTCGGGAACCTTCGAAGATAACGCAAAGTCAGCGCTTCGAAGCGCTTGAGCTCTCCCATCGACGCCAGTGCCGGCACATGCCTGCGAAGGGAGGCTTCCTCGACGATGGTGCCTGGCGACAGCAGACACGCTTCATCGAGGAGCGCGTAAGCTTCGTTTGAGTTTCCGGCCCCGCTGAGCAGCGCCTTGACCAGCGCAACGTGCCCGCCCAGGCTCCGCTCCAGCTTGCGGTGGTCGATGTCCTTGAAGTACTTGTGCGCGTCCGCCTTGCGGCCTTCCGCGAACGCGAGGGTCGCAGCCCCCAGCGGCATGTCGGGCTGCGCCAGCAGCTTTGCCTCAACCAGTTTCTTCAGGATGTCGGGTGGACCTCCGCTCAGCACCAATTTTATGACAGCCCGTGCGTTGCGAGCATTGTCGATCCACACTGACGTACTCGCCGACAGTAACGTGTTGCTCGTTGCAACGAGCCGCGCCTGGAGGCTCGCGAATGCGGCGCGGTCGCCATGGACGATCTTGTTTTGCTCGGCGCTGAGCGAGCGGACCAGTTGATAGGGTTCGGCCGGCGCATTTTTGCTGACCGCCAAGGAAGGTAAGGGGAGGCCAATGCACATGGCGAGCAGAATGCCGGGACGCCAGAAGCTTGCCGGGCAACCGATCATTTCGACCCCTTGCGCAGCAGCACTTCAATTCTTCGGTTAACCGCTGCGTCGGGTGCATTCCCGTCCCTGAGCATGCGGTCCGCGTATCCCTCGATTCGGTCGAACCGCTTCTCGTCGACACCGGCGAGCATGAGCGCGTTGTAGGCGGTGTAGGCGCGCGCCATCGACAATCGCCAATTGTCGTTGTCGCTGGTTCGAAACGGCCTTCCATCGGTATGGCCGCGCAGCACGATCGGCCCGTCCATCGATTTCAGTATCCCGCCGATCTTCGCCATCAATTCGCTCATGCGCGTTTCCGGTTCGGCGGATGCGGTCGCAAACATCTCGAAATCCGACTTGTCCGTAAGACTGATAAGAATGCCCTCAGGCACGACGGTTACCTCGACGTTGGGAAGCTCGCTGGCCTCGACGCCGCCGATTGCCTTCCTGAGCTCTTCGGCAAAGGTCCGGGCTTCCTCATTCACTGCTTCGCTGGTCGACTGCGGTTCATGCTGCAGCGAACCGGCTGCCGACGGCACATCGGCGGCATGTTGCTTATCGGCCTGGTCCGCAGGCTCGGGCGGGTCGGGCTTCGGCTTCGGCTCGTTCGAAATGGTATCATTGGCCATCGCCAGGGTTTCGCTGCGAAAGACCGGATCGAACGGATCGCGGAACGCCTCGCCTTTGTCGATTGCAGGCCCGCCTCCCTTTGCTTGCGTTTCCGCGCTCAGGCCGATGCCGCCGGGCTCCACTTTCTCCGATAGCCTGCGGATAGCATCATAGGGATCGGAAAAAAGCGGGCGGGCGATCTTCTCTGGTCCGCCATCGAGCGTCCCGGGATCCTCGCCGCTACTGTTTGCGCGTCCCTCGGGCTCTTGGTTCACCGTCTCCTTGTCGACAATGACCTCGCCATCGACAGCGCGGATTCCCTTCTGGAGCGGCTGGATGTCGGTCAGTTCGATGGGATTGAAATAAGTCGCTATCTGCTTCTTGGTGGCAAGATCGGTGGCGTTCGTCAGCCATAGAACCAGGAACAGCGCCATCATTGCGGTCATGAAGTCGGCAAAGGCGATCTTCCAGGCCGTGCTGCCGTGACCATCGTCATGACCGTGCCCCCGACGGCGAACGATTATGATCTCGCTTGCGGCGACATCCTCGCTCATGCCGAAGCCTCCGTAACGCGCTTCACCCAGTTGCCGATCTGGGTGCGAAAGAGGCTCGTGTCGACTTCAGCCGTGAGTTCGGTATCGTTCTCGTCGGCCGTCGCCGTGACCTGCCAGCGTTCGGGGAGCCGTTGCTGCAATGCGCCGATCAGCGCGGCAGGACCCGTCACGCGCAGATGGACATGACCGGTATCCCGATTCATTGCCATGATGTTTTCTGCCAGATCGTCGATCGCCAAGGCTCGCAACTGCGTGTCGATGAAGGGAAGGACGCTGCGCGCAGCATCGCGTGCCAGATCCTCCCTGATCCTGCCGATCGCCTGGGTAAGATCTTCGACGAGCCGGGCTCCGCACTTTTCCGCAAATTCGAACTCCGCGGCGGCGAGTCGAGTATGCATCTCCTCGTCGCGTTGGCTGAGGACGACCTCGAACTGCGCGGTCGCTGCCTGATAGCCTGCCTCATAGCCGTCATCATGGGAACGCTGCAGATTGGCTTCGGTCAGTATGTTGACCGCCCTCGCCGCCGGCTTCGGATGCGCCTCGTCGATCGCCCATGCAAATGCATTGCCGCTTTCAGCCGCGGAATCGAATTCCTCGAGAACCATGAAGGCGGGTGTAAACCTCATGTCGCAACCTCCTTCCTGATCCACTGCTTGAGGACTTCCACGATCTGCTCTTCCTCGATTTCAACGAGCTTTTCGAGCCGGTCCTTGGGTGACAGCGACCGGGCTGACTCCGGACCAGGAAGGTGGGCAAGGCCGCCCTTGACTGCCGCTCCCTCGCCATTCGCCAGCATGGGCGCCTGCGAATTCTCGTTGCCGCTGTCGAGCGCGACCGGCTGCGGCACCTGCGAGAGGGCAGCCACAGCCGGCCTCAGCCCAAACCACACCACCATGGCGACGACTGCGAGCGCGGCGAGGGCATTGATAATCGTGCCGATGTTGCGAAGCAGATGGTCGAGGATCGAAAGGTCGGAGATCGGCTGAAGGCCCTCGGCGCCGTCGAGGAAGTCGATCGCCGAGATCTGTATCCTGTCGCCGCGCTCTTCCTTGACGCCGGTCGCCGCAGATACGATTCTGGAAAGCTCCTCGAGCCGCAACGAAACCTGCTCTTCGCTCGGAGTGCCGCCGAGGCTTTCCGCGAGCCGCTTCTTGTTGACGATAACCGCCATCGTCAGCGACTCGACGCGATATCCGTTGCTCTCCGTCTGGATCCGGCGCGAATTGAGCTCATAGTTGGTCATCTCCTCGCGGCGCTCCTCCTGCCTGCGGCTCTGATCCCCATTCGCGTTGTCGCCGTCCTCGGCGGGAATATTCTGCTCGACGCCGACTGCCGGATTGGAGGCCTTGTTTTCCGTCTTGCCTTCCTCGCGAACGACCTTGACCGAGCGCTCGACCCGCGATTCGGGATCAAACGTCTGTTCGTTCGTCTGCTTCTTGTCGGTGTTCAGGCGGACCGCGACGCTGATCTGGTAGTTGCCGAAGCCGAGGTAGGGTGCCAGCGTATTGCCGGCCGCCTCTTCGAGCTGATTGCTCATGGTCTTTTCGAGTTCGAGCATGTTGCCTGGCGCCGCTGTCGAAGCGTCGCCGGCAGCAGCCAGAACAGAACCCTCGGTGCTGAGCACCGACACCTGATCGAGCGACATCCCCGGCACGGCGGCAGCCACGAGGTGGCGAATGGCCTGGGTCCCGTGAAATACACTCGTTGGTCCGGCGAGCCTGACGACGACGGAAGCCGAAGGCGGACGCTGTTTGCGACGAAAGGAACCGGGATCGGGCAAAACGAGATGCACGCGGGCGGCCTGGATGCCAGCCATCGACTGGACGGTTCGCGAGATTTCACCCTCGAGCGCCCGGACCCGCGTGACCTCCTGCATGAACGAGGTCAGCCCCATCGATCCCAGCTGATCGAACAGCTCATAGCCGCTCGATGCACTGCTCGGGAGGCCCTGCTGCGCAAGCAGCATGCGGGCGCGGGCAGTGGTGCCGTACTGCACGAAAATGCTCTTACCTTCGGCGCTGACATCGAACTGGACGCCGGCCCTTTCAAGAGCCGCCGAAATGCGGCCGACGTCCTGGGTCTCCAATCCGCTGTAGAGGACCTCCATGGTCGGCCGGCTCAGATAGTAAGCGCTGCCGCCCACGGCGAGGATGACGGCAAGCCCGATCGCCGCGAGCGCGCCGAGGCGGCGTGCGCCGAGTTGCTGTATGCTGCCGAGTAGCAGCGAAAACTGCTCTTGCCCTATTGCCGAAGACACGCATCAAAGCTCCAAGTTGAATCAGAGCCCAACGTCGTTGATTTAGCTTGTGCGAGAATGGTCTTGGCAGATCAGAATGCGAGTTGAGACACGCCCGTAGCCGGGCGTGTCTCATTCTGCGTTGTAGTGGCTAACCTTGAATTGAAGTTTAGCGGAACAGCGACAGGATGTTTTGAGCCGACGAGTTGGCGATCGACAGCGACTGGATGCCAAGCTGCTGTTGAACCTGCAGAGCCTGCAGGCGCGTCGACTCTTCGTTCATGTCCGCGTCGACAAGCGACGAAATTCCACGGTCAATGGAATCCATCAACGCACCGACGAAATCCTTCTGCAGGTCAATGCGCTTTTTGGCCGAGCCGAGATCAGTCGCGGAGGTCGTCATGTCCTGAATGGCGCGATCGGCAGCCGAGATGTAGTCGTCGAGTTCGGCGTCGGTTGCTGTGCTGATGTCGATTTCCGACGTTCCATCGTAGGATGCGAGCACGATCGAACCGGTATCGGTTCCGGCAACGATGCCGCCGGCAACAGCCGTTGCTTCTAGAGAGGCTGTTGCTTCTGCCGCAGTATAGCGCTGCGAACCGAGAATGCCGAGCTGGCCTTCGGTTGCCGCGCCGCTGCCGGCTGCGCCGCCCTGTCCGTCGGTGTTCGAGTTGAACAGGTAGGTGTTTGATACGTCGATCGAAATCGTACCGACCGAGACGGCGTTGTTCGTGCGCGTGAATGAGGCGACAACCTCCTCGGAGTCGGCATACGTGTAGGTGCCGGCGCCGTCCTGGCCATTGTCGACCGAAAGCCAGTTTTCGCCGGTGAACGATGACGAGCTGGCGATCGAGCGGAGCTGATCCTGGAGCGCGTCGATCTCGCTTTGCACCTTGACCCGGTCGACACCAGGCTCGCGGGCGGCCACGAGCTTCGCCTTCATTTCGTCAGCGACATCGATGGCGCTGTTGATGGCGGTGTAGGCGACGTCGACCGTTGCGGCACCGAGACCCAGCGCATCGTTCACCGTCGACAAAGAGCGGTTGTCCGAGCGCATCGTCGTTGCCATGGACCAGTAGGCGGCGTTGTCTTGAGCTTCACCAACGCGAAGACCCGTCGCGATCCTCTGCTGGGTCTCGAGCATGTTCTTGTTGGTCTGGTTGAGCGATTGCAGCGCGGTCATCGCCGCGACGTTCGTATTTATGCTGTTCATGGAGAATGTCCCTAGAAATTGACTGTCGATTCGATGGGGACATACCGGTTCGACCGGTATAGCGGAACGGCATCATGCCTTTGGAATTCCAATCCGCTATGAGTTCGCTACCCTAGAGGTCTTACCCTTTAATTCTGGTAAATTTCGGCCTTCTTCCTCATGAGTAGGACCTTACCAAGCTGCCAACCAGGAGATACCAGCCGTCAAGCAGCACGAAGAACAGCACCTTGAAGGGCAGCGAAATGGCTGTCGGCGGCAACATCATCATGCCCATCGACATGGTCAAAGTCGCCACTATGAGATCGATTACCAGGAACGGGAGGACGATCAGGAAGCCGATCTCGAACCCGCGCCTGAGTTCGGAAATCATGAAGGCAGGCAACAGAACGCGCAGTTCGATATCGTCACCGGTCTGTCGCGATGCAGACAGGCCCGCAAGCTCCTCGAACAGCCGAACATCCTTGTCGCGGACATGCTGCGTCATGAACTTCTTGAATGGCGCCGAGATGCGCTCAAAGGCTTGTTCCTCGCCGATCTTCTCCTCGATGAGCGGCTTGACCCCGGCCTGCCACGCCTCGTCGAATGTCGGCGCCATGACGTAAAACGTGAGAAACAGCGCCAGGCTGACCAGCACAAGATTGCCTGGGGTCGTCTGTAGTCCGATGCCGATTCGCAGAAATGACAACGCGATGATGAAGCGCGTAAAGCACGTCACCATGATGAGAAGCCCCGGAGCCAGCGAAAGAACCGTCAATAGCGCAACGAGTTGCACGATGCGGCCGCTGGCGCTCGTCGAGCCCTCCGGCAACAGGGCGCCGAGGTCAGGCAGCTGTGCGGCCGCAGGGAAAGCAGCAGCAAACGTCAGGACCACGGCGAGAACGATCGACCTCGTCATTCGACGACAAGCCCCTTGATGACGAGCCGATCGGCTGCTCCATGCGTGCGCACCCGTACGATGTCGGTCAGGTCATCGCTCAGATATTCGAGCCCCTGGGCTCCCTCGATCTGCGCCGCATTGACCGTGCGCAGGTAGGCGACGAAATCGTTCGAGACCTCGGCAGCGACCGTCTTCATGTTCTCCTCCGGCTGCCGCTTGAAGATCAAGGAAACCTCCAGCCTGATCCACGAGGGAGGCCCCTGCGCCAGTGTGGTGACGACGGGATCGATGCTGACGATGAAGGGTTCACCAGCGCCCGCGCCGTGCTCACCTGACTTGGCTTCCTCGCCGTGCGCGACAGCCTCGGCTTTTCCGCCGTTCACCGCCTGAATATGCCCGTCCGGCTTCCCGGCATGCTGCGTGGGCTCGGCATTCGCCACTGCGGCCTTGGCTTCGTTGCCCGCCGGGCTGAGGAAATAGAGTTTGAAGCCGATGCCGAAGCCAGCCCCCAGGATGGCCAGCACGAGGAACGGTATGAGGACTTTGCCGAGACCGGCTTTCTTTACGTCATCGGCTTTGCCGGCAGCTGCCATTTTCGCAAGTCCCCCCACCTTGTTCGGGCCCGGTCCACCGTTGCCTGCGGTCGGACCATCAGTTGACCCCTTCGAGGGGCGCTTCGAATTGCCCCGTCAGAATGGGCTAACCGCGTCCAGGATCTGGTGCCCCCAGCCCGGCTGTTGCACCTCCATCAGACGCCCGCGACCGCCATACGAAATTCGCGCTTCCGCGATCCGCTCGTAGGAGACGGCGTTTTCAGAACTGATGTCCCTGGGATCGACGAGGCCGGAAACGCTCAGGACGCGCAATTCGTAATTCACCCTCACCTCCTGCGAACCGTTGATGATGAGGCTGCCGTTGGGCAAGACGTCGGTCACTACTGCAGCAACGACCAGATTGATTTTTTCCGAGCGTTCGATCGCGCCCTTGCCTTTCGATTCAGTATTCGCGGTGATTCCCGACCCGAGCGAACCGGAGCCTGACGACGACCAGCCCCGCCAGTTGACGTCGTGGTCGAACTGCAGTCCCAGGTCGTGCTTGGCGTCGCGCGACCGGTCGGACGAGTTGTCCAGCGCCGCCTTGTCGGAGATCTCAATCCTGACCTTGAGAACGTCACCGATGCGACGGGCCCTTGGATCCTTGAACAGGTCCGCGGAACTGTCCCGCCAGAACGATTGGCTCTGATAGCTGGCTTTATGGATTGCCGCGTCCGTCGGCATCTGCAGAACCGGCTGATTGACTCCGGCACCGACCGGGCTCAGCTCCGGCTCGCGACCGATCTCGCGGGGATTGATCGCGCACCCCGTCAAAAGCTGAAGCGCCAGTAGTGATGCCAGTGCCAGCTTCATGTCTTGCCGCCCTTGCCGACCCTGGCGGCTCCCGCGATCGTAGCGGCCAGTCTCGCGGCGCGCTCCGGATCCATTTCGTTGAGGATCGAACTTGCCGTTCTGGGCTTCAACTTCATGAGGATGGCCGCCGCCGTTCTCTCGTCGACAGCGATAAGCTGGGCGGAGGCCGAGTCCGGCCGCATCGCGGCAAAAATGTTGACCAGCGTGTCCGTTCCACGGCTGACGAAGTCATCGCGCCGGCGAACCCAGTCCTTCAGCTCGGCGAGTTTCTGTTCGAGCGCGGCGGAGCGCTTGGCAACCTGATCGGAAAGCTCCTGCAGTTCCTGCATCTGCTTTACCAGCAGGACGTTGGCCGCCTTGTTGGCAACATTGGTGCAGTAGCGCTCTGCGAGCGTTTGCGGTTGCCGGCCCTCACCGACGAACGTGTGCTCCGGCTCGGCGCCAACCTGCTGCCCCGTGAGGTAGATGAAGAGAACAGCGAAGATCGCCACTAGCGTCCCGACTCTGACGCTAGATTTCCAAGCGTCAGCCCGGAACCTTAGCCCGCCTTTCTCACAGGGATGCGCGCCGTCATCGTCCGTGGCGGGGTCATTCGGCAAGAAGGGGCGCGAAAAGCGTATCGGGCCATACGGTTGAGCGGCCCGACATGCCGGAGGCATGCTTCCAGCATGAAGCCGATGGCCCCGCCACGGACGACCTGAAAGGCGGGCTAGACTTGCCCTTTGTTGGTGCTCTGGATTCACAATCGTTGAACAACCTTCGCTATTTTGCACGTTTTTCATCCTGCTGCGCTCCTGCAAGCTTCGACCCATTCTGCCTCACTGAACGACGAGTTCCGCCTGGAGAGCCCCCGACGACTTCATTGCCTGCAGGATGGCAATGATGCCGGGAGGCTTCAGTCCCATTCTGTTGAGACCGTTCACGAGAGAGTGCAGATCGGCTCCGCGCACGATCGACAGCGTTCCATTTTCCTGAACCGCATTGACCTCTGTCTCGGAGGTCGCGACCGTCTGTCCTTCGGAAAACGGCAACGGCTGGGAAACGACAGGCGTCTCCGTCACACGTACCGTCAGGTTGCCGTGCGTCACCGCGACGGTCGAGATGCGGACATCGCGTCCGATGACGATCGTTCCTGTTCGCTCATCGATCACCACACGTGCGGGCATATCCGGCTCGACGAGCAGTTCCCCGACCTCGGCCAGAAACCGGCTGGTGGAAATGCCGGGAGGAACCTTGATCGAAACCGAGCGCATGTCGAGTTCCCTGGCGAGACGTCCTCCGAACCGGGACCGGCTATATTCATTGATGGCATCGGCGACCTTCACGGCGGTCCCGAAGTCGGGATTGCGCAGCTCAAGGTTGAGCTGGTTTGCCTGGTCGAGGCCCTGTGGCGCCGATCGCTCCACCAAAGCGCCGTTGGCAACCCGGCCGGCGGTCGGCACGCCGTGCGTGAGACTTTCGGCATTGCCCTTGGACTCGAAGCCCGAGACGGCGATCGAACCCTGCGCCACCGCGTAGATCTGCTGGTCGCCGCCATACAATGGGGTCATCAGCAGCATGCCGCCGGCCAGCGACGTCGCATCGCCCAGAGATGTCACGGTCACGTCGATGCGCCCACCCGCCCGCGAGAACGGAGGCAGTTCGGCGGTGACCATGACGGCTGCGGCATTCTTCGTTCGCGCGCCGGCGTCGCGAATGTTGACCCCGAGACGCTCAAGCATCGAGCGCAGCGACTGCTCGGTAAACGGTGCGTTGCGAAGACTATCGCCGGAACCTTTCAGACCGACGACAAGTCCGTATCCGAGCAACTGGTTGGAGCGGATTCCGGTGACGTCCGTCACATCCTTGAGCCGGGCGGCGGCGACGGCGTCGCCGCTGGCGATCGCAACAATTGCCAGGACCAGGAGGGCGCGCATCATAGCCCCCCGACATTAACGGTGCCGTCGTGCTGGATGACACCCCTTACGAGACGCCCGCTGTCGATGTTTTGAACGCTGATCGTATCGCCGACCGAGCCCGCCTGAATGGCCTTGCCAAGCCCCTTGATCGTGAAGCCGCTGGCATCGAATACGAGCGTCACACTGCTGCCTTCGGTTACGGCTTCGCTCGTCTGCAGGGCGTTGCTCGGTATCGGGCGTCCCGCAACAAGCGTGCGCCGCGCGACCTTGCCGACAATCTGGTCCAGATCGCGGATGTAAGAGCCGACTGCCCGGTTGCTCAGCCGGAAGCGCTTCTCGATCAGCATGTCGGGGGCAATCGCGTCCCCCGTATAGATGGTCATGAAGGGGACGGGATAAATGACCTGAACGACATCGGCGCACGCGGCTTTCAAGCCGCCGAGGAAAGCGAGCACCACCAGGAATAGACTCGGAATACGCATTCACTTCCCCCCTTGCGAGCCGCGTCGGATTAGCGAAGGCCCTTGCTTGTCGTGGCCAGCATGTCGTCAGCGGCCTGGATGACCTTCGAGTTCATTTCGTAGGCCCGCTGTGCCGAGATCAGCTCGGTGATTTCCTTGACGGGATCGACGTTGGAGTCTTCGAGATAGCCTTGCCGGATCGTGCCGAAGCCGGGCTCGCCTGGAACTCCGTTCGTCGCCGCACCGGACGCTTCGGTCTCCCGGAAGAGGTTGTTACCCAACGGCGTCAGGCCGGCCTCGTTCGCAAACGTCGCGAGGGTGAGCTGTCCAATCTCCTGAGGCGCGGCCTGTCCATCGACCAGCGCGAAAACCTTGCCGTCCTGATTGATCGTCAACTTGACGGTCTGGTCGGGAACGGAGATCGCCGGTTGCACGAGAAAGCCGTCGATGGTGACGATGCGCCCGGCGGAGTCGGTGTTGAATGCGCCGGAGCGCGTGTAGAGCGTCTCGCCGTCCGGGCTGTCGATCTTGAACCAGCCCGGTCCGATCGTCGCGAGGTCGAGCTTGTTGTCGGTTTGCGCCAAGGCACCTTGCGTGTGGACGTTGCGCACCGCGGCCGCGCGCACGCCAAGCCCGACGTTGATACCCTCCGGCACAACGGTGTCGCTGCCCCTGGCGGCAGCACCGGCAGTGCGTTCGGCCTGGTAGAGCAGATCGGTAAACTCGGCGCGCCCACGCTTGAACCCCGTCGTATTGATGTTTGCGATATTGTTCGCAATCACCTCCACGTTCAGTTCCTGCGCATTCATGCCAGTCGCGGCAATGGCCAACGCTCTCATGACTTCCCTCGCTTATATTTGCATTCGGCTGATCTCGAGATAGGCCTGGACGACCTTGTCCCTTATGGCGATCGCGGCCTGCAGCTGCTGCTCGGCATTCATGACCGTGCTGACGACTTCAAGCTGGGATGCCTCTCCCTTGACTCCACTGATCGAGACGGCCTCCGCCTGACGCAGCCGACCGGCAACATCCAACACCGCGCCCGTCAAAGCTGCCTCGAAGTCGCCTGCGGCAGGATGATCAATTCGTGCGGTCGACGCCGGAGCCGATCCGATCGTCTGCAACGCGTTGACTTGACCAACGGTATCGATCATCGGCTGGTCCTCAGCAGGTCGATCGTTGCGGAAATCATTTCACGGGCCTGGCGCACCAATTGCAGGTTCGCTTCGTAGGATCGCGTCGCCTCGCGCATGTCGGCGACTTCCGAAATCATGTTGACGTTGGGAAAGCGGACGTAGCCTTCGGCGTTAGCGGCGGGATGGCCTGGCTCATGCACCAGCCGGAAGGGCGCGCTGTCGGTGGCGATCTCGGAAACGCGCACGCGCGCCGAGCCCTGCCGATCGTCGATCATCTCCGCGAAGCTCACGACCTTGCGGGCGTAGGGATCACCGCCGGCCTCTTGTGCGGTGGACTGCGAGTTTGCGAGGTTCTCCGACACCACCCGCAGCCGAACAGACTGTGCGTGAAGTCCGGATGCCGCAATCGAGGCCGCCATGCTCAGAGCGTCAGACATCCGCCTAACCCCTTACCGCTGAGGCCAGCATCTGGTGGAACGATTTCACGATCGACGCGGCAAGCGTGTGATCGGACTGAACCTGTCCGGCCCGAATCAATTCGCGCTCGAGGCTCACCGTGTTTCCAGAGTGCTTGACCTCGCCGCCGGACCGGGCGCTGGTCTGCACCGGAAAGCGCTGGCCTGAATTCGTCGATTGGTGATCGGGTGAAGTTACCGCCAAGTCGAACTGCGAGCCATCGAGGTAGGAAGAGAAGGGAGCAACGTCCCTGGCGCGGTACCCGGGCGTATCTGCGTTCGCAATATTGCTTGCGATCGCCGACTGCCGAGCAGACAGCCACTCCATTCGCTGCGTGGAAATTGCGAATATCGCCATATCAGACAAGGCAGCTTCCTTTCCAACGGTGCTGGTGTTGGGTCAGCTTAGGAATCTCCGCTTGCCCCAACCTGACCTGCCTGCACAAATGTCTCCTGGAATACCTATTGTTTATCCAAGAGCCAATTTATCACCTGCTCCAATTCTCTGGCCGAAGGACTATTCGCCGCCATTGCGAGCCGGTTGCAGGCGTGCCCGCTGCAATGAATCGCGAAACTTCGATTCGAAGTATTCGAAATCCTTCCGCCAGTCGGGTGGGCAATCGATGAAATCTATTCCGATGGCGCCATAGGCGTCGCTGAGGAGCATCCGGAAGTAAATTTCCAGGGGAACAGACCTTAATCTGAAATTGAACTGTATTTCCGGCGTTTTTCCCCAGGCAACGCGGACGTCGCCGGAATCCAGGATTTCAATGTTTCCCGGCGTGAAGAACTGCTCGACCGCCGAGTCGACCAGCGACTTCAGGCTTTCGCTTCGCTCCAGACGGCTGAATGCGATGAGATCGACGACGTCGAAGGCGCGCAATTCGCTGACCAGCGGCAGAAGCTGGTGGGCCAACATGGCTTCGCATTCTCGAACTGCTACCCAAGCCTGCTTTCGCATCGTTTGCTTCACCGTAACGGCTTCGAGTTCGCGGAGTGAGGTTGCCTCGACAACGTCAGGACGAGGCTGGCAATCGCACCGTAGAACTCGGAGGGAATCAATTGGTCGACGTGAACAGCATCGTAAAGCGACCTTGCCAGTGCCTTGTCTTCGATGATCGGAATGCCTTCGCGTTCCGCAATTTCCCGTATTCTGAGCGCAATATGGTTCTTGCCCTTGGCCAATACCGCGGGGGCTGGCGTCTCGCCCTTCACATAGCGCAGCGCGACCGCGTAATGGGTCGGGTTCGCAATGATCATCGTCGCCCGCGGCACCGAGGAGATCATCCTTTTTCTGGCGAGGTCGCGAATCATCGAGCGCACCCGCGAGCGCAGAATCGGATCGCCTTCGAGCTGCTTATGCTCGTCCTTGATTTCTTCTTTCGACATGCGCAGGTCGCGGCGCCACGAGAACTGCGTCCAGATGACATCGGCGGCGACGATCAAAAGAAATGCCAGCGTCACACCGACCAGCATTCCATTTGCCAGTTCGTGGAGGAGTTGCAGCTGGCTGGCTGGCGATACCTGCAGCATGGCCACTACTTCGGCCTTGTAGACGCGGATGACGATCAACCCGACGAGGGTGAGGATTGCAAACTTCGCCAGCGTCTTCAGGAACTCCACCAATCCCTTCGTCCCGAATATTCTGTTCCATCCCTTGATGATGGAAAGTCTCGACAGATCCGGAGTAATTCGTTTCGCGATGAATCGCGGCTGGGCCTGGGACGTCGAAGCAATCAAACCGAACGACATCAAGACGGCAGCGACCGGGACAAAAAGCCAAAGACTGTGCAGGGCCGTGAAGAGGAAAAGGTAATGAGCATCTTCGCCGCTCAGCAATCGCCACTGGTCCGGGTGTTCGAGGAATTGACGCAATAGAAGTAGCATTTTTTTTATGCCGTATTCCAGGAAGAATACCGAGATCAAATAAATCCCGAACATCGACACAAAGATGCCGACCTCCTTGGAAATTGCAACATTGCCCTCTTCGAGAGCGTCGTGCAGCTTCTTGGGAGTGGCCTCTTCGGTCTTGCTGTCCTTGTCGGCCGTATCACTCATCTTGCGACATCGAACTTTCTCTGCCTGTGCACGCCGGCCGCCGGCGAGGCTTCACTCGGCCTGTCGTGACGCTGATTCTCGGGCACGTTCACTCGGCTCTTGAGAGACCCGCCACGCTCGTCAGCGAGATGCCAAAGCGGGATTGATCCTCGTCGAGGATCACGACTTCGCCATGCGCGACCACCTTGTTGTTGACGATGACATCGACCGGCTCGCCGACCTTCCTATCGAGCGGAATGACGGTCCCCCGCGAAAGCTTCATAAGTTTCGAGAGCGGCATTTTCACGCTTCCCAGCACGATTTCGACGTCGACGGCGATACTCATGACGACACTCATTCCGTCGGCGGCGGCGATTGCGCTTCGTGTTCCGTTTCCGGATTCGGCCCGCTCGGGTTCTCCGCTGTCACGAATTAGAGTGGCGTCCATATCTGGAGACATTGACATCGGACTTGCGCTTTCCTGTGTTTCTTGCCGGAAGTCGGCTTGCTAAGGACACCGCTTGATATCAACTAGGCGGCGATCTTTTCGTCACTCTTGCCGCCATTGGCGGTTTCCGACTCGAGTTCGTCGATCGAAGGTCTTTCACCAAAGTTGATCGTCTTTCGACCGTATTCGATGGCGATTTGCGGCACCGCGCCATTCATGAACGCCAGTAGCGTCTGTTTCACCACCACGAACTGGCGCATATTCTTTTCCCTGACGATCTTGATCTGCGTCGCGATGGGAGCGAAGATGCAGTATGAGAAGAAGATCCCGGCGAAGGTGCCAACCAATGCCGCTCCAATCAATTTCCCAAGAACCTGCGGTGGCTGGTCGAGCGAGCCCATCGTCTTGATGACACCAAGGACGGCCGCAACGATTCCGATGGCCGGCAGTCCTTCGGCAACTGAACTGAGGGCCGAATAGGCCTTGAGCTTGTCGGCGCGCGAGGTCTCGATTTCCTCGTCCATGAGCGCCTCAATTTCGTGGGGCCTGGCGCTGCCCATGATGATAAGGCGGAAGTAGTCACAGATGAACGTTCGCAGTTCGACGTTCTTCTGGAGCTTCGGAAACGCCTGGAAAATCGGAGATTCGTCGGGGTTCTCGACGTGCCCTTCGACTTCGCTGCGCGACTTGCTTCTGAATTCACGCATGAGAAGGAACAGACAGCCGAGAATCGAGAGGTAGTCGGCCTTCTTTGGAACCTTGCCGGCAAAAGCCTCGATCATTGCCTTGCCGGTGTCGATGATGACCTTGACCGTGTTGGCCACCACGAACGTGCCGAACGATGCCCCAAGAATGATGACATATTCCCAGGGCTGCCAAATCACGAGCACCTTGCCGCCCATCGCCGCGAAGCCGCCGAGCACGCAGGCAAGCGTTATTACGAGGCCGATAACGATCGTCACAACATTCTCCAATCCATAGCTTCGTGATCATCAGAAGCTGATCCGCTTGCGCGAAGCTTGTTTCGCGACAACGCGAAGCCGTGGCGCGGGAAAACGTCAGCCGGCTGCACCCACAGAATCGAATTCGCATTGCCGCCGCCAGCAGACTCAAGGTTCGCGCAAGCCGACCGAAGCATAGAAGGGGCCGGCATCAGGGATCATCGGCAATGTTGACCACTATCGCGAGCTATCGTCTGTTGACCCAGGACGTCGAGCGCAGCCTCTCCAACACACGGTCGTCTCCGGCGGTGCAGCGGGAGTCCGACTACTATCTCGCCAACATCGAGAAGGTGAAATCGATCGACGACTTTCTCGGCGACAACCGCCTCTTCAACTATGCCATGGAGGCTTTCGGCCTGGAGGAAATGAGCTATGCCAAGGCCTTCATGAGGAAAGCCCTCGAAGGCGGCATCGATGAAAGAAATTCTTTCGCGAACGGTCTTGCCGATGTCCGCTATCGCGAATTCGTCGAAACCTTCAATTTCGCCCGATACGGTGAAACCGCGACGATCTTCGAACGGGCGCGCTCAGGCACCGTCGATCGATTCGTCAGACAGACCTTCGAGATCGAAGCCGGCAACCAAAACCAGGGCGTCCGACTGGCGTTGTACTTCCAGCGCAAGGCGCCGACGATCAGCAGCGCCTTCGGCATCCTTGCCGACCGTGCGCTGCTCGAAGTTGCCGAGGTCGCTCTCGGGCTGCCCGGCAACATGTCCAATCTCGATATCGATCGACAGGCAAAAATCATCTCCGACCGGCTCGATATCGACGACCTCAAGGACCCACGGAAACTTGAGAAGCTGATCGAGGGATTCACGGCCCGCTGGGACGTATCGAACCCTTCCAGCACGACCAGCATCGCAGTGCCGAACGCGATCTTGAGCTCGCCGACGATCGCCGGCGTTGGCATCGACATCCTGGCAAGCCTGCAAAACCTCAAAATTGGAGGCTAGTTTCCTTGGAGAGCGGGCTCTACGTCGCAGTCTCCGGCCAGCTGGCGGCCCAGCGCCGGCTTGATACGATTGCGCACAACATCGCCAACGTAAACACCCCGGGGTTTCGCGCCGAAGAGGTTAGCTTCGCGAGCCTGGTGTCCAACTCCGGCAAGGATCCGGTCGCCTTTTCCTCTTCCGGCGAGACGTTCATCTCGCGCAAGACCGGACCGGTTATCCAGACCGGAAACCCACTCGACGTCGCCGTATCCGGTGACGCGTGGCTGGCAGTGGAAACGCCCTCCGGTCTTGCCTATACCCGCGACGGCCGGTTGCAGGTCACCCAAGAGGGCCAGTTGCGTTCAATGAACGGCTATCCCGTTCTCGACGTCAGCGGTGCCCCAATCCAGGTCGGCCCGAAAGACGGGCCCATCACCATTTCCGGTGACGGGATGGTCAGTCAGCAGGGCTTGCGCCTCGGCGCGGTAGGTCTCTTCACGCTCGACGAGCAGTCCAAGCTTGTGCGCCACGACAATTCGGCGCTGTTGTCGGACATCCCCGGCCAGCCCGTCGTAAACTTCAACAAGGTCTCCATTCAGCAGGGCTTTCTTGAGAAGTCCAATGTCGATGCGATGTTGGAGATGACGAAACTCATCACGCTAACGCGAAACTTCGAGGCCGTTTCTTCCGCGACCGATACGTTCCAGGACTCGCTGAAAGAAGCAATCCGCAAGCTCGGCACGAATGGCTGATCAAAATAGCCCGCCAATACGTGAAGCGCATTCGCAAAGAACCGCCTTGTCGCGTCTTGCCGATGTGATCACGACGGCGCGCAACTCGAATATCAGCCAGTTGGGCGGCCGCGTGATCGAAATCGGGCGCAATCACTACCTTGTCGAAGGATTAGGGAATTCCGGCCGGCTCGGCGACATCATCACCGTGACAAGTGACGGTCGCCAGACGATGGGCGAGATCATCCGCCTCCAGACCGGGCGAGCCGTCGTCAAGCCATTCGAATCCACCGACATGATAAAACTCGGCGATACTGCCTGGTTGACCGAGCGCCTCGATATTCGCCCGGCAATGTCGTGGAAAGGGCGCACCCTCAACGCAATGGCCAAACCGATCGACGGACTTGGCGAACTTGAGGAAGGATTGCGAGGCTACGAGCGTGACCGCCCGCCGCCACTGCCAATGACGCTTCAACGAATTTCGAAACCCGTGAAGACCGGCGTCCGGGTCATCGACATGTTCACCCCGCTGTGCTGCGGCCAGCGCATCGGAATTTTCGCCGGCTCCGGAGTCGGCAAATCCTCGTTGCTTTCCATGCTCGCCCGGGGGCAGAGCGTCGATTCCGTCGTCCTTGCGCTGGTCGGTGAACGCGGCCGAGAAGTCCGCGACTTCCTCGATGATGTCCTCGGAAACCAGAAGCAGCGGACTATCGCGGTGGTGGCCTCCAGCGCCGAGAGCGCCATGATGCGGCGCCTCGCCCCTCACACCGCCATGTGCATTGCTGAATACCTGCGCGACGAGGGTGAGGATGTTCTGCTCATCGTCGATTCGCTGACGAGGTACGCCCATGCTTCACGCGAGTTCGGACTGGCCGCCGGAGAGCCGCCTGTCGCTCGCGGCTTTCCGCCTTCCGTGTTCAGCGACTTGCCGCGGCTGCTCGAGCGATCCGGTCCCGGGGAAGAGAACTCAGGGTCGATCACCGGTATCTTTTCCGTGCTCGTCGAAGGCGACGACCACAACGACCCGATCGCAGACACCATCCGCGGCATTCTGGACGGACACATCGTCCTGGAGCGGGGGATTGCCGACCAGGGCCGCTATCCGGCGGTAAACCTGCTCTCTTCGATCTCGCGTCTCGCCCACATCAGCTGGACCGCCTCGCAACGAAATCTGATCCAAAAGCTGAAGGCGCTGATTGCCCGATTCGAGGAAAGCCGCGATTTGAGATCGGTCGGCGCCTATCAGCCGGGCGCTGACCCCGAACTCGACGATGCGGTAAAAATCGTCCCAAAACTCTATGAAGCATTGACGCAGCAGGCGAGCGAGACGGACACCCAGAATGCGTTTGCCGTCGTCGCAGCGCACCTTGGCGACAAGAAGGGGTAGCCCGTCGGCGACCGACGGTTCGGGCTACGAGGCGTCCGTCCAGTACTCGACGCTTTCCATGAGGACGAAGCGGCGGGACCATTCGACCGGACGCATCTCAGCGTCGTAAGCAAGCCGATCGCAGACCAGGATCGACGAACTTGTTTCGATCTCAAGCTGTGCTGCGCAGTCTTCGTCCGGGAAGGCCGGTCGCACCCGTTCAGTGCAACGCCTGATGTAGGCGCTGTAGCCAAGGATGTCGTTGTCTGAAATTTTCTTTCGGCGCTTTTCATCGGTCGCCATGCCTTCGAGGACATTCTCGGGAACCTGAAGTTCCTCGAGCAGCCGGAGAATCCCCTTTATGATCTTCTTGCGCCTGATGCGGACGATGCTATCGCCCTTGCGCAGTCCCAGGCCGGAAACCACCTCCGGACGGGCAGGCTCGATCGTGCAGGACAGGTAGTTGAAACCGTCCGGGGAGAAATGCTCGCCATTGAGGTAGAAGTGATTGAGCCGCCGGCGCGAGGCCTGCCGCGGATCCGTCACGAACGTTCCCCGGCCCTGCCTGCGTGAGATCCAGCCTGCGGATTCCAGTTCCTGCAGGGCCTTGCGCATGGTTCCTATGCTGACGCCGTAGGCTCGCGCCAGGTCCGATTCGTTGGGCAGCGCCATTCCGGTCGACCATTTGTTCGAGAGAATGTTTTCGTGCAGCAGCTTCTTTATTTGAACGTAGAGGGGGCCGGCATAGATCGACCTCTGCACCATCTCATCAACCATTAGCTTTCCCGATCAGATTGTATGGACTCAATAACTACGGCGCCTTGTCGCGCCGGCGCGAGTGCGCGACCAAACCTTGCTGTCTGTGTGTCTTGAAACTGCGTAACCGGATGCAACGTGAGCCGATGCGCACCGCCTGGCGCCGACTGAAAGATTGGCGCAAAGGTCCTGATTCGCAATTGATCTTTTGCTACTTAAGGTAGAATTCTGTTCACTAATGGACCGTCCTGCAGACTTTGCATTTCAGCAGGTGTATCTTCTTAGACCGCATGAAATCAGCGTAAACGCCCATATAATTATCGAAATCCAGACCACACAGCGCGGGTGGACCCGCCTAAATGAGCCCCCATAAACACAACCTTAGGGTTGTCTTTCTACCATCGCGCCTGGCGCAGCAGTCACACTGCTTTTCCTGTTGAATCCGAGTACGCGGATGTCCGCTGGTTCCTTCGAGTCGATGCTTCGCAGACTGGCAACGCAAGGCCGCGTTGAACGGCGACCTTTGCGTCTGCCTGATATGGGTTCGATGTTCACGCAGCGAGTTGCCGAAGAGGTCAATTCGCAGCCTTCGCCGGCAACATCGAAGCCTGGCAACTGCCGCTATTTGAACGTCTATCTATCGCACATCGAACCCGACCCGCTGGCGGGCGAGGCGACAGATACGCCGCAAGCCGTCTTGCGGCGGCTGCTTGATGCTTCGCGAACGGCGCTCGCAGCGATCGAAGCCAACACGCAAATCGAACCTGGCGCACTGCATCGTATCCGCTCACAGTATGCACGCAGGTTTCATCCCGACAGCCTGCCGCGCCAACTCTATCACATTGCGAATGAAAAGATGGCGGAGGTCAATGCGCGCATCGACGCCGCAATCGCCGCCCCATCCCCAATCCGTTAAAATGTAAGCATCCCAGCAGCGAACGGTTAACCATCCTGATATCAGCAATTTTATCATTAACCCCGTGCGAACGTCGACGCGCCAAGCTGCCGTCCATGAAACATGCTACGCAAATAGCCCCGCTGCAGCAGCGCAGAGAAGCGATCCAGCAGTGGCTCGAAGACACCGCGCCTTACGCCGATGTCGACCAGCGCCACCTCGACGCGGGGACGCCCGAGCGTGCCTATTGGCACCTGGGCTACCAGGCAGCGCTCGCTGACATCATGGAGCAATTCTTCACCGGTTCTGAAGCGCCATACAGCGAGGACACACCCAGTTCGTCCCCTTCGGCCGATCCGGGTGCAAATGGTTCCCCGGCGGCTTGAACTTGTGGAAGAGTTCGCAGTGTGCCTCGAATGTCTCCCGGTCGTTTGGAGTTTCCAGGTACTTGAAACTGGCGCTCGTGCCGATGAGTTCGCGCAGCGCTTTGCGCAGGTCCAGATCGCTGCGTCCGACATGCGCAATTCTAAAGCGCCCTTCGTAATCCTCATGCCCCAGTGCAAAGACGCCTTTTTCGGCCTCTAGGATCGCTGCATCGATGCCATCCGCGGTCAGCCTGTAGGGTCCCTTCAGCCCGCTTTTCACGCGATCGTCTCCTCCGACAATGCCGGCTCCGCGCCGAACCGAGCGAACGCCGGCTGCAGAAGCAGTTCACGGCCGGCGAGATAAGCTATTCTACTTGCTTCGAACATCTAACTTGCTCGACTGATATATAATTAATCTGATCGATGAGTGCCTCCTGGACGATGTTGTCGCCCAGCGAAGCATTTACTCGATCCAGAATTTCCTTCTTGATATTTTCCAGATCGTCGCGCTGGATCCCCGCCTTGCTCTCATTGTAGAGGACGCGAAAAACCGCGTCGATGAAATAGGGCTCGACGCGTTCCGCGACGTGCTTGTCGCCGGTGTCACTGATCCCGTAAACGAATTGCGCGACCACGTATCCGTCGAGTTCGCCGTCCCTCAACACCGGCACCGAGATCGGCAACATCTTCGAATAGGTAATGCCGCCGACGCGCACCGACATTGCATCACTTCGCTCAGTGGCAATTAGAAGATCCGCTCCGTAGATGCCGCCAAGCGTCGCCAGGCACACCCACACGCCGAGAATGATCTGCTGAATCATTTCCGCCGTCCGCGCGCGACGTGGTGGGCTGAATACGTACCGTCGGAGTCGGACATATGGATCGCATTGCGAAGAATTTCTGAAACTTCGCGGACGGCGTCGACCTGTCTCGACAGAAGTTCCGCGTTGGCCTTCACTGCTTCCCGCAAGGCTTGCAGCCGCTCACCAGCACGCTCCGCGAGTTCCTGCGAGCTCAATCCGCCGATGACCCTCTGCAGCTCAAGTAACGCTTGGTTCTTGCGCGCAATGTGCTCGCTGGGATCGACGGCCGACCGGGTTCTCAGGCACTCGTTCTCGAACTCCAGCGTCTTCTGCAGACGAATGAACAACTGCGGTATCGGATCGAACCGCGCAGCCGATTCCCGGCCACCGCCCTGATTTTCTCTCACTTCGAATTCCCCACGATCATTTCACGACTAAACCTGTAAAGCAGGCCGCGTTCCTTGCTGCACTGACGAGCGAAGACCAGCGGCATTCTCTGACGGACGGCCTTTAACGTCAGGGAACAACTGCAAATCGAGTGCCGGCCCGACCTCCTTTGCAATGTGCTCGGCAAGCATCGATCGCCACATGCGGCCGGCGGTGCCCTTGCCGGTCAGGCTTTCGCCTTGCTTGGATAGCATCACTTCGAGGACGGACTGCAGTAGCAGGCCCTGCAGCATAACTTGTGCGCTCTGCGCCCTGGGCGCGGTACGCACTGCGCCGATGTGGGCAATCTGCGATGTCGCTTTGGCCGGCTCGGCGGCTCCCGACTTCGCAGCAAGCGTATTGGCGAAACCGCCGGAGTCATGAGCGGCGGCGGCGGCGGCGGCGGCGGATTGATTGCCTTTGATTTCCTGCAAAGCGATCGACTGCGGACGCTGCCGATGCGCTTCCTCGATCACTGACACTATGAGATCGCCGGGAATCATCTGCCGCCTCCAATGAAGTGAAATTAGTCTGAATGAGGAAGCTTGCAGGAAGCTTGCGGACCGATTGTCAGTCGCGAACCGGCCGCGAGGAAATATCGTCGACAGCGGCTTTCTCATGCTTGCGGATTTCGGCGACGGCGGCTCCTGCAATTTGTCGCCGCACGCGCTCCAGTTGCGCCTTGCGCGGAGCCGCGCCCTTGGCGCTTTCCATGATCTCGACCTCGATCTTCTCAATAGCCGCAGCGAGACGGACCGAGTTCGACAGCAACTCGCTCATCAAGCCCAGCATGCATGGATTCTCACTCGACAACGCCTTCTGAATGGCGTCGAGCCGCTTCGAGAGTTCGCTCCTGCGCGCGCGCAATTCCGTCAACTTCAACTGGTCGGACCGGTAAAGGGAATCAAACAGCGATTCCAGCCGCCGCAGCCGCTGCATGACCGACATGGCGGCTAGCCCTCGATGATGAAGCTGCGGAAAGCGGCAAAGTAGACAGCCATCATTTCCCCGAGCAGAAAATACAATAGGAACAGGCCGCCGGCGATCAGGAATGGAATCGATACAAAGTAGGCCGGGATCTGCGGCACCATCTTGTTCACCAATCCGAAAAGCAGGTTGACGATCAGGCCATAGGCGAGAAACGGACCACCGATCTGCAGCACCAGGAGAAAACTCCGCGACAGGGCACTTGCGATCTTCTCCAATGCTTCTCGCGCATCGATGCCGACGCCGAATGGCAGATACTCGTAGCTCAGGACAAGACCCCTCACGACTTCCAGATGAAGATCGAGCAGGAAGAACAGAATGGTCGCTACGGAAGTTATGAACATCGACAGCGAGGCCAGGGGCTCGTCAAGGTCGACAGGGATGCCAGGAAGCGTCCCTAGTCCGATGTACATGCCGATCGCCGTCGTCATGAACTGGAGCGCGCTCAGGAACACGCGAACACTCAAGCCGAGCAGCACGCCAATCAGAGTTTCCGATATGATGAATTGGATCAAGCGCCCGCCGGCCGCCTCGCCAAGGGATCTTTCGCTGGCATCGAGGATCAGGGGAGCAAGCGTCAGGGCAACGGCAAGGGCGATGAACAGCCGGACCTGCATCGGCACTTGCGCCGATGCCAAGCCTGGGACAAGCAGCAGGCAACCGCCGATCCGGCAAAACAGGAGGAATGTGGGAATGACGTAGCCGGCAAGGTCGTTGATCATTTCGCGATCGTGCCCAACGCCCGCAGCTCTATGCCCTTGGCAATCTCGGTATTGGAAAGCACCGCAAGCGACGGGTACATTCTTTCGATGACCATTCGCACGTATGGGCGCGCATCGGGCGCCGTCACGATGACGAATTGCTCCCCCTTGTCCATCAAGGAGCGGATCACCTTGGTGGCTTCATTGCCGAATTCCTCGATCAGCCGCGGATCGATGTCGAACTCGACGATCTCCCCGTTAGGTCCCCGTTTCAATGCCTGGTGGAAAGCCAAATCCCATTGCCCACCCAGCCTCAAGACGCCGAGTATGCCGTCGCGCGACACCTCGCCGCAAATCTGTTGCGATATCCGGATCCGAACATGTTCGACGATCTGCTCGGCCCGGCGGGCATGCGGTGCAATCTCGGCGACAGCCTCGAGGATGAGGCTCAGGTTGCGTATCGACACACGCTCGGCCAGCAGCATCTTCAACACACCCTGTATTCCCGAATGGGAAATGTGCGTCGGCGTGAATTCGTCGAGCAGGCGCTTGTATTCAGGCGACAGCGAATCCAGAAGCTTGCGCATGTGCTTGTAGGACAACAACTGCGCCAGATTGTTGCGGATCACCTCACTGATGTGGGTCAGCAGCACCGACTGGGCGTCGACGGGCGAAAAGCCTTCCCTGCGTACCTCCTTGGCGTAGGCTTCAGGGATCCAAAACGCGCGCATCCCGAAGGCCGGCTCGCGCACTTCGTCTCCGACGACCGACGGCGGCTTAGCGTCACCTACGATCACCAGCACGTCCCCAATTCTTAGATCCTGCTTGGAAACAATCGTGCCGTGGATCTTGATGAGATAGGACTTCGGCGGCAGCGAAACGTCATCACTGAGCTGGATATCGGGTACGACGAAACCATACTCTTTGGCGAATTTCCGCCGCATCTTGCCGACGCGAAGCGCCAGCTCCTGCTTGCTTTGCAGCATCTCGTTGGCCAGATGGGTGCCAAAGCAGATCTCGACCTCGGGCACGACAAGCGCATCCTGAACGGAGCCGCTTGCCCGAACCGCGGCTTCGCGTTCCGCCTCCACCTTTATCGAAGTGGCTTCCTGCGCCTTCTCCTTGCGCTGACTCAGCACGGCAAAGGACACGTAGGCCAGAATGCACGCAAGAAGGGCGAACGGAAAAAACGGGAGCCCCGGAAGGACGGCGATAACCGCCATCAGTCCTGCGGAAACTGTCAGTGCGCGCGGATAGCCGCTGAGCTGATCGAGAATGGCGACGTCTGCTGAGCCCTCGATACGACCTTTCGCGACGAGCAGTCCTGCGGCGAGCGAAACGATCAACGCCGGGATCTGAGACACTAGACCATCGCCGACGGAAAGCTTGACGAAAACATCGGCGGCTTCCGCAGGCGGCATGCCATGCCGGAACACGCCGATGATGATGCCCCCGCCGATGTTCACCGCCGTGATGATGAGACCCGCGATCGCATCGCCGCGGACGAACTTCGAGGCGCCGTCCATGGCTCCGAAAAAGGCGCTTTCGTGCTCGAGTTCCACGCGCCGGCGCCGCGCTTCCTGTTCGTCGATCATGCCAGCGGAAAGGTCCGCATCGATCGCCATCTGCTTGCCGGGGACGGCATCGAGCGTGAACCTTGCCCCAACTTCGGCAATGCGCGTCGCACCCTTCGTAATGACGAGAAAGTTGACCGTCAGCAGGATGGCAAAGACGATGAGACCGATTACGAAATCGCCGGCCATCACCATGTTGGAAAATCCGCCGATGACGTAGCCGGCGGCGTTGGTGCCACCGGCGCCCTCGGAAAGGATCAACCGGGTCGTGGAAATGTTCAGAGACAGTCGCAGCATTACCGCGACCAGAAGGATCGTCGGGAACGCCGAAAATTCCAAAGGCCTGCGGATCCACAAGGAGACCATCAGGATAAGAACCGACAGGGCGATCGAGCAGGCGAGCCCCACGTCGACGAGAATCGCGGGCAGAGGCAAGAACAGAACGCTGAGAATGAAAACAATGCCGATGGCGAAGCCGATGTCGCGGCCACCCTTCGACTGGCCGGCCGGCATGCGAATATCCTCAATACCGCCGGCTGCCATCTACGCCCTCCCAGAAAGCAATTTAACTTCGCAGCCGGCGCCGAAGGAGATCCTCGATCACCACTGGGCTAGAATCCGTTCTCGATGCGCGAGAAGCACATCTGCGCGAAAGCAAACACGACACCGCCCATGAACGGCGCCGATACGATCAACATGAAGAGGATCGCGATGATTTTAGGTATGAACGTCAGGGTCATCTCTTGAACCTGCGTCAGTGCCTGAAGCAACGCGATGCCGACACCGACGACGATGGCCGCAACGACAGCCGGGCTCGACGCAATGATAACCGCCCAGATCGCAGCCTGTGCGAGATCCAGCGCATCAGCTTCATTCATCGCAAGGCATCACGAGATCTTCACTCCCTCGACCATTGCAACCGTCTCGCCATTGCCGAGAATAGCTACCAGCCCGCCCTCAGAGACCTTGACCGCTTCGACCACCCCGCTCACCGCGCCGTCCGCGGACGTCACCGTATGACCAACGAGGCCTTCGGACTGGGCAACCTGCAGACTTGTCAGCATCTGATCGAGTTTCTGGTTCGCCTGGATCGACTGCTCCACTTGCGAAAACGTCGCGAGCTGCGACACGTACTCCGTCGAATCGGTAGGATTGAGCGGATCCTGATTTTCCATCTGCGCCATCAGCAGCTTCAGGAACATTTCGTAGTCGACCGAGGCCAGCGACGATGTCGATGCAGCTCCCCCCGATCCCGTAGCTGCGGTTGCGGCCGGCTGGCCTGAACCGATTGCACTGATTTCCATCAATCCTCTCCCAATTCTGGTTTCAATTCGCTCATCCCGCAGCCAACAGGGCATCGCTGGAGAGGATGCTGTCTTCGATCGAAAACAACCGCCGGATAATCTTCATGGCCTCAAATACGCGATCCGATCGCACCATCGCGTCGGCTTCCGCGAGTCCGGCGACCACCATTTCGGATTCGAAGTGTTTGCGAACGAGTTCGAAGGACTGGCGGTACATCGCTCGTGCCGTATCCGCCGATCCAGGCTCGATGAGAATGTGTTGGAGCATGAAGTAGAGCTGGCGTAACGGAGTGTCCGCCTGCTCTTCCTGCAAGACGTGGGATTCCAAAAGGAACACGACATCGTTGAGGAACTCGATCGTCACCTTTCGATCAGCTCGCAGAACCGCGCCGTTCACAAAGAGACGTTCGTTGCGGCGCAAATGGATTTTCAAAGTCGATGTCATTTAAGCCCTTCGGCAATCGCCTTGGAAACAGAGATCAAACCGCTGAAACTACGCGATCTGCCGGACCTGATGTTCTCGGCTTCCTTCAAGATCCAAATGCCGATAGAGATGATATGGGCCCGGAGTTCTTTCGGGAGATCATTTCCAGGAGCGCCCAAATCCTCGATCAACATCGACCAGAGCTTCGTCAGGAAGGTGACGGCTTCGACCGCCTCGATCGAATTCGGACCGGCCTTCTCTGCTCTCTCCATCAAGCTGATCGAGTGGTCGAGGGCTTTCTGCTCGCGCACGCGTACCTCGCGCGGATCATCCTCGAGCACATCGGCGTAACTGATTCTATACATTCCGGATTCCCTTATGTCCTTCTTAAGTACCCATAGCCTGACGCGGATTTCGTGCCTCAAAGGTAGTTGAGAATCGTCAGCCTCTGAATTCTTGCGGTTACTGCGTATGAGGCTTCGATCTGCGTCAGCAACGAGGTGATACGAGTGGACGCTTCAAACGGGTCGACTCCTTCCAACCGGCCAATCCGATCCTGGAGAAGGCTTCTTTGAATTTCGCCTCTGTCGGTGGCCGTGGCCAGCCGCGCCTGGCTCAACCCGAGACTGGATTGCAGTCCGCTCAATTCCTGCACCGCACCGCCCGCAACCGTCACGATGTTGTCGATGACAGCTTCGAAGGTCGCCTTGCTCAAGTTCGCCGTCCCGAGATCGGCAGCGGCTGCATAGACCTGCGCCAACTTGCGGATCGCGTTTTCGTTCGCACTGACCGACGGCGTTATGGTCTCGGAACGACCGATCCTGACGGTTGCCAACCCGCTTGATGCCGATGACCAATTGCTTTCCCAGCCGGGATCCTCGAACAAGTCCGCAAAGGTGCCGTCAAGAAACGAGTCCATTGCGACAGGCGTGATGGACTGCGCGCCGGGATCGCCTTGAGCCACGCCGAACTCGGCCAGGAACGAGGCGGCTACGGCCGCCCGGCTTGCCGGTGGCGGATCGCTCCAGTAGTCGGCGAAGGGTGGCTGCGAGACGTTGATGCCGGAGAATAGGAATTCGCCGTTGTAGGAAACGTTCATCTGATCGACGAGGCCCTGGAGGCGGCCCTTCGCGGATTCCTGTATCAATTCTCCGCCCGACGGGGCCTGGCGCGCTGCGATCAATTCGCTGATGAAATCCTGCGCGCCATCAACCAACGACTGCAAGGCAGCCTCAGACACCTCAAGGCGTGTCTGCAGGACCGCGTTCGACTTTTCGAAGACCAGGAGGGACTCGAATTGCTGGCGAAGATCGACGAGGTTCGAGTATTCGCCGCCAAGTGCAATGCCGGTATCGTAAAGCTTGCCGGTGCCGAGTTCGGTCTGCGCTTCGGAAAGTCGGGTCTGCGAGCGCATGATGTTAGAGCGCGTCGCCTCGCCGATCGACTGGGTCGAAATAAAAGTCGTTTTCATCCTGGTCACCCCGTCGCAGCGAAGATGGAATCGAACATGGAATCGACCACCTGCAATAGTCGGGAAGACGCCTGATAGGATCGCTCCAGATCAAGCAGTTCGGCCATCTCCTCGTCGAGGTTGACACCGGAGCTTTTGGACAATGCTTCTCGTGAGCGATCGGCGAGCACGGCCTTGTATTCGAACTCGCGGGCGGAATTCGAGCGCAGCAACTGGAATGCGCCCTCCGAGTCCGAAGCGTAAGCGATGAGACTTTGCGAGTTTGACAGTCCGGCAGCCGGATCAAATGCCAATGCCGTATCGAAACTGCCGATCAGTTCGTTGATCCGGCCGGTAAAGCCAGCGGCGCCACTCGAATTGTAAAGGTAGGCAGGATTGAGAGGATCCGAAATCGCGCCATCGCGAATCCGGAACGGATCTCCGCCCTCAGCGCCGATGGCGTTCGGATTGACTCGAATGGCCAGTGCGATGCCATCAATGATGCTACCTGCGGCGGGAATTCCGCCGGCGCCAGAGAAAGTAAACAGGCCGGGCTGATCTGGCAGCCCGGGGCCGGCACTTTGGTCACTCTCGGCGAACGAGGCGACGAGCCCTCGGGCGATTTCATCGAGCTGCCTGCCGAATTCCGGGGCGATCGTATCGCGAAGTACCGCCAGCCCTGCGATCCGGCCGCCTGCCGCTACCGCCGAAACGTTGGGATCGGTCACCGGAATGCCGTCGATGAAGACAGCCGAACCGCCGACGCCGGCCGGCAACACCGGCATTGGCTCCATATAAACGGCGCGCGGAACCGTTTCGAACAACGTTACGCCGCCGGCCGCGAAAATTATCATGTCGTTGTTCGACCTGGTCAGCGCCCTGATGTCGATCTCTTCCGACATATCGACGAGCAGCCCATCGCGCTGATCGAGAAGATCCGTGATGTCCTTGTTCAGCGACGACCCGGCAACGATGTCGTTATTGACCCTCTCGAATTTTGCAAGGAGTGCGTTCAAATTCGCCACGGAGTGCGAAAGCGCGACATCCGCCGATGACCGCACCTCTAGAACCGTCTCCGCCAGCCTGTTGAGCTGCCCGGCAATGTCGCTTGCCGCATCGACAACCGAGTGAGCGCTCACCACGTCACTTGGAGCGGCAGAGAACGCCTGCAGGCTGTCGCGCACGCGGCCCAGGAGAGCTGTCGGCGACCTGCCAAGGTCGGCGCCGCCCATGACGCTTTCGATTTCCCGGAGACCGTTGTTTATCGCGTCCTGGGCGCCAAGCACGGACGTGGCTTCGGTGAGGTTTTCAAACAGCGCGACATCCACCGCACGGCGAATCTCGGAAACGCGGATTCCACCGCCATAGCTCGTTACAAGCTCCGCCGACTTCCTGGTCGCCCGGGGATCGTCGCTGCTGGCGACGTTTCTCGAAACGACCGAGGACTGCTCGGCGGTCGTCGACAACGCTGAGCGCCCAATGTCGAAACTGAGTGAGAGGGACATTCTACGAGGCCTGCTTATAGTTCACCGGTCGGCCCGGACTCATCGCTTCAGGTTCACGACAACGTCGAGCAACTCGGAGCCGGTCTGGAAGACTTTCGAGTTGGCCGTGTAATTGCGCTGCGCTTCGATCATGGTCGTCAGCTCGCTGGCGAGATCGACCGTCGAACCCTCGAGAGCGCCTGACACGATGGAGCCGAAACCGCTGTCGGCGGGGAACCCCACCTTCAGGTCACCCGAATCGGACGTCAGCCAAAAGACGTTGCCGGCCTTGGGCTGGAGGCGGTCGGGACTGATGACATTGCCAAGCGGGATACGGTACGTGGGCTTGCGGGCACCGTTCTCGAAAACCGCGTAAACGTATCCGTCCTCGGTGAATTCCAGATTGGCGACGCCGCTCGGGGCGTTGCCATCAACTTCGACATCAAGAACGCTGTAGTCGGCTGCCAGCTGCGTCGTTCCGGAAAGATCGAGATTGAACGGCGAGCCTCCCGGGACAGTCAATGAAACCGTCGACGCGCCGGTCAGCGTCCCAGAGGTCGGATTGAAGCTCAGCGACTGCGTCGCCAGGGGAACCGATGCGTAGGGAAACAACGTCGCGGGATCGGCATCGGAACTGCGGAAAACAGAAACTTCCCACGAGGCGGCCCCGGTCTTCGTGAAATAGGCGTCCACGATCACTTCGTTGCCAAGTCCGTCGAACGTAACCAGCGACGACTTGGCGCTGTAGTCGCCACCGAGGACGTTATCCGATGGCAGGCTGCCGGCCGCCACGATATCGGCGTTGGAAGGCAGGTTGACGCGCAATGTCCCGGATGTAGACGGCGTTGCGGCGAGACTCTGCCCGACGACCGACACCGGCTCGAGACCCGCCGTGCCGTTGGCGACAACCGTGTTTCCACCCGCCTGCACCGGGTAGCCCATGAGGCGATAGCCCGCCGCATTGACAAGATTTCCGTCGCCATTGGGAACGAACGAGCCCGCCCGTGTCAAACCGGCTTCGCCGCCTGGCGTTTCGACGAAGAAGAATCCGCTCCCGTTGACCGCCAGATCGGTGGATGAACTCGTGAACTGGAGGTTGCCCTGGGCGCTGATGTCGTAGCGCACATCGGTTACGACACCGCCGGAGGTGTATTCCGATGTTGTCGAGTTAAGCACCAGCGAGGAGAACTGCGCCTCCGCCGCCTTATAGCCAACCGTGTTCACGTTGGCGATGTTGTCAGCGACCGTGCCGAGGCGATTGCCCTGGGCCGCCATTCCGGAGGTTCCGGTTCGCATAAGATTGTAAACGCTCATCGACGTCCTCTTGCCCTAGAATCACGTTCTGCATTCGAACCGACCATTGAATTCCAAACTTGCGCTGAACTGGAGCAGATCCGAATCTGTCGCAAAGAATTCACGCCAACAACGCGAAGCGGCCGAAACGAACGCCTCAGCGGCTGCCGATCATGTAGCCGAGGTGCCGTTTGGTATCGACGGGGTCATAGCCGAGGCGCGCTCGCAGCCGCTTTCTCAATTTGCTGACGTGGCTTTCGACGACATTGTCGTCGATGTCAGACTCGAAGAGTCCATAGACAGAGCTGAAGATCTGCGCCTTGGTCACGCGCCGCCCGGCGTGGGCGACGAGGTATTCAAGGATTCTGAGTTCGCGCCTGGGAAGCGAAAGGGGCTGGCCGCCGACGATCGGCTCGCGGCCGTCGCGAAAGACCTCGATCCCGGCGACGGGAGCGGTGTCTTCAGTTTTCATCCGGCGAAGTATTGCCGCTACCCTTGCCAGTATCTCCCTTGCATCGCAGGGATCGCTGACAACGTCGTCCACACCAGCGGCGAATAGCTCCAGAGTTTCTTCCAGACTCGCCCTGGCATCGTAGGCGATAACCGCGGCGGTCGACCGCTTTTTGGTCAACCTCGCCAACTCCTTGCGCGCGTCAAAGCCACCGAGAAGAACGGCATCGACTGCGTCGACGTCCGTCTCATCGGCACCCGTGACCCACCCCCCGAAATCGCACGGCGTCAGTGCGGTCGCCGGCACTCCTTCACGAAGTAGAGATGAAATGTAGCAGCTTTCTCCACTTCTGATATCATCAACGATGATAATCATTATTTATCGCCCCCCAAGCGAATCAATTCGATCTATTGCAAAAAATTTGTACCAGTCGTTTTTTTTATGGTCAACGATACAACAACCAAACATCTCGCCTATGCCATTTATGCAATAGACATATGAATTACATCTTCTGCAGATTAGTTCTCTATATGATTTGCCATTGTTTACTTATCTTGAAAATCGATCCCTGAGGCGCATGCTTCTCAAGCCATCCGACCGCCCTGCAAATCTGGCCGTGCGCCGAAACACCTGTGGACGGGCAGCTTCAAGCAAGGTTGGTGGGAGAAAAGCATTCGTCGCGTTAGCAGGGCCGCTCTTTGCGCGATGCGGTCTGAGGGGCTCCCCACCCAATCAGACTCCCTTCGAGAAGCCCGGCCTAGCGCCCGCTGCTGAGGGCCATTTGATGCAGTGCGCATCGAATGCGCCAACTGCGGCGGCTCCGTTACCTCGCGTTAGCTGCCAATACTGGAGGCGCACCATGCTCGACGTCAGTCTGGTTTTCATCATCGGCACGGCCGTCAGCTTCTTTCCGCTGTTGCGGCTCATGAAAGGGGCTGGCGCCAGGAGGCTGAACCCTGCCGGCAAGTCCGGCTGCGATGTCCCGGTCGATCCGGACCAGGCGATGTTCCTGGCAACACTGAAACTGGAGGCCTTCGAACGTACGGCCCACGCGATCGATCAGGCCCGAAGGGAACTGGAACTACGGTATCAGGCATTTTCCGCAGCGACGGGTCACCTGCCGCACGGCTCTATTCAGTCGCCACCCGACATTCCCTCGCTGACAAGTGAGCGGCTTCGCGAATGCATCAGCCTGGTCGAATCGCTGTTCTCCCGCAGCACGGCAAAGCGATTCCGCGCCACCATCCGGGCGCTCGAGTCTGACTACCGCGATCGAAAACGCCATTGGGCCAGCCATGCAAGTGCAGCAGTCGGCCTGTTGCAAGGCGAACTGCGCGACGGCAGATGATGGTCCCTTGGACCGCGTAGGGCGACGCGCCGTGCGAGCCCGGCACCAAGTCATTCATTCAGTTCTGGTCATTCTCGCCTGGGCTGCAAACGGATTGCTGCAAATGGACACTTGTGAAATCGAGTGGAAAAAAATTCCGATGGACCGGTGGGATGCCATGTTCGCGACCGTGCGACGGTCGACGCTGCTGCAGCATTACCCTTACGCGCAGGCGCTGCGCGCGACGCAGCAATTGGGAGCGCGACACGGCGTCATTCATCTTGATGGACACCCTGCCGGGCTCATTCAAATCGGCGAGGCCGGTCTGTTGGGCAATGCCATCCACGCCATTACGCTCGATCGCGGACCCTTGTGGTTTGATGGATATCGAAGCAGCGAATCATGGGAAAGCTTCCTCGCCGTTTTCACCGGTCAGTTCCCGAAAAGGCTGGGACGCAAAAGACGTATCATTCCAGAGTTGGAATCTTTCGAATTAAGTGAAACATTCCTTCGATCTATCGGCTTGATCCGGAATTTACGTATCAGCAATTATAAGACCGCATGGCTGGATCTCGATTCCGACACGGAACTCCTCCGCGCGCGCCTGAAGGGCAAATGGAGAAACACACTTTCCAAATCCAAACGCTCGGCGCTCATTTTGGAGAATGACGAAAAACTCGCCGGCCTCGGGCTGCTTCTGGAGCGGCATGAAGCCTCCAAATCGGAAAAAGGATTCTCCGGGCCTTCCGCCAAGCTGATGAAGGCCCTGGTCTGCTTCATGGCTCCACGCGGTGAAGTTCTGCTGCTCCACGCAAAGCTCGATGGACGAACAGTTGCTTCCGTCCTCATCCTCGTGCACGGCAGATCCTCTACCTATCAGATCGGATGGACGAGTGGCGTGGGGCGAAAACTCGGGGCGCATCAGGGTCTGCTGTGGAAGGCCATTGTCGAACTGAAAGCACTCGGAATAAGAGATTTCGATCTGGGTGGCCTCAATCAAGAAACCGCGGCGGGTGTAACGGCGTTCAAGGCCGGGCTGGGCGGCACAGAGTCGACATTAATTGGGATGTATCATTAGTGTAGCGCATCTTACGTTTGGTACCCGCTTGCGGCTGGCGTATCGACCAAACGTTAGATGCAAAAGCTGCACTAGAATCATATGTTTGCTAGTGTTCCTTATGGTTCTGACATTTGCTCGGAACTTGGCCGCAATGGGAGGCAAATGTCAGAAACGGAACACTAGAACGCATGCCGCGATCTGCCAAACAACCGTCAGTTCGAAATTCATCTAGAGAACTACGCAAAGGAGTTTCAATTCTTTGATGGCATAAAGGCATTGTCAAGTTCGACAACTTGACGAGCGTCTTCACCTCCCAACCTCAAACCCAGGTTGTCTAACTTAGCGCGCCCCGCGGACCGGAAAGCCTCCCACCCCCCTTCCTGTCTGCGGGGCTTATTCTTTTGATGCGGCGATCTTTCAGCCGACGCGCATCTCCTGAGTGATGGCAAGTCGTCCGCCGAACCGGGTTCGCGAGCGGGTCAAGTGTTGCCGTCGACATCACCTCCGGAAATCACGCTCATTGCAGACGGTCGCTACCTGGATGTCGGCGGACATCCCTGCGGCGAAGGCGACCGTTTCCAGATCAAGCGGCATCGATTTCGCCTTCTCGCTCACTGGAGGCCATGCCAAATGTTGCTTCTACGCGGGAACCTACCTGCCGATCTGCTCGTTTGATTAGTCAGCGTTCGCAAAACCCGCGACGCGTTCGCCGGATTTCGTAACGAGGATGTCGAGATGGCTGTCCAGCAGGATTTCACACCCGAGGAATGGGCGGAAATCGTATCGGCCCCACTTTTCGCGAGCGTTGCTGTCTCAGCAGCTGAGCCGGGCGGCCTGTGGGGGACGCTTCAGGAGGGCTACGCCAACGCATCGAGCATCGTTGGCGGTCGTTCGCATGACATAGCGCTGGTGCGCGATGTCGTCGGCTCGTTATCGACAGCGGATGGCCGGCAGCTCGCACAGGACAGGTTGAAGGCGCGAATCTCCGACCGGCAGCGCGAACAGATCGTGACCGCCTGCCTTGCCGGACTTGAAGACATCGGACGTATCGCTGAAGCCAAGGCCGGAAAAGACGCCGCCGGGTTCAAGGCGTGGATCCGGGACAGTGCGGTCGCGGTCGCGGAAGCTGCGAACGAAGGCGGTTTCCTGGGGTTCGGCGGCGAAAAGGTCTCTAAAAAGGAACGTGCAACGTTGCAACAGATCTCTTCGGCGCTCGGTGTCGAAACGGCGTAGTGAACTTGGCCTGGACGCCGGATTGCGGGTCGACCGATGCCGGGCGGTGCGCGATAGTTGGCGGGATCGCGTGCCTACCGGCGCGTTGGTGCCCGAAACGCGGCAGGGCCACGTCAACGGGCGGGTAGTGCCGAAGCTCCAAGTATTGGCATGATGCCGGATTGTGACGATATGCGAACGAACACCCATCCACCGTCGAATGCTGTACCAAGAATCATGAGCGAGGGGCCTGCACATGGAGACGAAGCGGGCGGCCCGTCGCCAGTCGTCGATCCTGCCGTTGCCGAGCAGGCATTGGCGATAGCCCCGGTGATCTGGCTGGTCGGCAAGGTCCAGGCCGGCAAATCGTCTATCATCAGCACGCTAACAGGATCGACGAGTGCGCAAGTCGGGTCGGGCTACAAAGCCTGCACCAAGACTGCGAAGATCTATGATTTTCCAGACGACGTGCCACTTATCCGGTTTCTCGACACGCGCGGACTTGGCGAGGCGAACTACGATCCGGGCGGGGATCTCGAAGTCGCGCGTGACGTCAGCCATTGCACCATCGCGGTCATGCGGGCCATGGATCTGCAGCAGGATGCCGTCATGAATGTCCTGACCGAGATTCGCCGCATGGATAAGACTTGGCCGATCGTCATTGCCCAAACGCATCTGCATGAAGGTTATCCGCCAGGTGGTGACCATCCGATGCCCTATCCATTCGTCGACGGCATTGACGAGTCCGCATCTGTCGAGGCTGACAATCAAGTTCCGCAGGTACTGAAAGCGACCCTGCTGCACCAGCGAGAAATGTTCTTGGGTCTGCCTGGTAGCGGTCTTGTCGCGTTCGTTCCAATCGACTTCACGAAGCCAGACGACGGCTACGATCCGCATGACTACGGTCGCGCAGCCTTGGAGGCCGCGATTGCTGCGGTCGGCTCATCGGCGCTTTCGACCGCCCTTGCCGATGCTCGCTCTGAAGTTCAAATGAATGGCAGCGATCATGATCACCATCGCCTCATCGTGGGGTACGCCACTGCCGCGGCCGCCGCGGACCTCGTTCCTGTAGCAGCAGTGGCAGCGGTTCCAGCCGTTCAAGCCAAGCTGTTGCACGCGCTCTCAAGCGCCCATGAGCTCTCGTGGAACCGGCGCATGTCGCTGGAATTTGCCGGTGCGCTGGGGGCAGGTGCGTTGACGCGATACGCAGCCGGGTTCGGCATTCGACAGCTTGTCAAGTTGATACCCGCTTACGGGCAAACGATCGGCGCAACGGCCGCGGCGGCAACGAGTTTTGCGACCACGTTCGCGCTGGGGAAAGCGGCCGACTACTACCTCTCGCGATCAGCCCGCGGCAGCCAGGCGAGTGGCGCGGAAATCAAGGACGTCTGGTCAAAGTCGCTGCGCGAGGCATTCGTCCTGGCCAATCGACGAGGCTGGGACGCGGCAAAAAAGGCAGACCCATGACGTCAAACCGAACGCGTGACAAGCGGGCGATCCGCTATCTTCGCGGCGCCATGGCGGCAATCGCCCTTACACTGCCGTTGCTGTCTCTTTCCGCGTTCGGAATTTGGTGGCTGTGGCAGACCGGCTGGCTCATCACCTGGAGCGTTGTTGCTACGGGGATCGCACTACTCATCTATTCGGCGGAGGCTTTTCTCATCTGGCGGACGGGTCGCCGGCCAGTTGGAGAAGAAGCGAGCCAACTCGAGATCGACCAGGGCAGGGAAACTTCGCCAGGCACTCCAACCATCCCGTTACGCGAGCAACAGGCGCTCGCCGCGGTGGAGGATATCGCCGAGCAAGTCGATCCAACGATCCTGACATCGAGGGAAGCGATCCTGCAGACCGGCATCGACACCGTCGAAGCAGTTGCCAGGCACATGCACCCTTCCGAAAAGGAACCCTTGTGGAAATTCACGGTGCCCGAGGCGCTTGCGGTCGTCGAACAAGTCAGCAGGCAGGTGAACAAATTCGTCGTCGCCAATATTCCGCTCGGCGAACGGGTGACGGTCGGACAACTTCTCACAATGTACCGCTGGCGGACGCTGATTACCGCGGCAGAGCGGGCCTACGATCTATGGCGGATACTTAGGTTCGCGAACCCAGCATCCGCGGTGGCGGGAGAGCTTCGCGAGAAAGTATCCGGGCAGTTCATCGAGGGAATGCGCACAGAACTTCTGCGGCGCGTTGCGCGCGCGTATGTCCGCGAGGTCGGCCAAGCAGCCCTCGATCTCTACAGCGGCCGGCTGCGTCCCGACCTAACCGCGGAGGCGGATGACGGCAAAGCCGACGTTGCGCTCGAACAGCTCACCGAGCGGCCCCTTTCCATTCTCATCATCGGTCAGGAGAACGCCGGAAGGACGGCGACTATCGCCGCCTTGGCGCTGGAAATGGACGCCATCGTCGAGACCGAAATCGGTAATGACGGCACACGCACAACTGCCTTTCAACAGAAGAGCGGTGAGTTTTCCGCACTGATTTTCGAGCCTCCCGCGCTTCGCGACGAAGTTGGTCTCAAGGGTCGAATCGTGAAACAGGCACTCGATTGCGACGTCGTTCTGGCAATCGTTTCCTCGGTCCGCCCGGATCGCGCAAACATCACCGGCGCCCTTCGCCTGATCAGGGCGGAATACGCAGCGATGACGGACAGGACGGCCGCGCCGATAGCGGTCGTTTTAACCGATATCGACAAACTGAGACCGTTCAAGGAATGGTCGCCGCCTTACAACCTCAACGAACCCCAATCTGAAAAGGCCCGCGAAATTCGGGACGCGGTCGAAGCCGTTGCAGACGATTTGGATGTGGATACCGAAGACGTCATTCCGGTCATGATTGCGCCTGATCGCGCGCCGTATAACGTCGATGCGCTGGTTGCCGAAATCTTTGAGATTGTTCCCGTTGCGCGTCGCGCCCAGGTCACGCGACAACTCGCAAAGGGTTCGAATTCCCCATTGAGCTGGAGGCAAGTCTGGAGCCAGACACTCAATGCCGGACGAGTCCTCGCGCGTAATGCCGCGCGAGGATATCGCAAGCGTTGATATTTGATCTGATGTCAGTCGCCGTAGTTTGTTGAATGGCTTCAGAAGCCGAGACTCTCAGGCTCTGTTCTTCAGACCTCGTGCAGCGCTCAAGCCCAGCATGAACGCCGAAGTGGCAACTTGAAGAGGTCCAAACGTATCGACTGCTTCCTTCGCTTCGTCGTCCACGGCCTCGGCCAGCTCTTCGGCCGGCGTTCCCGTATCATCGGCGTAATCCTCGATGCGATCGAGTGCCGACGGCATCCATGATACCGCCAGCGCCAACGCGGCACAGCCGATCGTCAATATAAGAGCGGCCTGCAAGGTCCCGTAGTGGACCTGCAAATATACGAACGACGCCGTCAGTCCGAAGATGAACGCGGCAATCATGAAGATTCCCGCGATACCGCCCCAGACGATCTTGCGCTCAACACTATCGACCGCGCGGCTCGCGAGCCGCGAGGCTGTGTAGGTCAGGGCCTTGCCAATCATTTCAGCCTCGCGAGGTTAGCGGCGGGCGATCATAGCAATCAGGAGTCCGACACCCGCGGCCGCCGAGACCGATGCGACCGGGTTACGCCGGATAACCGACTCCAGCCGATCATACTGTTCTTTTGCGCTGGCCTGCACCTGTTCTGCCACGTCCGCAACATTGGAGGCTGCCTCGCTTGCGGTACGTTCGGCTTTCTTGGTGATGCTGTCGGCTTGCTTACTCATGCTCTGTTGGTTCATCGAATTCTCCATTCGTTTGTCAACGGGTCAGAACGAGTCCGACCACAAACCCGATACCCGCAGCGACGAGCGCGGCCTGCGTCGGGTTCTGGCGGATCGACTTCTCGATCTGTCCAATGTTTTTTTCCGCCGTTTCCTTGGCTGACGAAAGCGCACCGCCGAGTTCGGAGTCCGCGAGCTTCTTCACCGAGGACGCGAGTTCGGCGACATCTCCGCGAAGCGACTCGTAATTTTCCTTCACGTCCTGTTTTGCGGCTTCAGACTCAACATTGCGCTTGGTGTTTTCGATTACGTTCGCCATCGGTGTTCTCCTGTCAAAACCTAGCCAGTGCTACATCCGACATGACGGAACCGCCGGAAGACGGTTCCTGAACCGGATGATGTTTCCTTAAAATCATAGTGATAGAGCTTTTTTCTCTGACCATCTGAACCGCGAAGAGCGATCGCGCATGGTTGGATGATGCTCCAGTCGTTAGGACCGGGTAATGAACGCGCTGTCCGGTGACGGGTTCCGCGACGACGTAAAAAATCGTCACGGCGCGCGGTCAGCGGCTCACAATTATTGCGGGAGTCCGGGAACCACCGACATTCATGCGCGTTGATGGGCCCAGTATTCACAAGTGATCCGGCGCCATCATCCGGACGAGCGAACGGACGGGATTCATTGTCATGACCAATCAAGCAGCAAAGAGTGACACGGTGAAAACCAGAGAGACGGGCGAAACGCTCGCGTCGATGGCCACCCGTTTGTCGACGGAGAGAAAGTCGTCTTCAGAAGATACAGTTTCAAGCACCGCCGAGGAACTGGCGCGAACTGTCGAGGACCTTAAAGAAATGGTGGCTCGGCGCACCGAGCGGGCGGCGAGCTACGCACATGAGGTCGCCGGGCAACATCCCTGGTTTACGGTTACTCTGGCTGGCGCACTCGGGGCCATCGTGGCAATCAGCATCGCGCCGCGAAAGCATACCAGGAATAGACGGAACGACTGGCAGGATTATCTTCCGTCGACGCGCACGGTCGCGCCCTACATGCCAACGGAACTTCCCAGTCGCAAATCAATGTTGAGCCGCTTCGAAGGACTGGTCGACTCGATTTCCGAATTGGATCCTAAAGCTGTCGGAATACCTGCAATCAAGACCGTCCAGGACCTGTACGGCAGCGTGCGCGATGCCTTCCAATCCGATTGGTCTAGAAATGAACGGCACCGCAACGACGATTAAAGAAGGCGCCGAAGATGTTTCCAATTCGTCCGCGGGAAAAGAAAATTCCTCGGTCTGCTGTATCCATCCGCTCGTTCGGCCACGGTGCTGAGGCTGAACAGTTCTTCGCCAGGTTCACTCGATTTTCGATCATCGGACTGTTCTTCATCGGGTTCGCGGCGGCGTTGTATGCGGGGCAATATGTTCTCGCCCCCGTCATCGCCGCCGTTCTGGTGGGTTTCACGCTCGGCCCCCTCAACGGATGGCTCGAGCGTCGCGGCCTTTCTGGAGGCCTCGCCGCCGGGCTCATCGTGATCTCGCTCGTCGCGATGTTGGGGCTGGCCAGCTACTCGCTGGCTGTCCCGCTCGAGTCGTGGTCAAGCAAACTTCCCGCGGTCGGCACCAGATTGATGGATGAGTGGTCCAAGTACTCGAAGCCCATCGAAAAGATCAAGGACGTTGAAAAGCAGGTGAATGAAGCGACGTCCGATGCGCCAACGACGGAAGTTACGATCAAGCAGCGCGGCATTGTAACCGACCTGATTTCGTCTGCAGCCGACATCGTTGCGCGGCTCGTACTTTTTCTTGGCTGCCTCTATTTCTTTCTGGCAACACGCACCAGCATCAAGCGAAACATATTGATGGCGTTGCCAACGTCGTCCATGCGGTTCAGTTCGGCGCGAATCATCAGAGATGCAGAAAGCTTTCTTTCGAGATATTTTCTTTCTATCGCTGCAATAAACCTATGCTTTGGCGCTGTCGTTGGCATCGCCGTATTCCTGCTTGGACTCCCGCAACCTTATCTGTGGGGGACTTTAGCTGCGGTATTGAATTTTGCTCTATACGTGGGCCCGGCGTTGATGACGATCATCCTATTAGGGGTCGGCCTGACCACGTTTTCAGACACAATGCCGGCTCTTGCTCCGGCCATCGCGTTTGTCATCTTGAACTTTCTCGAAGGCCAGTTCGTGACACCTATCGTGCTTGGAGAGCGCTTGACGCTCAATCCCCTGGCCGTCCTGGTCTCCATCGCGTTCTGGTTATGGCTTTGGGGTCCGGTCGGGGCATTCCTTGCCGTTCCTATCCTGATCGTAGCGACGATGATCTTCTATCATGTTTCGCCGGTTTCGCAGTCCGTTGCATCGGTCGCCGAGGTCTTGAGCGACGACCCCGCTACTGAGGTCGCGTGAGTCTCCCCCGATACTTGCTCGCTTAAGGATCAAGTCGCATGTCGCATACCGCATCCGCAGAGGAACACGTACTTGCCGACGTCATCGACCGGCTCAAGGACGATACCAGCGGCGAGCAAGTTTCGATCGGCGATATCATAACCGCCTTTGAAGACCGCAGTTTCGGGGCCCTTTGCACTGTGATTGGGATTTTAGCCGCGTCGCCTGTCATCGGTCCGATACCGGGCATGTCGATCTTCACGGCCATGCTTGTGCTGCTCGTGGCTGGACAATATCTGGCGGGCCGCAATACACCTTGGATCCCCTCATTTCTGACCAAGAGGTCCATCGCAAGGGAAAAAGTCACAAAGGCAGCCGAGACGGCACGGCCCTACGCCCAGTGGTTGGATCGGTTTGTCAAACCTCGGGCGAATTGGATCATCGGCGGGAGGCCGCAGAGGAAGGTGATTGCCGTTGCGATGTGTCTTCTGGCGCTGACGATGATCCCATTGGCGCTCGTGCCCTGGGGTGTGCTGCCGCCGGCATTGGGCATCGTTCTGTTCGGTGTCGCCTTGATGGGGCGGGACGGTGCATTCGCCATAGCAGGTTATGCGTTGAGCGCGGTGACACTCGTCGTGATGTATTACGTGTGGGGCACGATCGGTTCGGCGATCAGCTGGCTATTTGGCGGATAAATCGTGCAACATGCATTCAATGCAGTGATGGCAATTGCGAACGCTCAAGACGATTACCGGCCAAGATTGATACATGATTGATGGTTGTCATGCGGTAACTCAAACATTTTTTCCAGCCGGCACGGAACGTTTTCGCACGCCAAGGCTTTTAATAATCAAGTGCGCTCGGCATTTGGAAATTCATTCAAAGGAGAGCCGAAGCTATGATCGGCACCGTGCTTTTGATCGTCCTAGTATTGCTCCTCATCGGTGCCGCCCCGGCGTGGCCCTACAGTCGCAACTGGGGCTACGGGCCCTCGGGGTTACTTGGAACGTTGCTCGTGATCGTTCTCATCCTCGCGGTTCTTGGCCGAGTGTAGCGTGAACCGATCGTCTCTAATCCAGGATTCCCCAACATCTTGAAATTGGAATGTCAACATGGCTAGCCCAACAATGCCCCCGAAGATCCAGCCCGACATCGAAATGATCGCGATGTCCACGGAACAACCCGCTTATGTCGACTGGTCGGCAGTCCTCGCGGGAACCGCCATTGCAACGGCGATGTCGATGCTGCTCTACGGCTTCGGCGCTGCCGTCGGATTGTATGTCGCGCAACCCTGGTCGAACAGTTCCGAGACCACGACCGCCATCTCAGTGGCGGCCATTATTTTCGTTGCGATCGCGTACATCTATTCGCTGGCGCTCGGTTCGTACTTCACCGGACGGATGCGGGCACGGCACAGCTTCAACACCAGCGAAGCCCAATTCCGCGATGGCACCAACGGCCTCGTTGTCTGGGCAATCGCCCTGATCGTTGGCGCAGTTATCGCCAGCAACGTGCTCGTCGGTACGGCTGATCGCGTGGCAACTGCCGGATATCGGACAGCCGCAGGTGTGTCGACAGCCGTTGCTCCGTTTGCCGAAACCGTCGTGGACCGTTTGCTGCGGTCGCCGATTGCGGACCAGACCGGCGCCGCGTCCCAGGAAGGACCGGCGGCTGAGGCTACTCCTGCGACTTCGCCGACGGCGTCGCCGGGCGAGCCCGCTGAAGCAACGAACGCAGCCGCGCCGACCGGTAGCGCAGCCACAAACACGACTGCTGCCAACGTGGATGGCACACTCGAAGCGCAACAGCGCGAGCAGATCGTTCGCATTGTCTCGCGGAGCTTGAGCGCCGGCGAAATTTCGGATGCCGATAAACAGTATCTGGCAAACGTGCTCGAATCCGACTTCGGCTATTCGCCGGACGAAGCGACCAGGCTGGTGGGCCAAAACATGGATCAGGCGCTTCAGGAAACAAAGGCATTCCTCGAGGAGGCCAAGGAAACTACAGCCTTCGCCGGGTTCTGGACAGCGGTCGTCGTGTTGCTGGCGGGCCTTGCAAGCTGGTGGGCGGCCACGCTCGGCGGAACGCATCGCGACGAGTCCGAGGGACACGTTTGAAAACGTCCGCTGATTGGCTGCTGCTGAAATAACAACGCAAACTCGTAAGGAGCATCGAAAATGCTACCAGGTGTTATCGCATATCTTCTCGGAGTCCCGCTGGTCGTGATCCTCATTGCATACTTGCTGCTGTGAAGATGACCGTGGAATAGCGCGAAGGATCGGCGGTCCTTCCACAAAAAAGCACGCCGACATCGCCGGCGTGCTTTTTTTGTGGCAGCGGTTGCGGGAGCGCCGCTCGTCACGATCCGACCGTCCATGCGAGGGTACAATGTCCGGTGTTCTACGCGGTCGATGATCCCGAGCGAGTTCACCGTGCTTCGAGCGCCTCCGCATCGTTGGAGGCTGCGATGTTGCCGTGGGCGTCGGTCAGCCGGTCTGCTGTAACCGTTGAATTCCGCACTGATCGGCGCCGCCTATCAATTCTTCGATGACACGCCGCAGTGCCTGTTCGTTGTATGGTTTCGTCATGCACGGTGCGAGTTTGTGGCGATCTGGAAAAGTCGCCTTATCGCTATACCCGGTGGCGAAAGCGTAGGGAATTTGCTTCTCCTGAAGCTTGTCAGCGATGGGAAAACAGGTTTCGCCCTCAAGCTTGACGTCCAGAATGGCAAGCGTCGGCGGGGCGTTTTCGAGGGAACGGAGCGCTTCCAAGACGCTGGCGGCTATGGATACGCGTTCGGCACCAAGATCGGTCACCAGAACTTCCGCATCCAAGGCGATAAGGATGCTGTCTTCGACCAGCAGTACATGCCGGCAAAGTTCGCGAATGCATTGATGTGCGCGATCGACGTCCATATACGTTTACGATGCTCCCCCCCTACGCCATAATCTTCCCCGCGCGACAACCTGCGCTGATGGTAGGGTAATACTCATTACCATCAGTGCTCACGCCCCGCTCTGTCATTTATTAAGCTTTTTGAGATTTCCCTGTGGCGCCTCACGGACCGCGTTGCCGACCCCTCAACAGCTAATTTCAACAGTCTCCTAGGAGAATGAGATGGCAGCGCTGCCGATTTTCAGACGCGCCTGAAATCCATCATTGGAAGGAACGATCTCCAGGTCACCACCCAACGCTGAATGAGCAATCTGATGCGCCATGTTCTGGCCGAAACTGCTTTTCAGTTTGCCATTCGCCGGCGTACTTGCCCCGATTTCCTTCCACCGGATTTCCAGGCGCTGATGGCCAGAATCAGAATCGCAGGCCGGTTCATCGTGGAAGTCCCATGAGATATCGATCTGTCCGCCGGGGGATCTCATCACGCCGATCTCAAATGCATTGAGAGCCAGTTCATGAAATACCAAGCCGAGGTTCTGTACGGCCGTCGGCGTGATGAATACGTCGGGCCCGCTGAAAACGATCGCCGACTTCCGTCTTGTAACGCTGGAAAGGTAAGGTTCGAGCTGCGCGCGAACCAGACGTTCCAGATGCGGCGATGCCCAGTCGTTCTCGACAAGGACGTCCTGGGAAATCGACAGGGCCCGCAGGCGAGCTTCGAACGCGGGTAGAAATTTCGCCGTGTCAGCTTTCGTCGCCCCCAGCCGGCGGGCGATACTCATCAAAACGGAGAGCTGGTTCTTGGTCCTGTGGGAGACTTCCAGCAGCGTCTCTTTCAATAGCTCTTCCCGGTGCCGGTTGTCTGTTGTTTCGACGCTGACACTGAGAAGGCCCTGAAATTCTCCGGTCTCGCCATAGTAAGGTTCGGTGGTTACTTCGAAATACCGTGCCCGCTGGCCTGGACTGCTGGGCTCGAGGTAAAGTTCCGTCGTGCTATCCTGTCCGGTTTCAATGACCTTCATTTTTGCCGTGGTCGCGGCTCGCGCCGCCGCGGGGGGCAGCACCTCGTCGTCGGTTTTCCCAATCAAATCCGTGGCGCTGAATCCTTCTGGCGCATTGCGAACCCAGACGTAGCGAAGCGCGGGGTCCTGCATGAACACGGTAATCTTGCTGTCGCGTAGCGCAATGCGAAGACGCTTCTCGTATTCGCGCAACTCGCGGGCGCGGTCGTTGACGCGGTGCTCAAGCTCAATGCGGGACCGTCGGAGCCGCTGAAGAGTGCGCCGATGCGCTTCCACCCGGTGATGGAGTGCCGAGATCAAATGCGAGTTGAAGGCCGTGCGGGCGAGAAATACGCTGGCGATGGTGGCAACCGCCGCTGCGACGATCGTGAGTATGCTTATGAAATCCCGAGCATTGCCGCCTACTTTCAACGCAAGCGAAAATTGAAACGCGCCGATGGCAATCAAACCGGCTGCGAGAAGCGACAGAGACAATCGCAAGGAAATGTCAAAATTCCGCCGCAGGATCACGAATGCCACCAGGGAGACAGCACCGCTGACGGTCATCAGACCGGTGACGGTGTGGGCGATTTCCTGCAGTGATGGCATTTTTCCTTAGCCTGTGGGATGAAATTTCGGGGCGTTCGCTCCTACGAATGCAAGCGGCGGGCAGATCGCTGTCCCGGAACACAATTTGCCCGAACCTGGGGTGATGCGGACCATTACGTTGGCAATAATTATTCGGCCCCTCCAGTCCGCCTTGCTATAACCGTTGAGCCGGCGTCTTTGTTCCTGCCGATCGGTACTTGCCCTGCTCGATGAGGTTGAAGTTCCATCATCACCACATGGCTATCCTACACCCTTGCACGAGCCCGCGCCAAATGCCCAAAGATACCAACTCAAAAATGACCAGATGCAAGCAGTGTCCGATCCGCAAGAACCCAAACTATCGGAATTTCGAGGCAGACGAACTTGCGTTCGTTGAAAACTTCAAGACAGGGGAGCTGGTGATCGAAGCCGGCGAACAAGTGCTGATCGACGGGCACGATTCCGCTCACCTTTACACTATTCTGGACGGCTGGGTCATTCGGCTCAAATACCTGCCCAATGGTGCACGACAAATCCTGAATATTGCCCTGCCTGGCGATCTGTTGGGTTTGCAGTCTTCACTCTTCGGCGCCATGCAACACTCGGTCGAAACATTGACACGGGTCACGCTGTGCGTATTTCCACGAAGCCGCCTGCTCGAACTCAATGCCGCTCACCCAGAGCTCGGTTTCGACGTGACCTGGCTGGCTGCACGCGAAGAGGCAATGATTGCAGAGCACCTCGTCAACGTTGGCCAACGCACGGCATTTGTGCGCATGGCGTATTTCTTTGCGCACGTTTACGATCGTGCGCAACGGGCCAATCTTTCGCATGGCAACATGATCCCTCTGCCCCTGACGCAAGAACATCTGGCGGACATGCTGGGCCTGTCCGCAGTCCATACGAATAAAACCTTGCGGAAGATCCGTTCGACGAAATGCATTGATTGGTCACGGGGTGAACTGGTCGTGAACGACGTTGAAATGCTTCATGCTCTGGGTGAGTATGAAACCCACGTCGGACCACCCCGGCCGTTTATCTGAACGGGAAGCCGACAACGCGACAATCCCCGGCACAGCGATCCAGCCGTGCCGAAGATGATCCGGTGCTCACGAACCCGCGGTTAGCGCACGGAGGATGCGCCTCTTCCCAGCAGGTGCATGACGAGCATGGCAGCGAATACAATGACGAAGATGTAGAACAGAATCTGTGCGATCCCGGCGAAGGCCGAAGCGACGCCACCAAAGCCCAGTACGGCTGCAATCAATGCGGCAACGAGGAATGCGATTGCCCAGCTTAACATGGGTGTCTCCCTATTTGTGTCTCATGTCTCCAAGCATAAACAGAAGACCGGCGGCACATGTTCCGGCATTTTCTGAATTCTTTCGTCATAAGTTAAGCCGTGCAATCCGGACGGGTCTGCTCGCGGGAAGCTGCGCCGGCGTTGGCGCAGTCGACGGCGTCATTATCATCAAACAAACTTCGCGCATGTTGGAACATACTTAATGCAGGGGCGTCTCACTCCTGCCTGCCTGTCGTTGCGATCGATGGAGTCCTGACATGCATACTTCAGTTGCAAAAATCCTGGCTACAGTTGCAAAAATCCTGGGAATGGCGATGCTGATCGTTGCTGGCGCGGGCTCCAGCCTTGCTGCCAAAGCGATTGCAAATGCCGGCACCCTGACGTGCACACTGGCGCCGTCCGAGAGGTCGCCATCAACGGGACAGGCAGAGGCCGCCGTTGCCTGCAACTTTGTTGCCACCACGTCCGGCAATAGCTTCGACCTATCCGGCCGCATCGTCCGAATGAGCACAACTGTCGAGCGCAACGCTTTGACGGTGGTCGCGTGGTCGGTCGTGGCGCCGACTGCCAGTATCGATCCGCCGGACTTGACTGGCAGCTTCACCGGCGAAATGCCGGGAGCGACAGGCTCAGGCGGGACTGCGGGATCGGGGATTCTATTCGGCGGAAAAGATGGAGGCATCGAACTGCGGCCGCTCGCAGCACGGGACGGGGATGCTTTGCCGAAAGCGGGACTGACAATTCTCGAACTCGAATTGGCGTCAGTGAAAGTTTGATCGGCTTCGGCATGGGCGGGAACGATCGCTTGATGAAGGTGTTTAGCTACCATCGTCATTAGGCAGCCAAAGGAGGTTCCCATGCTTGGGTGGGCCATCACGTTTCTCATTGTCGCACTTATTGCGGCGTTACTCGGTTTCGGCGGCGTCGCAGCTGTTTCCGTGGAGCTTGCTCAGATCGTCTTCTGGGTGTTCCTGGTGCTCTTCGCAATCTCACTAATCTACAGCCTTGTAACCGGCCGCCGGCCGCCCGCCCCGTAACGGGCGGCGTCACCAGCGACACTTAAAAATCTGAAGATCTCCCGAAGCGATTTGGGAGATTTTTTTGTTCCCGGACTGATCCGTGCCCCTCAGTACCCCGTTGACGACGACCGGGGTTGAGAAAAGCCCGACCGACAGCAACTGCTGCTGACCTGCCGGGCTAATCATAATAATATAGCTGCCGAGCAACTTTCGGCGGCCTGCCGAGATTCTACGAAACGATGGCGCGCAACATCCAGATCGCCTTTTCGTGGAAGGTCAAACGTGCAACGAGCAGGTCGTGCGTAACGAAATCGTCGGCTTTCTCCGCCTTGATCGCGATATCGCGCACCGAACGGACGATAGCTTCGTGATCGGCCACCAAGGTTTCAACCATAGCTTCGGCGCTCGCGGCGGTTTTCGCCTCCGTCAGGTCGGCTTGTTTGATCATGCTGGCGAAGCTCAGCGGTGTGACGAAGCCGAGTGCGATGAACAACGGTCCAACGACGTTCCAGTGATAGACATGGGTTTTGACGAGAAGCATGTAGGTATCGCCTAGCACCTGGCCAAGCTGCGAGGAAATCTCCTGTCGCGCGGATGCGTCGAGCCCGGTGTTGACGGCTGTCTCGGACGGCTTCGATTGCAAAACATTTGTGGTCATTGATTGTCTCCGTGTTGATTTGCGAAAGTCGTCGAGCCTTGTTGCGGGCTGTTAGATCGCTCGAGACCTTGAAGGACGTTGCGTCATATGGGGATCGACATGACTGGCTTGCGTAGAATTTCCGCGAGCATCCGAATTCCCGGAATGCGAAGCGGCGCGTCAAGCCGCGCAGTTTCAGAAACGCGATGGAAAAGGAATTCGTTCCAAATCTTTTGAGGCTCTGCGCGCCATTCACAAACAGTGCGGCAAGTTCGATGGATGCGTGGAAGACGTCGATGGAACCGCGCCCGCCGAGTTCGGTGGGATCAGCCCCGGGTCACAGGATCGCCGGAAACGAGTACGGCGCTGCCATAGCGTTCGGTCGCAAAATCATCGCCAGAATCGATTTGCATAAGTTCTGCGAGGCGAACGCGTGCGCGACTGACGCGGCTCTTGATCGTGCCGACTGCGCACTCTGAAATTTCCGCGGCCTGCTCGTAACTGAAGCCTTCGGCTGCAACCAGCAGGAGCGCCTCGCGCTGGTCGTCCGGCAACTCGTTGAGCGCAATCGACACGTCCTGAAGATCCACGTGGCCTTGCTGCTGCGGCTGCACAGAAAGGCGCGAGGAATACTCGCCGTCGGTATCGGCAAGTTCCCTGCGCCTCTTGCGATACTGCGAAAAGTATGTGTTCCGCAGAATCGTGAACAGCCACGCCTTGAGGTTCGTTCCATCCTCGAAGGTGTCGAGCTTGTTCCAAGCCTTGACCAGCGTCTCCTGCACGAGGTCGTCGGCCTTGTCGGCATTTCCGCACAATGAGATCGCGAATGCCCGCAGGTTCGGCATCGCTTCAACGAGACGCGATTTCAAATCACCGGAAGCTGTCATGAACTCTCACTCCTCCCGCTGTACGGGTCCGTCATGAGTGTCTGGCTGACTTTCGTCGTCCGAATCTGGGTGCGTGCCGTTTTCGTTGCTGGCTTGCGACCTCTCCAGGCTTTCCAGCAATTGGATGAGCTTGTCGGGTATCGGCTCCCGCAACATCCGATCATATGAAGCTTTCAGCCGACGCCCAACTGCGTCGACGGCTTGTGGCGGCATTGGAGGCCTCCCCTGCCCGCCCTCAGGTTTCCCCGAATCTTCGTCCTGATTGCCCACTGCTGTCGATCCTTGCATCGCGTCGATCAATCCCGTCTGGTTATAACATCATTTCCCGTCATGTCCTCCTCATCCCGGCACGCCACAACCCTATCCGCATCAGGAGTCCAGCGTGGACAACGCGGCCTTGTGCAGACAGTTCCACGATTCCTGGAACTTTTTTTGCAACCGTGTGTTTGCCTGCAAGCCGGCCTATATGTGCCTTCCACTCGCACGGGGGACCAGCTAGAATTTCGACGGACGTTGCTCCACAGGCCCCGCAGTCCGGAAACGGGCTTGGACTTTCAATCGAGGAATCCGCGCCGATGTCTTTAGCAAAATCTATCACGCCCCACATTCCCTATTTGCGCCGGTTTGCGAGGGCTCTGACCGGTACACAGTCGAGCGGGGATGCATACGTTCAAGCCACGATCGAAGCCCTGGTCGAAGATCCATCAAGTTTCCCTGACGACATGGACGCACGCTGCGGCTTGTTCAGCGTGTATCTCAGAATCTGGAATTCCGTCGACGTCAACAAGGCCGGCATCGGCGACACAGGCAACCTTGGTGACGGCATCGTCGAACGCCGGCTTGCCAGTCTAACGCCAATCTCGCGACAAGCGTTCCTCCTCGTCTTCGTCGAGGAGTTTTCGCAGGCTGAAGCTGCTGGCATTCTGCAGAAGTCGCTAGAAGAGCTCGAGCAACTCCTCGCACAGGCCGCGACCGAAATGGCCGAGCAGATCGCCACCTGCGTGCTTATCATCGAGGACGAGCCGCTGATTGCGATCGATATCGAAGACATCGTCGAATCGCTCGGCCACACGAGCATCGGAGTCGCAAGAACGCGCCAGGAGGCCGTGGCGCTCGGGAAGGTCAAGACGCCTGGTCTGGTCCTGGCCGATATCCAACTCGCCGACGGCAGCTCCGGGATCGACGCTGTCAACGATCTACTCAGGCAATTCAATGTTCCGGTCATCTTCATCACCGCCTATCCCGAGCGGCTTTTGACCGGCGACCGGCCGGAACCGACGTTCCTAATGACCAAGCCATTCCAGCCGGAAATGCTGAAGGCGGTGATCAGTCAAGCGCTGTTCTTCGAGCAGGCAGCAGCGTTGAAAGACGCTTCCTGACTCCTCCTCAGCCAACGCAAAAGGCCGCCCTGGAAACCAGGGCGGCCTTCGGGGCCGTTGAGAGCCGGTCGCGTTAGTGACGGCTCATCCAGTCGTCGACCTGCTTCCTGGCTTCTTCCTTGGCGATGCCGTAGCGCTCCTGAATGAGGCCTTCGAGTTCATCGCGGTGGCCTGCGGCGCTGTCCAATTCGTCATCGGTGAGTTTACCCCACTGCTGCTTGGCCGAACCCTTAAATTGCTTCCACTTACCTTCGATTTGATCCCAATTCATGCTCAACTCCTTTTGTTGCGTGCGGGAATAGCGACCGACCTACTGCTGGTTTGTCGAACCGGCGGGCTTTTTCTCGTCGCCAGTCATTGATTCCTTGGCAGCTTCATAGTTTTTCTTGACGCTTTCCTTGGCCGCTTCGTAACCAGCCTTGACGTTTTTCTTCGCCTTTTCGTAAGTTTCCGAGGCTGCGTCAGACGCTTCCTTGGCACGCTCACGCAAGGTCTTCTCGCCGAGCTTGAAGTCAGGTGCATTCATTAACTCGTCTTTCGATACGAGCACCTTGGCGACCCGCTTGCCGTCGCTGTCTTGCGTCAGCTCGACGTTGTCATAGGTCAGTCCGACATTCTTCTCGCCAATGCCGAGAAAACCACCGACGCCCGCAACAACGGCGACGATCTTGCCATCGCTGCCGATGACGAAGTCGTTGATGTTGCCGACGGTTTCGTTCGACGCATTCTGCACAGGCGCACCGATCCACTCCGAGGTGCGCGTGTCGGATGCATGCGCAGCGGTAACGAACGTGCTGGTCGACGCTGTGCTGTCGGTCGCCTTCGGCTGCTCGGCCAGCGACGGCGACGCAAGTGCGAGGGCGAGTGCAAGCGCACTCACGCGTGTCAGAGTTTTCATGTGTTCAGCTCCCAAATAGGATTGCCGCTCAGGGCGGCATGGCATGAGGAACGTCGATCACGCCGGCATGTTCCGCAGCGATGAGGAAAAATTCTTCGCTCAACCGTCCTGGCTGTGCTGCTGGAGCGTCGCCGCGGTTGGCCGAGCCGGCAACTCAATTTCCTGGCGCTCTCTGGCCTGGCGATTGGCTTGTCGTACTTAACGGCAGTTGAACAACCGCGCTTGGAACAAGGCTGCCCTTCAAGCGTTGCTAACCAGGAGGGAGTCCGGCCTACGCCGGTTTGCTCGTCGGATATTCCAACAGTTGCAAAGTGATTTCCATAGATGGGCCGAGCCAGATTCAATAATCCCATGCTCCTCGCCGCGATCGCAGCCGTAGCGGCCGGCGCCACGTTATTCATGGCCGATCAACCGATCGCCGAAGTCGCAGACGGGCTCGCGAAGCCACGCGATTTCGGCAACGTAGCAAACGAGCGCCAGCGCTCGATCGCCATCTTCAAAGAGATGGGTAAAGTTCTCCAGCACCCACGTTGCGTCAATTGCCATCCACGCAGCGACCGGCCCAATCAGGGAGATGACCAACGCCCGCATATGCCGCCCGTTGCCCGGGGACCCGACGGACTCGGGATGCCCGCGATGCGATGCACGACATGTCATGGCGAGAAGAATTTCTCGTTTGGAGGAGGCCGCGGATCGTTGCCGGGCGCTGAGTCCTGGCATCTGGCGCCAAGGTCGATGGCCTGGGAGGGCCGCGCGCTTGGCGAGATCTGCGAGCAGATCAAAGATCCGCAGCGAAACGGGGGGAAGTCTCTCAGCGAACTCCAGAGGCATAATGCCGAGGACGGACTCGTCGGCTGGGGCTGGGAGCCGGGCGACGGGCGCAGCGCGGCCCCCGGCTCGCAAGAGCTGTTTGGTCAGCTCACCGCTGCGTGGATCGAAAGCGGAGCGCACTGCCCTCAGTGAGAACGCGGCTGAAGCGGGTTTGCAACGAAATTCAACGGATAGATCGAGGGGCGGATATGGCCGAAGATGCCAGGGCGATTGGTGGAAAAGTGATTCCAGCAACGGACAACGGTGAGACGCCGGTCATTTTTCTCAGCGAGTCGGAACGCCGATCCATCGCAATCAACGGCATTTTCCTCCTCCTGGCCTTGGCCGCCATATACTTTGCGTCGTCTTTCCTGATCCCGGTCACAATCGCGCTCCTTTTGAGCATGCTGTTCAGCCCGGTCGTGCGGGCAGGGGTGCGCATCGGCATACCCGCGCCGGCAACCGCGGCGGTAACCGTGGCATTCACACTTATCGTGATCGTCGCCGGCATTTACGGCCTGTCGGGTTCCGCCAACGAATGGGTCGAGAAAATACCGCGAAATTTCTTCCGTATCGAGCAACTCCTGGAATCGATGAAGGCTCCGATAGAGAAGATCAAGGTTGCAACCGATCGCGTGGAAGCGGCCACCGACATGGGCCGGCGCCAGCCCATGGAGGTTCGCATCGAGCGTCCCGGCGTTGCCGAACAGATGCTGACGGGCACGCCTGCAATCATGGCTTCGATCGGCATCGTCGTCATGCTGCTGTTCTTCCTTCTGGCATCTGGCGATACGTTCGTTCGAAAAACGGTCGAACTCGTTCCAGCACTCAAGGACAAGAAGCGGGTCGTCGAAATACTTCGCAGCATTCAGTCGGATTTGTCCTACTATCTGGTGATGCTGACGCTCATAAACGTCACCATGGGGACGGTCGTTGCGATTGTCTGCATCGCGGTCGGGATTCCCAATCCAATTTTGTGGGGTGTCGTCGTCACCGTGTTGAGTTTCGCGCCTTTTGCGGGCGCCGCGGTCATCACCATGATCCTCGCCTTCGTCGGACTGTTGACGTTCAGCGACTTCGCGTTGGCGCTGGCGCCGATGGCTTGCTACCTCGTGATCATGTTCATCTCCAACAATCTGGTCATGCCCTACATCCTGGGCTCGCGCCTGGCACTCAGCCCGGTCGCAATCTTCATTTCGATCGTGTTCTGGGGGTGGATGTGGGGTGTCGTCGGAGCGCTGCTGGCAGTCCCGCTGCTGGCGACGGTCAAAATCGTCTCCGACCGCGTCGACAGTCTCAAGCCGTTCTCCGAATTTCTATCGCCTTAACAATTCCGCCCCGCGCAGGGTCGCCAAATCCGGGCGAGGTGTGGAACCTGGAAAATTCTCGTGCGTTTCCACATAGGTGATCACGTGGTTGATCACGTGATCGCTCTTTTCAAAATGTGGAGGCAAGCTATGTCCATCGCGGAAAGTGATTCTGGCCCGCCGCGCGAGATGCCAGATCTCAACAAGCGCGCCGATGATGTCGACGATCTGCCTTCGCCCGACGAAAAGTTTCCAGAAATCATCATCTACTCGCATTCCGCGCTGATTTACTGGTGGCCCGTCTGGCTGTTCGGGTACATTGCAGCAGTGGTCACTTATGCCACTGGCGCCCCGTTCATCGCAGAGAACGGCGACCGTATTCTCGTTCATCCCAGCCCCGGTCTCGGCCTTGCGTTCGCCGGAGTGTTGATTACGACGCTGTTGATTACCAATGGCCGCTTGCGCGGCATTTATTCCATCGTCCTGTTGTTGTGCATCAGTCTTCTTTTCGTTTCGCTGGCGTGGGCGGGACTGCTCGACGATATCGCTCGAATCATTCCGCAAATTTCCGTGCACATGAACGCGGGAGCTTACATGGTCATTTCGACTGCCCTGCTTGCAATCTGGGTGCTTGCGTACTTCGTGTTCGACCGGCTCACTTTCTGGCGCGTTCGTCCCGGGCAACTAACCCAGGAGGAATGGATTGGCGATAGCACCGAAAGTTTCGACACCAGAGGAATGCTGTTCGAAAAGCATGGCGAAGACTTCCTGCGGCATCGCGTACTGGGTTTAGGCGCTGGCGATCTCATGTTGACGACATCGGGTGCAAAGAAGCGCACCATTTCGATTCCGGATGTGCTTTTCGTCGACCGGACGGTCGACCGCGTACAGCGCCTGATCGCCATCGAGCCGAACGAACTATGATAGGGACGTCGGTTGGCAGGCGGACGGTTCAATAAAGGCCGGCGGCGCGACGCCCCGCCGGCCATTAACCGTTACTCCGCGGGCGCGCCGCGCTGGAGTGCTCACGGCATAGAAAGCAGACGGGCTGGAAGATGCCTACTGCGGAGTGACAAGCTGGCGGATCTCCTCGAAAACAGCACGGAGTTGCGCCTTTTCGTGTGCAAGGTCCATCGCTGGTTCGGATCTCTCTAGCGCTTGCCGCGCGCAGCGCAAGGCAGCGCCGCGTGCCGATTCATCTCCCAACTCGGCCAGTGCCAGAAGAGACTTCAGCAGCCGAATTTGCACTTCGAAAATTTTCGCACCGTCCCGCGCAATCGGCGAGAATAAATCGCCGAACATTTCATCAATGTTGAGTTCCGGTACGAGCACGCGCGGGCAAGAGACGGCATCGGCGTCGTGGTCCGGTTCCCTTTTCACCCATGGCGCCAGCAATCGCACTGCGCGTCCGAGCACGTCGATTGCCGTCCCGGCGTCGTTGATTGCCGGCGAAACTGCGCGCGAAGCGATTTCGGCCAATACGGCCAGACCAAAACGGGGGTCCTGGCTGAAGGAGCGCTCATCGGTGACTTCAAACGCATTCTGAATTTTTTCACATGCTCCGTTTTCCTCGGCATCCGGTTCAGAGGCTATGCCTTTCTCCTGCGCCTCGAAGGATTCGGAAACGACAATGGCTATCGGCCTTGACGTATGTGCGAAGGTACCGGGCAGTGCGCACACGAGGACCTTGGCATCGAGCTCTTCTGCCGCCGATTGAATCGATTCCATATCGATGTAGGCGATGTAGCCGATCCGGGCGGGAAGAATTGGCTCTCCGCGCTTCATGGCAATGCGGTGTTCGTCGTCCAGCCTACGGCCACCGAGAAAAGGATTTTTCCGGCGAACGGCGATGGCCTCCCGGGTCGCATTCTCGACCCGGGCGATGGTTTCTCCAACTCTGCCAAGACGCGTCAGGTGATCGATCCACCGCAGCATCGTGAATACGATGATGCCGATCACGCCGATGCTGACGACAAACAGCACGAACCGGCCACGGTCGGAATAGTACCCCGTGTTGAGCGCGATAATGCCGACCAGCGAGAACAGGAAGGACCCGAGAAATACGGCGAGGACGTTTTGCGTCGTGGGGTCTTCACGGACCAGGCGGGTCGCCCTGGGTGAGACGTTGTTGGTGGCCGAAGTGTAGGAAGCGACCATCACGCTCAGCGAGAAGGTCGTGACCGCCAGCATGCTCGACGCCAGGATATTGAGGATCTGATGGACGGCGTCGGAGCCGATCTTGGCCGGCAGGTCCTCGGGTACGAACGGTGCAAGCTGCACTGCGAGGAGTGCCGCGGCAACACCCACGACTGCAAACAATGCGGCGCGCACCCACATCAACTGGGCGATCTTTTCAAGCCGTCGATGCCAGAGCGATATCATCGTGCCTCATGAAGGTATTTTGCGCTGTTCCCAGTGAGACCTCGGCGTCAGGCCCGTTAATCAAACGACGAGCCGGGCGTGAATCCTCAACCCTGGGTCGAACGCACACAGTTGAGATTCTTAGGCAAATAATAGGCAGGTGGCGTCACGAATAATTATTTCACGCCCGATAATCAGGGTTCTCGAAGTCGAACCGGCATCCGGCACTCCAGGCCTTTCTGTCATTGCCTTCATTGGGCAGCCCGCCAGACTCCTTCAACAGCTGCGCCATATGCATTAGGTTCCAGGTCATGATGGTCGTGTTGCGCTGGGTGAATTCATTATCGAAGCCGGCCCGCGAGCCGCCGACTTCGTCGCCATAGGAAGGACCTGGCCCGGCTTCGCCGATCCAGCCGCAATCGGCCTGCGGCGGGATCGTAAACCCGAGGTGTTGGAGGGCGTACAAAATCGACATCGCGCTGTGCTTGATGCCGTCCTCATTCCCGGTGACAACGGCGCCCCCGACCTTCCCGTAGAAAATGCTCTGCCCCTTATCATTCAGCTTTCCGGACATTCCGTAGAGCCGCTCGATGACAAGCTTACATACCGAGCTTTTCTCGCCAAGCCATATCGGCGTGCCTAGAATGACAATGTCGGCGGCCATCACTTTTTCCCAAATCGAGGGCCAATCGTCTTTTGGCCATCCATGATCGGTCATGTCGGGCTGAACGCCGAAAGCGATATCGTGAGAAACAGGGTGGACGTGCTCGACGGCGACGCCATTTTTCCGCATGATGCTTTCGGACGCAGTCAGCAGCAGCTGCGTATGCGACTTGCGTGGCTGCTTTTTCAACGTGCAGTTGAACATAATCGCTTTCAGTCCGGAATCGGCCATCGGGTTATCCTCGCTGTCTTTTGCTGCCGCACGCGCCGCGAATTCAAGCAGGAAATGAGCGGTGCGGGTTCCGCTTTGCTCGCCCAACTCGGCTCGCTTCACGCGGTCCGACAACGGAACGGTTGAAGTATGAGAAGGCATAGCGATACAAAAGTTTACCAGCTCACGCCGACCAACGCGCTTAGCGCGGCCGCCGAGGCTTCGCAGGAGAACCCCTGCAAGGAAGAAAAGTTCCTCCGTCAGCCCCGGATAATCAGTTGCCGAATTCCAAGTGTCCTGCGGAAAATTGGAGCGGACATCTCGACGGCGACGTCGCGTACGGCCTTTGGAATCGCATCAGCAGACTTGGAGCGGGTGAAGGGAATCGAACCCTCGTCGTGAGCTTGGGAAGCTCCTGCTCTACCATTGAGCTACACCCGCGTAACGTCATGTCCGGCGGCGGAAACTACCCGCTTTCAGAAGTTCGTGAGTCATTCGCGGCAACCACCTTGACGAACTTCTGAAAGCAGAGGGTACTAGTAGAATATTGATTCTAGTACCGCTTTTCGATCAGAAGTCCCTGAAAGCGGTTGACTGATACGACACAGGGACTGCTGATCGGCGGTACTAGCGCATCATCCGACCATACGCGATCGCTTTTCGCGCTTCGATGGTCGAATAGAGATGCTCCAGCATTATGATTCTAGAGCAACTTCATCCGATCCGGGAATCGCCTTCGGCGATGCCGTCAGATCGGATGTTGCTCTAGCATACGCCCGGAATGCGCGGAAGTAGCCTTTCGCGACGGGTTCACCCTGGCCGTAAACGCCCCATTCACTACCTCATAAAGGCATTGTGAGTACGCAGCCGCGCCCGGGCGTGGTAGCAATTTCGCCGGCAGACCCGATTTGGCACCCTCATTGCCGCGACCGATGGGCGCGGCGATAATGGCGAGCCCGGCCGCAGCGACCATAAGTGGGACGAAGAACACCTTGAGCATCAACACAGCAGCCCTCCCCGAGGCGGAGATTCCCGCCCCTGCAAAATTCACCGATCCCGATTGGACAGCCAAGGGCGAGCAACGGGCCAAGGTCTGGCTGACCAGGCTTGAAACGCTGTGGATCAACACCGGCACGCTTTGCAACATCGAATGCAAGAACTGCTACATCCTCTCCAGTCCGAAGAATGACGCGCTCGTCTATATCTCGGCGCTCGAGGCCGCACGCTTTCTCGACGAAGCGGAGGCGGCCTTGACCCGCGAGATCGGCTTTACGGGCGGCGAACCCTTCCTCAACCCCGAATTCCCCGACATGCTGGAAGACGCGCTCAGTCGCGGTTTCGAAGTGCTCGTGCTGACGAACGCCATGCAGCCGATGCAGCGGCCACGCCCGAGGGAGCGGCTCCTCGACCTCAAAGACCGATTCGCCAACAAGCTCACCATGCGCGTCAGCCTCGACCATCACACCCGCCAACTGCATGACGAGGAACGCGGCGAAGGGTCCTTCGGGAAGGCGCTGGAGGGCATATCCTGGCTCTCAGAAAACGGATTCCGGCTCGCCATCGCCGGACGCACAAGCCTCTATGAATGCGAGGACGCAGGCCGCGAAGCCTATCGTGCGCTGATCAGCGATAACGGCTGGGACGTCGACGCGGACGACGTGAAACAGCTCGTGCTGTTCCCGGAAATGACCAGCGCAGAGGAGACACCAGAGATCACGACCGCATGCTGGGACATCCTCGACATCAGGCCGAGCGAGATGATGTGCGCGACGTCGCGGATGGTGGTGAAGCGGAGGGGGGCCGACGCCCCGGTGGTGGTGCCCTGCACGCTCTTGCCGTTCGACGAAGCGTTCGAAATGGGACCGACCCTGGCGGCTGCTGCATTGGCCGACGGCGGCATGTTCGAGCGCGGTGCGGTGAAGCTGTGCCACCGGCATTGTTCGAAGTTCTGCGTGCTCGGCGGCGGCAGCTGCTCTTGATACTTTTTTATCCAACACTGCGCAGGCGCGTGTTGGAACTTCTTAGTTGCCCAACACCGCGCAGGCGCGTGTTGGAGAGTGCCGCGCGAAAAATTAAGGGCACCCGCGCCAACCGCGGATGTCCTTTGCCAATCAGTGCAGGCTAGAAGATTTCACTTCGATCACGCACGGGTACGATTGCGCAGGACGCGGGGGAAATCGTCGGTCGAATTCGAGTAGCGGCCGAAGTCGGAGCCGTCGTCACCGACCGTTGCAGATTGCGGATGGGCTTGCGTTTCGCCGGCAAACCAGTCCTGCTGGCGACCGGCATCCGCAGGCGCCTGCTGAACCGGTCCGGGTGCCTGCCCGTGCTGGGGAGCAGGAGCGCGAGCGTATCCGGCGGCTGCCGGATTTTGCGGGACGGCATTTTGCGGGACGGACTGGCGCCCGGTGGCGTGGGCGGGATCCTTCTGGGCGGCCACGCGCGGGGCGACGCCCGTGAACCAGGCTTCGATCAGATCGAGCTCGGTGGCCGACAACTGCAGGTTCTGGCTCTTGCAGCGGGCGATGACGAAGTTGCGGAACCGGCTGGCGAACAGGCTCGCCGAAGCGCCCTGCTCGAACCAGGGGTCGGCTTCGCTGACGACTTCGAGGATGAAGCGCGCGTCGTCCTTGCGGATCTCGACGCCGAGATCCTTTGCGCGTTCGCTGATGTTGACGAGCGTCTGGGTGCCGGTCAGCCCGTTGGCGTTGATTTCCTCGGCCATGACGTCGAACAGGACGCGGTATTCGGGCGGCGAGATCGGCGGCGCCTGACAGGCTTCGTGAATGCGCGCGATGGATTTCTGGATGGCGCTGGCGTTGCCGTCCGCGGGACGGGTCGCGGGGACCTGGGCCGCCGAAGCCTGGGGCGCGGCGATCTGGGCGGCGCGAGCCGGGGGTGATGCCGGCTCGCGCGGCACGCCAGGCTGCTGGGGACGCTCGGCTGCCGGTGCTGCCTGCCGCGACGGGCCGGGCTCCTGATATGAGATCTGCTGCTGATGGGGCTGACCAGCGCGCGCCTGTGGCGCATAGGCTTGGTCTGGCTGACGGGGTTGGGCCAAACGCGGCTGGAGCGACTGCTCGCCGGAACGCACGCCGTAGTGGCCATGCTGCGTCGGGGCCGCTGCCTCGTGATGCGGCGCTGGAGCCGAACCGCGCTGCTCGTAGCCGGTGTCGCGCTGCGCCTGTGCGGGAGCGGGTGCCGCCTGCTGCGGTAAAGGTGCCGCCTCGCGGTTGGGAACCAGAGGTTCGGGCCGGATCTCACCGAAGGTCGAGGCGAAGCGATCGACCGCTTCACGAGCGGGCTGATGCGGACGCGGTTCGCTCCTCAATTCGGCGCGAGCCGGCTGACGCGCGGTGTCCAACACATAATGCGGAGCGTGCTCGGTAACCTCGACGCCGTCTGGAAGTTCGTTGACGAGCAGATCCCGGAAGCTGCCGGCTCCGCCCCAGGCGGTGCCGACGGTCCTTTCGTGTCCGAGCGTGCGGACGGCGCGGTCGGCGAGCACTTCCAGCAGAAGCGGCTGACTGTCGGCGCGGACGTGGCCGAGAACGTCGGCGATGATCGCCTTGCGGGCGTCCACCATGTTCTGCGGATTGGGCAGGCCCTTGCGGATTGGCTGCTCGTCGGTGACGACCTGGGGCGCGCGACCTCCCATCAACACGGCGATGAGATCTGCTTCGCGGACTTCGCCGTCGCTAATCGCGGTATAAGGCGTGGCGGTGTGATCGTTGGAATAGATGACCGTGCGGCGGGCGTGCTGGCGCAGGCGGTGCAGCACCGGCGTGAAGTCGGCATCGCCCGAGAGGATGATGAACTCGTCGAAGTAGGTGTCATGAAGCAGGTAATCGCGCACATCCATGACCATGCGGATGTCGGCCGAATTCTTGAGCTGGGCGGTCAGCGGCGGGCAGTCGATGACTTCGAAGCCGGCGCGCAGGTAATGATGCCGCACGAACGGGAACGAGTTCATGTCGGTCGAATTATCGTGCGTGTTGCGGCGCGGGACCGGATTGCCGTAGCAGCGGTTCATGACGATGCGCCGGGGCGTCTCCAGGACGGGGCTGTTGGTCGGCGTGATGATGCGGCCCGAGGCGATCTCGGCGAGCCACAATCCGGCATCCTTGGCGAAGCGCTTGGCGGCTTCCTCGTTCTTGCGCTTGAGCGACAGATAGATGTTGTCGTAGTCGACGAACACCGTGCTCAACAAAGATCCTTCGGACGACCGCTTCATTCGTAATGCCCCCGCTCGCGCTTCACTTACGTCGAAATTCAACGAAATTCTGCCCCAGCTCACAACCCCTGAAACCCTCAGCGTCCGACGTCGGCAATCGGTCGTGCACGCCGCCGGCATCAAAACGGGGTCAAAGCCGTAAAATCCGTCAAAGGAAGTGTTGAGCGAGTCGGGCCGAGGCCACAAGGCGGATTGGGCCACGAATGGCCGCCGAATCAGAGTTCACAACTTTCACCTTTATTATCAATGTGCTGTGGGTTGCAATTGGTGACAGGTAGCGGTGGAAAACCTCGCTGTAGCGGCCCCGGCAGCACCGCACTGAGGCAGATTTGCGAGCCTCCTCCCAAATGACGTCGCGAATCGCCCGATCCTGGCTCGAAGCCGGACGGGACGAGTTGTGCAGCAGCTCGATCACTCGTCGGCCGTTCTAAGCGGCTCTTTCGCATTTATCGGCATCACCCGAAGCCATCCTATATCTGCTTAATTCTTCACGCATTGTCCTTGCGCTTGCGGATTTCCCCGAAAACCTGCCAGTCGGCGGCGCCGTCCATGCCGAGGGACGCTTTCACGCCGGCATCGCCGGCACGCAGGAAGGGGTTGGTGGCCAGTTCGATTGCGATCGAAGTCGGCAGCGTCGGCTGGCGCTTGGCGCGCAGGGCGTCGACTTCGGCGGCGCGCGCCTTGAGGGCCGCGTTGTCCGGCTCGATGGTGATGGCGAACCGGGCATTCGACTGGGTGTATTCGTGGCCGGCGTAGACCGTCGTATCGGGGGGCAGCCGGCGCAGCTTGCTGAGGGAGTTCCACATCATCTCATGGGTTCCCTCGAAGACGCGGCCGCAGCCCATCGCAAACAACGTGTCGCCGACGAAGGCGACCTTGGCCTCGGGAATGAAATACGCGATGTGACCGAGCGTGTGGCCGGGCGTCTCGATCACCCTTACCTCGAAATTGGCGAAGCGGAACGTGTCGCCCCCGCCGACCTGGCGATCGATGCCAGGGACTTTCGCGGCTTCGCCACGCGGGCCGATGATCTCGCAGCCGGTCTCGGCCTTGAGCGCTGCATTGCCCTCGGTGTGGTCCTGGTGGTGATGGGTCGTGAAGATATGCGTAAGCTGCCAGCCCTTTGCCGCGAGAGCTGCCTTGATGGCGGCGACCTCGGGAGCGTCGATCGAGGCCGTCATGCCGGTTTCGGTGTCGTGAACGAGCACGCCGTAATTGTCGCTGCGGGCGGGAAACTGGTGGAATTCCAGGGTCATGGCGTCCTCCTTTTCGGGAATATCGGTTGGCAACGATGTCGCATGGCTGCCGGGTTGGCCTCTCGTGGCCCGGCTTTGAGGTTGGCCGAGTTTGAATTCCATCTCGCGAGCGAGCGTCGAATCAAAAGGGACACTCGAGTCACAGTTGCGCTAGTGTGATTCGGATCGATAGGTTCGGTCAAATGGTTGCGTCCACCAACGGCGGCCTTCTTAATAATGGCACCAGAGCAACATCCGATCTGACGAAATCGCCGATGCGATTTCTTGAATCGGATGACGTTCCTCTGGAATCATACTTCTAGAGCACTTTTATCCAACTATCCGATCGCCAAGAGCAACCAATGGCGTCTGCGCGGACGCTGCTCTGGCGCATCGCTCCTCAAGGCGCCCGGTGCAGACAATACCGCGTTGACTTGCACATAAGGCCTGGGGCCGCGAAGATCACCCCCCGCTAAGGAACCGCTGTTCCCCAGATTGCCCGCAATCTGAAATGTCAGGACGACCATGCACAACGATGTGGCCGAGCTTCGAGACTTTTACGCCAGCCGACTCGGCGCCGTCGTACGGCGCCTGGTGGCGAGCCGTATCCAGTCGCGCTGGCGCAGGATTCCCGGCGGCGTGCTGATGGGGCTCGGGTATGCGGTGCCGTATCTTGGGGCCTATCGCACGCAGGCGGTCCGCTGCGGGGCCTTGATGCCCTCACGGCAGGGTGCGTTGGTGTGGCCGCGCGAAGGGCCAAAGCACACGGTGCTGATCGACGACGAACATCTGCCGCTGCCCGACAATTCGGTCGACCGGATGCTGGTGGTGCATGGTCTTGAGACAGCCGAGCGGGTGCAACCGGTGCTGCGCGAAATATGGCGGACACTGACCCCCGAAGGCCGGCTGCTGATGGTCGTTCCAAACCGACGCGGAATTTGGGCGCGTACCGACCGGACGCCGTTCGGCTACGGCAGGCCCTACAGCCGGACCCAGCTCGAGGGGATGTTGCGCGACGCGATGTTCGAACCCATCGAGTGGGCCGAAGCGCTCTATGCGCCGCCTTTCAGCCGCGACATGCTGCTGCGCTCGGCGGTGGCCTGGGAGCGGATCGGGGCGCGCGTGATGCCGGGTTTCGCCGGCGTCATCATCGTCGAAGCGGCAAAGGAACTCGTCGCTCCGATTCCCAAGCCGAAAAAGTCGCTGGTGCTGCCGGAGATCATCCGCGCCAACCCGGTCGGGATACCGCGGCCGGCGACGCGCCAGCAGCGGGATCGGCCGGTGGGCGGCAATATCAGTGGCGAGGCTTAATTCGGCTGTGCCTCGACACCGGCCTGCAGCGCCAAAACGTGGCCAGCAAGGTACAGCGACCCGCAGATCAGCACGCGCTTGGGCCCGGCATGCTGGCGCTCGATCGCCACCAAAGCAGCTTCCACAGAGACAGCCGCATCGGCCTTGATACCGAGCGCTGTCGCCGCCGTGACGATCGCTGCAGGTTGCAACGGCGCTTCGTGCGCGCCGGGGATGGGGACGGCGTGCACCGAGCGTGCCAGCCCCTCAAAGCGTGCGAGGAAGCCGTCGACGTCCTTCAACCCCATCATGCCGACAATGAGGAACAGCGGGCGCGGGCTGCGCTCTTCGAGATCGGCGGCGGTCTGCGCCAGGACTTCGGCGGCAGCCGGGTTATGGCCGCCGTCGAGCCAGAGTTCGCTGCCTAACGACAGGATGTCGAAAAGCGGCCCGGCGGCAAGGCGCTGCATGCGGGCTGGCCATTCAGCCCCGACCAAGCCTTTCTCCAGCGCGTGCTCGTCGATGCGGAAGGTGTCGGAAAGCTGCATTGCGGCCACGACAGCGGTGCCGCCATTGACGATCTGGTGTGGGCCGACAAGGCCCGGCATCGGCAGGTCGACGACTTGTTCGGCGCGCTGCACGACAAGGCGCCCGTTCTGTTCGTAGGCGTCGAAATCCCGGCCCCAGAGCTGGAGCGGCACGCCGAGCCGCCGCACGGCCGCTTCGATGACTTCGATGGCTTCGTCGGGCTGGCGCGATATGATCGCAGGCACGCCCGCTTTCAGAATTCCGGCCTTTTCGCCGGCGATCTCAGCCAGCGTGCCGCCCAGCTTGTCGGCATGGTCGATCGAGATCGGGGTAATCACGGAAAGTGCCGGCCGCGGGACGACATTGGTGGCATCGAGGCGACCGCCGAGACCGACCTCGAGCAGGAGGAAGTCGGCTGGCGTCTCGGCAAATGCAAGAAACGCAGCGGCAGTCGTAATTTCGAACTGGGTAATGTCGTCGCCGTCGTTGACAGCCTGGGTACGGACGAGGACATCGACCAGGGCGTCCTCGCCGATCGGGCGGGCGGTGCCGTCCGGGCCGGCCAGCATGATGCGTTCGTGAAAACGCACCAGATGCGGCGAAGTATAGACGTGCACGCGGGCGCCGGCGGCCTCGAGAATGGCGCGCAGGAAGGCGGTGGTTGATCCCTTGCCGTTGGTGCCAGCGATATGTACGACCGGCGGCAGGCGCTTATGGGGATCGCCCAGCTTGCCGAGCAGGCGCTCGATGCGCCCCAGTGACAAGTCGATCAGCTTCGGGTGCAAATTCTTCAACTCGGTGAGGAGTTGGCTGCTGGTAGGCTTGGTCCGCATCTCAGGTCCGCGTCTGTGAAACTTGAGGCTGCATTCTGGGTGAAGCGATGACACCTGTCACCCAATTCCGGTTCTGCCTTCCAGTAGAGCCCATCTATTTTGCGGCTCAGCGGCAATGCCGTTCTAAGTCTTGCTGGTGGTAGGGGGCGGATCCTTCGATGGCAGCGTTTCGGGTGGTGGCGATGCCTTCAATGCCTTGTCCTTGCCCGCTGCCACCTGATCGACCTTGACCGAACTCGGAGCGGGCGGCTTGTCCTTCGCCGCGCCATTGCCGGACTGCGTTGGTTCCTTCGCCGATACACCCGCGGCCGGTTTTACAACAGCGTGCGGGGAGCCATTGAGCTTGGCGGCCTCCACCGTCGGCGACTTCGCCGCTGCCGAAGCGACCGGCTTCTCCACTGCCGCCGCCTTGCGACCACCCGACAGCACGCGGCACAGCCGCGACAGCGTCTCGCGCAGCTTATGGCGATGGACGACCATGTCGACCATGCCGTGCTCGACGAGATATTCGGAGCGCTGGAAGCCTTCGGGCAACTGCTCGCGGATGGTCTGCTGGATGACGCGCGGTCCAGCAAAGCAGATGAGCGCGCCGGGCTCGGCGATGTGGATGTCGCCAAGCATGGCATAAGACGCCGTCACGCCGCCGCTGGTCGGGTTGGTCAACACGACGATATAGGGGAGCTTGGCTTCGCGCAGGCGCTGCACGGCGATTGTCGTGCGCGGCATCTGCATCAGCGAAAGGATGCCCTCCTGCATGCGCGCGCCACCTGAAGCAGCAAACAGGATGAACGGCGATTTCTTCTCAACGGCGCGCAACATGCCGGCGATGATGGCTTCACCCGCCGCCATGCCGAGCGACCCGGCCATGAAGCGGAAGTCCTGGACCGCGGCGAGGCAGGGCTGACCGTCGAGTGCGCCTTCGCCGACGAGGACGGCATCATCCATCTCGGTGTTGGTCTTGGCTTCGCGCAGGCGCTCGGTGTAGCGGCGGCCGTCGCGGAACTTCAGCGGGTCGACGGCAACGCCGGGAACCTGGACGGCTTCAAAGGCGGCATCGTCGAACAGTGCGCTCAAGCGCTCCTTCGCACTCATGCGCTCGTGATAGTCGGAGCCCGGGAAAACGAACTGATTGGCTTCCAGATCCTTGTGGAAGACCATCTGGCCGCTGATCGGACAAGTGCGCCAAAGATTGTCTGGAACCTCACGCTTGGTGGTGAGAAATCCACGGATCTTCGGACGTACGAAGTTGTTGATCCAGTTCACGCTGTCACGCCCCTGTCGCGGGGCGCCTCATTGGTTGACGTTACAATCAAGCTTAGCACGACTTACTCTCCGGAATCGTGCGAAACGCCAAGTGAGCGCTCATTGGCCGCGCAGTGCTGCGGCGAGGCCCTTGACAAGATTTAAGACGGCGGGGGCCGTAGCACCAGTGGCTTCGCCGGTCGGCCCCAGAGTTTCGGCTATTGCAGTTACCAGGGCCGAGCCGACGACGACGCCGTCGGCGCCCTTCGATATCTCGCGCGCCTGCTCGCCGGTGCGCACTCCGAAACCAACGGCCACTGGCAGATCCGTCGCACCCTTGATGCGCTTTACCTGACGGTGGACGTCCTCGATATCGGGGGCTGCCGCGCCCGTGATACCGGTGATCGAGACGTAATAAACGAAGCCGGAGGTATTGGCGAGCACCTTGGGAAGGCGCTTATCATCCGTCGTCGGCGTTGCGAGCCGGATGAAATTCAGGCCGCGCTCGACAGCGGGGAGGCATAATTCGTCATCGGCCTCGGGGGGCACATCGACCACAATGAGCCCGTCGACACCGGCGGCGACGGCGTCATCGAGGAATTTCTCGCCCGGATACACATAGATCGGGTTGTAGTAGCCCATCAAGACGATCGGCGTATCGGGGTCGTGTTTACGGAAGTCGGCAACGAGGCCGAGGGTCTGACGCATCGTCTGACCGGCCTTCAAGGCGCGCTGGGAAGAGGCCTGGATGGCCGGACCGTCCGCCATCGGATCGGAGAACGGCATGCCGAGTTCGATAATGTCGGCGCCCGCGTCAGGCAGACCCTTGAGGATCTTGCGCGACGTCTCCAAATCAGGGTCGCCGGCCGTGATGAAAGTCACCAGGGCGGCGCGATCATGCTCCTTGAGCACGGCGAAACGTCGGTCGATGCGGGATATATGCGTCATGGACGGTGAAAAAGGCCTGTTCGTTGGGCGGTTGCTAGTGTCCCGTCTCCGAAGTTCGCCTCCACTCTGCGGCAACCACTCGAGCGAACTTCGGAGACATAAGGGACACTAGAATCATAGAGTTGCTAGTGTGATTCAGATTCAGAAGTTCGCTCTGAACCTAGCCGCAGGTGGTGGCGAACTTCTGAATCATCACACTAGTGTTCCGGACGTTTGGCAAAGAACCAAGCCGCAAGTGGGGACCAAACGTCAGGCGCTCTACACTGGAGCACGTTCATGCGGCGGGCGGGCTTGCGGGTCAAGTCCGATAGCGTCGCGCTGTGCCAATCGTCGTGGAGCAATCCTATCGCTTACAGTGACCCCGCAGGCGCGTTGCTAACTCTCACCGCAACGTCGTATTGCTTCGGGAAATCAGTCAGGTTCGTCTCACCAGCATCAGAAAGCGACACCCATGGCCAAGACAACAGCCCTGCAACAACTCGACAGCGCCCTGAAACAGGTGCGGGAACTCGGGCTCGAAACGAAGACGGCGGATGAGACGCCGATCGGCGGGCTTCTCGAGAAGATCTACGACCTTGACCCGGAGAATGTCGCCGTCATCGCCAAGACACTGCAGCAGACTTCCCTGTTCAACGAGATCGTGCGCAACGAGATCTCGGCGATGAACATCGGCGAGCGCTACGAAGACATCGTCTATGCCTTCAATTCCATCCGCGACGACTCAAAGCGCCTCGTCGACCAGATGGAGGACGGCAAGATCAACACCTTCGAACGGGTCGCCAACGTCTGGATGAAGGTCCGCCGCGGAGATATCTCGGAACGCTTCGACGAGATCCGCCACACCTACCTCGAGGTCGCCAAGGACGCCAAGGACCAGATCATACGCGAAGGGCGCATCCTGGACGCCTATCACGATTTTCGCGGCGCCTACAAACAGGCCCAGGTGATGGCGCTGAAGGTCCTGCAGAAGGCCGAAAAGGAACTCGCCGCAACGAAGAAGGAACTGGAAAAGGCCTCCAGGACGGTAGCTGCCTACAAGGGCGACGACATCAGCGCGCGCGCCGAACTCGAAATGGACCGCGACGGGAAGATCCGGGCGCTGCAGGACGAAGAGAAGCGCTACCAGATCGCCAAGGATCTCGCCGACAACCTGACGATCGGCTACAACACTTCCGAAGTAGTGATGTCGCGGCTGACGCAGACGACCAGCGCCAAGGAGCGGGTCTACCAGCAGGCGGTGTCGTTCTTCTCGACAAACGAAGCGGTGCTGACGGCGCTGAAGGCATCCTTCACGGGGCTGTTCGGGCTGAGTGAATCAACGCGCACGCTGGAAGCCATGAAGGAGGGGATCGACAAGAGCCTGGAGACGCTGTCCGAGATCGGCGACAAGGTTCAGGAAGCCGCCATCAAGGCCGGTTACGGGCCGACCGTGAAAGCCGAATCGGTCAAGATGCTGGTCGACTCGGTGGTCAATTTCCAGGTCCGCACGCGCGAAATCATCAATGAGATGCGAGTGCTCGCCACGCGCAATTCCGAAGAGATCCGCGAAGCTGTCGAAGATGGCAAGAAGCGACTCGCGCGGCTGGCCGCCGAGAGTGAAATGCTCATCGAGTCCTGATCCAATCTCATGACAAGCGGCGATGAAACTTCCAACGCAGAAGGTCAGGTACGCGGCGGGCCGTCACGTGCTGCTGGCGGCGTTGTGTCCGGTCCGGTTTCTCGGCCGGTCTCTCTTCCGGTCTCTGGCAAATCGCCGCTCGACGACGTCATGATCGCCATGGACGTCGTCGATACGCTGCGCCATGACCGCAATCTCGTCGAACGCGAATTGAACGACGACGCGCGGCGCCAGGACCTGATCGACCGGCTGCGGGAAATCTATCGCGGACAGGGCATCGAGGTTCCCGACCGCATCCTGGAAGAAGGCGTGAAGGCGCTCGAAGAAGACCGATTTGCCTACAAGCCGCCGGATCCGGAAGCGCTGTCGACAAAACTCGCACGGGCCTATGTGACGCGCTGGAGCTGGGGGCGCTACGTGTTTGGCGCGATGGCGGCAATCGCCGCGTTCTTCGCCATCGACTACGTCGTCTACGAACGGCCGAGACAGGTGCAGGTCCAGGCCGAGCGGCAGGCGATCGTCGAACTGCCGGGACGGCTGAAGGCGCTGGCTGGCAGCATCGCCAGCGAGGCAAACGATCCGCTGGTTGGAACGCGGGCCGAAGCCCTGGCGAAGTCGGGGACAAACGCCGCAGCCACGGGAGATCTTGGCGCCGCGCGCAAGGCCGAGGCCGACTTGAAGGAGACGCTTGCCAAGCTGCGTTCCGTCTACCAGATCCGCATCGTCAACCGCCCCGGCGAAGTCTCCGGTCTGTGGCGCATCCCCGATGCAAATCCCGACACCTACAATTTCTATCTCGTCGTGGAAGCCATCGGTGCCGACGGAAATCCGCTGGTGCAGACCATCACCAACGAAGAAACCGGCAAGACGGAGCAGGTCTCGACGTGGGCGGTGCGCGTCGACAGGTCGGTTCTGACGACGGTCAAGGCCGACAAGGACGATGACGGGATCATCCAGAACAACATCGTCGGACGCAAGGAGCGCGGACGCCTGGAGCCGGACTGGCGAATCGCCACCCAGGGCGGCGCGATCACGAGGTGGAAGTGATGGTGTCAGGGCGCAAGACACTGGCCGAGATCGAGCGCTCGATCGAGGAGCTTCGTATCCGCGAGCAGCAGCTGCTCAAGGACGTCGAGGGCATCACGGGCCATCACGTGCGGCTGCTCGAAGAACGCACTGCCGCCTTCCGAGAACTTGCCGAAGTGCGAACGCGCGGCGCCGTCGCCGACGGCGTCATCGACGAAGCGGACGCGCTGGAGCATCAGGTCGCGAGCCTGCTCCTGGCACGACAAGCGACAATCGATGCCCTCAAGGCGCGCGCGGAGAACGCCAACGCCAGGCGAAAGGCGTTCAACGTCGAGGCCGAAGCTGTCCGCACCGAGATCGCCGCACTCGAAAAGCAGCTTGACGAGGCTGCCGCCAAGGCGCGGGCGCAACTCGCCTCCGAGCCGGCTTATGCCGATCTGGCGAAAGCTCGCGATCAAACCGCAAAGGTTCACAAGCAGGCCGAGGAGAAGACGCACCAGGCCGAAGAGGACCGTCTCCAAAAGGGGCAGGCCTACGAAAACGACCCGCTCTTCATGTATCTATGGCGGCGCAAGTACGGCTCTGCCGATTACCGGCCGCACTGGCTTATCCGCATGGGCGACGACCGGGTTGCGCGGCTCGTCGGATATTCGGAAGCGCGCGGCAACTATGCCATCCTCAACGAGATCCCCGAGCGGCTGCGCGAGCACGTGGCGCTGCTGGCCGCGGACATGGCGGCGGCTGAAACGAAGGTTCAAAAGGCCGAAGCCCAGCGCATCAATGAACTCGCAGGCAGCGACCTGACGGGTAATCTGTCTGCCGCGCGCGGGCGCCAGATCGAGGCGAACAAGGCGCTCGAAACCAGCGAGGCGGAGATCGCGGAGATTTCGCGTCAGCTCAATCAATATGCCGAAGGCCTCGATCAGTCGTTCCAGGAAGCCATCGCGCTTTCAGCGAAGTTCCTGGAGCAGGAGAGCTATCAACGGCTGATCATGCTGGCGCGCCGGACGGCCGGGCCAACCGACGACAGCATCGTTGCGCGGATCGGTGAGATGGAGCGGAAGGCCACCGACCTGAAGCGCACGATCGACGAGCGCCGCAAGGACCTCGACAAGGTGAGCGCCAAGCGCAAGGAACTACTGGATATCGCCGCCAAGTTCCGGCGCAACCACTACGACGACGATGCATCCGAATTCGAACTCGACGACATCGCCGAGGACGTCCTCGAAGCGCTGATCAAGGGGGTGATTACGGGTGCGGATTACTGGGCGCGCTCACAGCGCCGCCACCAATGGCGCGGGCGTCCTGCCGATCCATTCCGCAAAAGCGCCGGCTTCCCGCCGTTCGGCGGCGGATGGGGCGGGGGACGCAGCAAGGGCGGCGGCGGCGGTTTCAAGACGGGCGGCGGATTTTAGAGACACCGCGTACACCGCCGCCTTCGCGGGGGCAGGCTTTGCGGAATAGATTCTAGAGCAACATCCGATCTGACGGAATCGCCGAGAGCGATTCCCAGATCGGATGAAGTTGCTCTAGATTCATAATGCTAGAGCATCTTTATCCGACCACTAAAACGCGGGTGCGTTTCCGTGTGCTCGGATAATGCTCTAGCCGCCTTCCATCGTCTCGCGCTTCAATTCCAGTTCCAGCCACTCGTCTTCGAGCGCGGCACGCTCGCCTTGCGCCGCGGCAAGCGCCTTCGACGCCTTTGCAAATGCATCGGGGTCTTTCGTGAAAAGATTGGGCGCGGCGAGCTTTTGTTCGAGGTCGGCAATTCTGGCCGCCAGCTCTTCGATCCGCTTCGGAATCGATTCGAGGGCGAACTTGTCCTTGTAGGATAGCTTCTGCTTGCCCTGCGCGGATTGGGCCCCTGCCGCTTTAGCTGAGGGCGCCGGCATATTCCGGGCGGCTTCCTCATCGGCAGCATCCGACCGGCCCGCGCTGCCCGCCGCCGCGATTGCCGAGGCCTTTTTCGGCTCATCGCCTCGGCGCTGGGCGATCATGTCGGAATAGCCGCCGGCGTATTCCCGCCAGGCCCCGTCGCCGTCCGGCGCCAGAACGCTCGTCACCACGCGGTCGAGGAAATCGCGGTCGTGACTGACGAGGATGACGGTCCCTGAATATTCGCCAAGCAGTTCCTGCAGCAGATCGAGCGTTTCGAGATCGAGGTCGTTGGTCGGTTCGTCGAGGACGAGCACGTTCGACATCCTGGCGAGCGCTCGTGCCAGCATCAAGCGACCGCGCTCCCCCCCCGACAGCACCGAGACGGGTGAGCGGATCTGCTCGGGCAGGAACAGGAAGTCCTTCATGTAGCCGACGACATGGCGCGCCTTGCCGTTGACGATGACCTGATCGCCGCGCCCGCCCGTCAGCTGGTCGGCGAGCGTCGCGGTCGGGTCGAGGTCCTCGCGCTTCTGGTCGAGCGTCACGACTTCGAGGTTGGTGCCGAGCTGGATCGTGCCGGAATCGGGTTCGAGCGCGCCAGTCAACATGCGGATCAGCGTGGTCTTTCCGGCGCCGTTGGGGCCGACGATGCCGAGCCTGTCGCCGCGCAGGACGCGCAGCGAAAGATCCTTGACCACCGGCACGCCGCCGAACGATTTCGAGATCTTGGTGGCTTCGACGACGCGCTTGCCGGACAACTGGCCCTCGGACACTTCGAGTGTCACGTCGCCCTGCACGCGACGGTGTTCGGTGCGCTGCTGGCGCATCTTTCCAAGCTCTGCAACGCGGCGCACGTTGCGCTTGCGCCGACCCGTCACGCCGCCATGCATCCACTGCTGCTCGCGAGCGATTCTGCGGTCGAGCTTGTGCAGGTCGGCCTCTTCTTCCTCGATGAGTTTGTCGCGCCAGGCTTCGAACGCGCCAAAACCGCTTTCCAGACGCCGCGTTCTGCCGCGGTCGAGCCAGACGGTGACCTTGGAGAGTTTCTCCAGGAAGCGCCGGTCGTGCGAGATGATGACGAGCGCCGCCCTGGTCGAATTGAGTTCCTTCTCGATCCACTCGATGGCCGGCAGGTCGAGGTGGTTGGTCGGCTCGTCGAGCAAGATGACGTCGGGGCGCGCAGCGAGCGCCCGCGCTATCGCCGCGCGGCGGGCTTCGCCCCCTGACAGCGTCGCCGTGCTCTCTTCGCCGGTCAGCCCGAGCTGATAAAGCGCCATCAGCGCGTTATGCGGGTCGTCCGTCGGCTTCAAACCGGCTTCGACAAACGAGAGGGTCGTCTCGTGTCCCTCGAAATCGGCTTCCTGCGGCAGATAGCGCACGACCGCGTTGGGATGGATGAAGCGTTCGCCCCTGTCGGGCTCGACGAGGCCCGCAGCGATCTTCAACAAGGTCGATTTGCCCGAGCCGTTGCGCCCGACGAGGCACAGCCGCTCGCCCGGCGCAACCGTCAGGTCGGCCCCGGTCAGGAGCGGCGTTCCACCGAACGTCAGGTGGATGTCTTTGAGCGTCAGGAGCTGTGCTGCCATCGCGCGTCTTGCGTTTCCTTGTTGAAGTGCGGAGCCCGAACTACGCCGTTGCCTTACCGCGAAGCCGGCGCCAGCCCCAGTAGGCCGGCGTACTTGTCGCGGATGGCGGTGCGGACATGATCTTCCGTGAACCCTGACAACAGCCGGTCCCGTGCCGCCTGCCCCATGCGCCGGGCCATGCCGCGATCCAGGATCAGCCGCCGCAAGGCACCTGTCAGCGCCGGCGCATCGCCGGGCGGCACGATCAGCCCTTCGATGCCGTCGCGCACGAAATATCGGCAGCCGGGCACGTCCGTCGTGATGATGGGACGCCCGCATGCCGCCGCTTCGAGAAGCGCCCGGGGCAAGCCTTCGCCGCCTCGCGAAGGCACCACGCAGATATCGGTGCTTTTCCAGAAGCCGGCAATGTCCTCGACACGGCCTTTCCAGTTGACGTTTGCGCGTGCGTTCCACTCGGCCAGCGTCGCGTCGGCGACCGCGCGCGGGTTGTCCGGATCGGGTGTACCACAAAGGTCGAGCTTGAAAGGGATGCCTTCGGCTGCCAGCCGGTCGAAAGCTGCAACGAGCAGGTCGACGCCTTTGGTCCACACCATGCGTCCGACGAAGCCGACCCGCGCCGGGTTGAGGCCGGGCAACGGGGAAGCGGCGAAATGCTCCGGATCGACGCCGGCCCCGCCCAGGATCGTCACGCGGTCGCCTGGGAATTCGCCGAACTCGGCAAGCCGCGCGCGGTCGTCCGGATTCTCGACGAAAAGGTGCGCAGGCGCGCCGCCGTCTGGCTGTCTGAGGGCACCAACGACCATCTTGAGCACGTTCTGGTAGACGAAACCGGTCCGCCCTTGCGCCGCCGTTCCCGCGAAGCCGACACCGGTCAGGTGAATGCCCAACACGTGGCGCGGCACCAGCCGGCGCAGGCCGGTTATCAGAGCGATCGGCTTCAGGGATATGGCGTGGATGGCATCGGGCCGCTCGCTGGCGATGAGGGCGCGCATCCGCATCGCGACGCGCGCTTCCTGCAATGGCCGGATGGGGCCCCGCGAATAATCGAAGGGGATGACCCGGGCGCCGGTCGCCTCGATTTGCGCGCGCTTCTGCGCGACCCGCGTTGCGACGGCGACCTCGGCCCCGGTTGCCACCAGCGCTTCAATTGCAGGTATAAAATGCGAAACCGCGAACCAGTCCTCCGTGACGAGGACCAGGATCTTCGCCTGCTTCGGCGAGCCTTCGTTCTGTTTCGGCGAAGCCAACTGCAATCGTATGTCCCCTCAACCCTCGCCGGCACGCAATCAATGACACGTCGTTTCGGCAGCACGCACCCGCCCGGTCCGCAAGACGCCGCAGGCACTCCGTCAATCGCGCCAGAACTCCGGCCTCAACAGTACCAGTACCGTGAAAAGCTCAAGACGGCCAAGCAGCATCGCCGCCGACAGCGCCCACTTGGCGGCGACCGGCAGCGGCGCGAAGCTTCCGACCGGACCGATGGTATCGCCGAGTCCGGGCCCGACATTGCCGACTGCGGTGGCCGCCGCGCTCAGCGCCGTAATGAGGTCGATGCCCAGGGCCGCCAGGAGCAGCGTAAAGAAGGCAACCGTTGCCATGTAGATCGCGAGGAAAGCGATGATCGAGAACGGAACGTCTTCGGGCAGGCGACGGCCGTTGTAGCGCAGCGAAGAAATCCTGTGCGGCGTCATCAAGGACAGGAAGTGCCCCTTGATCAACAGCCCTGTCACCTGGAAGCGGTAGATCTTGATCCCGCCCGCGGTCGATCCCGCGCAGCCGCCAACGAAGGTCAGCAGAAAGACGAGGCCGATCGCGAACGGCCCCCACTCCATGTAATCTACGTTGGCGTAGCCAGTCGTCGTCGTGATGGAGACGACGTTGAATGCCGCCAACAACAGCGCGTCAGGGAATTCGAGGCCCCTCGTCTCGGCGAGCCAGATCGCCAGCACGATGGAGATACCGGCAAGAAACCCGACGAAACCGCGAACCTGGGAATCGCGCCAGACCTCTCCGGAATGCCCGTTCATGATGCGGATCAAGGCGACAATCGGCAATGCACCGAACACCATGAAAACGATCGATGTCCACTGCAGCGCCGGCGATTTGAAGAACGCGAAACTGGCGTCGTGGGTCGAGAATCCGCCGGTGGAAACCGTCGTCAATGCGTGGCAGATCGCATCGAAAGCGGTCATGCCGAGAAGTCCGTAGACCAGTGCGCAGAGCGCGATGAGTCCGACATATACCTGTGAAATGTTGCCGATCAGCTGTACCGAGCGCGGCATGATTTTCTCGGACCGGTCCGAGCTTTCGGTATGGAACAGCTGCATGCCGCCGACGCGCAGGAACGGCAGCATGACGATCGCGGTCACCACGATGCCGATGCCGCCGAGCCCCTGCAGAAGGGAACGCCAAAGAAGAATTCCGCGCGGCAGGTTGTCGAGACCGGAGAGCACGGTCGAGCCGGTTGTCGTCAATCCGCTCATCGCCTCGAAATAGGCGTCCGTATAGCTGAGCCCCAGACCGACGAACGGCAGTGCCGAAAAGCCTGCCGTCACGACCCAGCTCAGGGTTGTGAGGACAAACCCTTCCTTCAGCTCGATTTCGTTCCGTTCAAGGTCGATCCCGGAGAACACCAGAAGCCCGCCGATGAAGAACGTCAGGATCGAGGAGACGAGGAAAACCTGCCAATCCCGGTTGCCGTCGACGAGATCGACAAGCGCCGGCAGCAGCATCAGCGCTGCAAGCGCGCACAGTGTAATGCCGATGGTCATACTGATCCGGCGAAAGCGCATGATTCTACCAGCAGTCGGGACGATCTGTTTCAAACGCAAATGTTGCGCCAACTACCGAGCGTGGTGGCGAAACCAACGGTTCATTCGAGGCGGCGGTAGACAGCCGCGCTAGCCGGTGTCGATGCTGCTTCCAGTTACACCAAAATCAGCACACCACAAGTCCTGCAATCCGTCGTTGCAATCTGTCGCGGCACGCTGATTGAATCCGCCCCTTCCTGGTAAACAGGCTTTCAATAGAATTCGTTCAATGCCGCAGCCCGGGCGGTCACGATGGACAACCGCGCAGCGAGGCGCGGACCCAGGCGGCAGAGCTGTCGTCGAGGGAAAAGCCGCGCTCGGCGGCTGAAGGCGATGCACCAGGCGTCGCCTCCGGCTCCGAAATGGCGATTGCTCGGAAATTAATCGAAAAGGCACAGATAGCAGTATTTCTCGGATGCAATCTTAAGTAGAAATCAGCGTTTCTATTGACCGGGACCCCAATTACATTTGACGATGACATCGGTAAATTGAAATCCATTGCGCTTTACAGTCGAATCTCCTTCCTGTAGCGGTTCAAGAATTCAAAATACACTCCCGATGCCGGAAGTGAGGTGATGCATGGTGGAATTCAAGCAGCTCGAAAGGGCTTACCTGGAAGCTCTTGAGGCTTCCGTGCGCGAACTGCACGTCTCAGAAAATTCTCTGCAAGGTGCGAACCGCCAAGGATTTGGCGAATCACCGCAAAGCTATGGCATTGCTCAATCCGAATTCGATATCGATGCCGCCGAGGCCGCTTGTCTCGGCTATGAAATCGGCAAGCCGGAAGATCTCCACCGGAAGCTTGAGTTCATGCTTCGTCAAATGCGCCAATTGACCGATGAGACCGAAGAGTTCGACGCCTACGCGAAGCGCATATTGGCAGACGTGAAGTCCGCACTTTAGCGTCGGTGCCTGTCCACCCGATCGGCGCGGCGGCGGCGGCTGGCGGCTTAAAGTGAGCCCGCCCGGACAGTCGGGTCATGATTTCGCTGACAACTCGTTGAAGAGAATCACCGCATGGGTCTTGTTCTTTGCCCCAAGCTTGGTCTTGGCGCTGTTGATGTGTGTTCGCACGGTATGCGGACTTATCGCCATATCGCGGCCGATCTCCTTGTCCGTCAATCCATCCGCGCATTTCAGGATGATCCGTTCTTCCTGCGGCGAAAGTAGCTGTGCGCGGGCGCTCTGGCGCATCGGGTGATGCTGAAAATGCTCAGGCAGGAACTGGATGCAGTGCCAGGCGACGAGGTCGGTATCTTCGCGCCCCGCCGCCGGTTCGCTGGCAGGCATCACGACGCACAAGGCCAGCACAGAACCGCACTGGAATGGAACCGCGACGAGCGTGTTCGAGGACGGCCTGGCGGCGGCGGAGGTAGCTTCCGGCGCCGGCTTTTCTGCAATCGTGGCGATGGCCGCCTTGGGTCGCCAGAGGAAGGGGCGACCGGTCATCGCGATGGCGACATCGAGGGGCATTTCCAGTCCATAGAGCTTTGCGCGTTCGGCTGCGAAGGCGGACCGGACCGTATCGAATAGGAAGTCCGGGACGTTGCCTTGCAACGTGTCGCGGCAGGACACGAAAACGAGGCGGGCTCCAAATACCTCGGAGAGGTGGGTGGAAAGCCCGCACAGGCTGTCGAAGGCCGACCTGGACTCAGACGGCAGCCGTCGCAACCGCTCGACGCTCGGTTGCCCGGCCACGATCGACATGGTGTCGTCTGCGGTCTGCGGCGACAACGCTCCTCCGGCGCGGGCAGTGTCGGACATGGTCAGGTTCGCTTTGTTGGCAGCAACGAGCAATTGGCTATCGCATCAAAGCGGGAACAAGACAACGTACCAATGCCGAACGTGAGCATCGCCTTGTGGGCGCGGTCCGGCGCGATGCAACGGGTGGCGGTTCGAGCTGAACGACCAGGCAGGCTCCTGACATCCTCAAAAATGAGGAGGGCCGGGCACATTGGCGGCGCCCGCGCGCGCGTTGCCGCTCCCCCGGTAAGTGTTGGTTTATTTTCCTGGTGCAATTGTCAGATCAGCGAACGGCCGTGAAGTTGATTGAGGCAGAATGGCCGCCGCACAAAACGTTTTGGAGCCGGACTATTTCATGGGCGTCGAATTTTCCACGAGGCCGCATTGCGACGTGAAAACCATACTGCCTGACCGTTTAGGACTCGAGGAGTGGCGAAGACAAAGGAATTGTATTCTTCAATGTCGTCCGGGCTTTGGCTTTCAGTATTCCGAAAGCCGAGGCTGTTATTTCGGACACGCCACTCCTTCCGTTCTGTTCGACGCAAGGATCCAGCAACCCGCGGAAATCGATCCATCAAGCCGTCGCGAGCAACGTCTCTAAATCTATGTTCCATCAACGATCGGCCACAGCCATGACCCATGTCAACTCTCGGCTCGATACCGTCGCAAGTCCTCTCGGTGCCCCGCGCCATGGGGCGAAGCATCTATAATCCATCGGCACCATAAGCCCGGTCGGGCCAATTCATCCGGGAAAGCGTATCCTCAGACCGCAGTGCGACATGTGCCGGCTCGCATTGGGCTCACTCTCGCTTCCAAGGCCAATGACCGTTGGCGAAGCGTTGCGTCAGTGTTGGCACAATGATCCACTGCAGCAACGGAGCCAGCCCCGTTCCGAGAATTGGCAGCGTCGGCATCGCGGGCGCATAAGCCCAACTGCCGCGGACACTCACATTGAGCCACTCGCTGTAGACTGCGTAGCCGGTGCCGAATAGGACCAGGAGCAACCAGACAGCGCGCGAGCCGGCGCGTGGCCAATCCTCCTTGCCGATCACGGCCAGCGCCGCAAGCAACGAGAGTCCGGCGATCATGAGGTCACCGATCGTGCAATGGAACAGGGCGAAGGCTTGCTTGCGCAAAGGCTCCGTCCAGATTGTGTAGAGTGGCAGCTGCAGCGTCTCCCAGAGAAGATGGAAGGCGATCGAAGCAGCGAGGTAGCGGCGAACCGCCATCGGCCAATCGACCGTCGGCGATGGAGGGGTTCTCATGCGGCGCTCCCTTGCAGGGACTGTACGGTGCCCTCAGCCGTGCTGCCAAGGCACCAGCGAGCATAGTCAGCAGCCAGCAACCTGGCGAGCAGCCCCCGCAGACCGGAACGCGGCAACTCGTAGTCGAGAGTCAGCGTCAGTCGGGAGCGCGTCTCGGCAAGCGGCTCGACCAGGATGCCCATCTCGTAACTGTCAATGATGATGAGAAGCGGCGTCCCGATGGTGCGCCAGACCTTCTCCCGGCCTGGGACGTACCGCGTGACCGTCTCGGAGAAGTCGATTGCGAGCCCCATCAACCGGCCCGAATACCGATACGTCGCGCCGATGCCGGTGGGTTCCTGGGAGACGATCTCGAGTGCCAGTTTCGAGCCCATCATTGGCATCGAGCCCTGCCCGCTCATATGCCCGGCGAGATTGCGAATGTCGTCGACATGCGCAAAGCCGCGCTCGGCCGGCGCTTCGATCACGGCGATCCGGCTGAGCACGGGCATGGGTTAAAGTCTCACGCGGTTGAGCCGCAAGGCGTTGCCGATGACGCTGACCGAGGACAGCGCCATGGCGGCGGCTGCGATGATGGGTGACAACAGAATCCCGAACAAAGGATATAGCACGCCCGCGGCCACCGGCACTCCTGCGGCATTGTAGATGAAGGCGAAGAACAGGTTCTGCCGGATGTTGGCCATCGTGGCTGCTGACAGGTGTCGCGCCCGGACGATGCCATTGAGATCACCCTTCAACAGTGTCACGCCGGCGCTTTCCATGGCGACGTCCGTGCCAGTGCCCATGGCGATACCGACGTCCGCCGCAGCGAGAGCCGGCGCGTCGTTGACACCATCACCGGCCATCGCGACCACCCGGCCTTCCTTACGGAACCGCTCGACGATCTTGCTCTTGTCCTCGGGCAGCACCTCGGCCTCGACCCCGGCGATGCCGAGCTTCGCCGCCACGGCTTCCGCCGTCGTCCGGTTATCGCCGGTCAGCATGACCACCTTGATGCCGGCCTCCTTCAGCGCCGCGATGGCTGCCGGAGTCGTTGCCTTGATCGGGTCAGCAATGGCGATGATGCCGGCCGCCTTGTTGTCCACGGCAACGAAGATCGCAGTGGCGCCGTCCTTGCGCAACTCGTCGGCGGCTGAGCTCAGCCCAGATGTGTCGATCCCAGCCTCGGTCATGATGCGCTGATTGCCAATGACGATCTTCCTACCCTCGACCTCGCCGATCACGCCCTTGCCGACCGGGGAATCGAAATGCGAAGGCTGTGCCAGAGTAAGGCCCTGCTCGTTGGCTGCCCGCACGATGGCCGCAGCCAGCGGGTGCTCGCTCGAGCGCTCGAGGCTCGCCGTGAGCCGCAGCAACTCCGTCTCGTCGGTGCCGGTGGCAGTCTTGATCGCAACGACGCTCGGACGGCCCTCGGTGAGGGTGCCGGTCTTGTCGACGACAAGCGTGTCGACCTTCTCCATGCGCTCGAGTGCCTCGGCATTCTTGATGAGGACGCCCAACTGCGCGCCGCGCCCGACGCCGACCATGATCGACATTGGTGTGGCGAGACCGAGCGCACAAGGACACGCTATGATGAGCACCGAAACCGCGGCGATGAGCCCGAAGGTCAGTCTTGGTTCTGGTCCCCAGATCGACCACGCCAAAAACGCGATCAGGGCAACAGCTATGACGGTTGGCACGAACCATCCTGACACCTGATCGGCAAGGCGCTGGATGGGCGCGCGGCTTCTCTGCGCCTGCGCCACCATCTGCACGATCTGGGCGAGCACGGTGTCGCGGCCGACCTTGTCGGCGCGCATGATGAAGCCGCCCGACTGGTTCATGGTGCCGCCGATGACCTTCTCGCCAACGCTCTTGGTGACCGGCATGCTTTCGCCCGTCACCATCGACTCGTCGACGGCGCTGCGACCTTCGAGGATGGCGCCATCGACGGGAACGCGCTCGCCGGGCCGCACCCGCAGCTTGTCGCCAGCGACGACCTGATCGAGACTGACATCCTCATCAGAGCCATCCGGTTTGATCCGCCGCGCCATCTTCGGGGAGAGGTCGAGCAGCGCCTTGATAGCGCCGCTCGTCTGTTCGCGGGCCCTGAGCTCCAGCACCTGTCCAAGCAGCACGAGTACGGTGATGACAGCGGCGGCCTCGAAGTAGATGGCGACCGAGCCGTCATGTCCGCGCATCGAGGCCGGGAACAAGCCTGGCCAGATGGTTCCGATGATGCTGTAGATCCATGCGACGCCCGTGCCCATGGCAATCAGCGTGAACATGTTGAGGTTGCGCGTCTTGAGCGAGGCCCAGCCGCGCTCGAAGAACGGCCATCCGGCCCACAGCACCACGGGCGTTGCGAGCACGAGCTGAATCCAGTTCGATGTCTGCTGGCCGAGCCACTGGTGCAGACCCGTCAGGTGTCCGCCCATCTCGAGTGCGAACACAGGCAGCGTCAACGCGAGGCCGATCCAGAAGCGCCGCGTCATATCGGCGAGTTCAGGATTTGGCGCGCTATCTGCCGAGACGATCTCCGGCTCGAGCGCCATGCCGCAAATTGGGCACGACCCGGGACCCTCCTGACGGATCTCGGGGTGCATGGGACAGGTGTAGATCGTGCCCGCCGGGACGGGTGCCGCCGGCTTCGTCTCCGGCTTCAGGTATTTCGCTGGATCGGCGATGAACTTCTCCCGGCACTTCCCCGAGCAGAAATAATAGGGATGCCCCTCGTGGGTATGCCGGTGCTTCGCGGTATGTGGGTCGACCGTCATGCCACACACCGGGTCTTTAACGCCGAGAGCGCCGTTGGTGTGCCCGCCGTGGCCATGATGATGATCGTGTGCGTGGTTCTCGTGTTGCGGCATGGCTGATCTCCGGGTGCCTGATTCGTATATCAGTCAGATACCCTGTGGGGGTATATTGTGCTGGACAAATATACCCAGTGGGGGTATGTGTCAAGCATGCACACGAAACCGAAATCTGCCCGCCTCAAGAGCCTGAACCGGATCGAGGGACAGGTGCGCGGCATCGCCCGCATGATCGAGGAGGAGCGCTACTGCATCGACATCGTAACGCAAATCTCCGCTGTTCGGGCCGCACTGCGCCGGGTCGAGGAGGAGGTTCTGCAGGAGCACATTGCCCATTGCGTCGAGCACGCGATCCAGAGCGGCGATGCCAATGATCAGCGTGAGAAGATCGCGGAACTCATGGAATTATTGAAACGAACCGCGCGATAGCGCGACGTGTTGGAAAGGAGATCGTCATGAGCATGGATTCGTGCCACCTGGGCCGCCGCGCGGTGCTGAAAGTGACGGCGTTGGCTGTGATCGGTTCTATTTTCACCCCGCTCCATGCCGCAGCGCTCCCCGCGATCACCGTCTGGAAGGACCCCAATTGCGGCTGTTGTGGCCGATGGGTCGAGCATCTCCGCCGCAACGGCATTGCAGCCACCGTCATCGACAATGCCGATATGCAGGCAATCAAGACCGAGCGCCGGGTCCCGACCGAGCTCGTCTCATGTCACACGGGGGAAATCGCGGGCTATACGATCGAGGGCCATGTTCCGGCAGCGGCGATCCTGAAACTGTTGGCCGAGCGACCGCCCGGCAGGGGACTTGCCGTGCCGGGGATGCCGGTCGGCTCGCCCGGCATGGAGGGCGGTCAGCCCGAAGCCTATGACGTCATGTTGTTCGGCTCCGCAGCCCCAACTCGATTCGGCCGCTTCCTCGGTGAAAAACAGATCTGATCGCAGAGTGGTCATTCGCTCCGCTCGGGAGCCGAACAGGAGTTACATAACATGATGTATGACGGAGCATTCTGGGGCATGGGCTGGATACATCTCATCTGGCTCATCATCATCGCCCTCGTCGTCGCCGCGCTCGTGAAGTACGTCTTCTTCCGCTGATTCTGCCACATAATGGCCGTGGTCACAGGTGGACGTGCGCACCTGTGGTGAAGCCCCTCGCGCCGTGGCATCCTGCGCAGCCTCCGCGGGACGTGACTGACTTGTATGCCAGCAGCACGGACCGCAATGGCGCCATTTCACTTTTCCGCCGCGCGGTCGACCTTGGCGTCACTTTTTTCGATACGGCCGAGGCCTATGGCCTGTTCATGTCGGAGGACGTTCTCGGTGAGGCCCTGCAGGGCATTCGTGATCGGGTCATTGTCTCCACCAAATTCGGGTTCGACATCGATCTAGCGACCGGTCAACGCAGAGGAGGGGTGACTAGTCGCCCCGACCATATCCGACGGGTCGTCAAGGACGGTTCGCGGCTGCCGTCCGTCGGGTCGCAAAGTGTGTCACCGGCTTCGTCGCCGCGATTGACACGCAGACGGCACCAATCGTGCAGCATCCTCCTTGGAAATTCGCGTCGATCCCGGGGTCTTTGGTCGCCACTGGACAACAGGGCGAACCGCTCGTATATTACACCAATCGGTTAATTAACAAATCGGTTTTATAAATGAGAGACCCTCTGAGCCGCACCTTTGCTGCGCTCGCCGATCCAACCCGGCGTGCGATGCTCGCCAGGTTGTCCGAGGGCGAAGCCAACGTGTCCGACCTGGCCGAGCCGTTCCTTAAAGACATGACCCTTCCCGCCGTGACCAAACATCTGAAGGTGTTGGAAAACGCCGGGCTGATCACCAAGGGCCGCAAGGCACAGTGGCGGCCGTGCCAGCTCAACGGCGAACCGCTGCGCGAAGCGGTGGACTGGATGGAGCAGCATCGGATTGCGGCAGAAGCGCAGCTTGACCGGCTCGGGGCGTATCTGAAAGCAAAAACCAAAGGAACCCGTCATGGGCGAAAGTAAGAAATCCAACATCATTTCGCTCTCCCGCGTCTACGACGCACCGCTGCAAGCCGTTTGGGAGGCCTGGACTGTTCCGGCGGAAGTGGCGCAGTGGTGGGGACCGCGCGGGTTCACATTGACAACCCACAGCCACGACCTGCGCACCGGTGGGCACTGGCACTACACCATGCACGGGCCGGACGGCACCGATTACCAAAATACGACCCAATACTTGGACGTCGTGCCCCGGCAACGCATGGTCTACGATCACGGCGGCCACAAGGATCGCCCGCCGTTGTTCCGCGTGACGGCGCTTTTCACCGAACGAAACGGACGGACCCAGCTCGACATGAGCATGGCGTTTGCTACGCCCGACATTGCTGCGGAGATGCGCGGTTTCATCAAAAAAGCTGGAGGCGAGGGCACTTGGGATCGCTTGGCCGAGTACTTGGCAAAGCGGCAAACCGGTGCAGAGCAGTTCGTCATCGCACGCACGTTCGATGCAGCCATTGAGCGAGTTTACGAGATGTGGAGCAATCCCGGCCATCTCGCACAATGGCTGCCGCCGGCGGGTGCCACCATGCGCTTTCTGCGCGCGGAACCACGGATGGGAGGCACGTCATTCTATTCGATGACGATGCCGAACGGCACGATTCTATTCGGTCGATTATCCTACCTCGCACTCGAGAAGCCGAGCCGCATCGTCTACACGCAGCAGTTCTGCGACGAGAAGGAGCAGGTGATCGGAGCGCCGTTCTACGCAAGCTGGCCGCGAACGATGCTCACGACAGTGGAGTTGGTTTCAGAAGCGCCAGATCGAACGCGCGTGTGTTTACGTTGGGAGCCCCAGGAAGCGTCCGCGGCCGACATCGTAGAGTTCGTCAGACAGCGTGGCAGCATGACAATGGGCTGGACTGGTTCATTCGACAAGTTGGAGGCATTGGCGTAGCGACGGCGGTTATCATTGCGGTGCATGCGGCCGTCGACGTCGGATCGAGCATTGGTGCGACCTTTCATACAGAAGCAATCTTCCAGTTGCCTTAAGGCCCAAAATGCCGATGTGCGTGGAGGCCGGCGAGGCGCGACGGCCAGTGAGTCGTTCTTTGCAGAAGAGTGGGCGCACCTATAGCAATTAGGGCGGATAAAAATGGGAGCTTGTAGGGCGGGTTTAAGCGAAGCGCAACCCGCCGCAACGGGCACGGCAGATTGAAACGACATTGGTGGATTTCGCTTCGCTCTATCCACCCAACTTTGTTATTTTCTGGGTCGTAATGAACCAGCTCATGATTGATTGTAGCGGTCGCACGGTGCTGATCACTGGCGCTGCCACGGGCATAGGTCGCGCAACCGGGCTGGCCTTTGCGGCAGCGCGCGCATCCGTCGTCATCGGCGACGTTCGTCGGAGGAAGGCCGTAGGCCGACCGAAGAGGAACGCCGCCTGCAACGTTGAAGAGAGCACCTTGGCGGCGGCCTTTTTCAGGCCCTCGTGTGCGCATGATCGGCCTGAAAATGGAAACCCGACCGAAAAATAGAACCTGCCCCCGCATTCAGCGAAGAGCCACTGGAACTGGTTGGTGGTGGAGGCAGTCGCGAGCGAGGCGGTCTCTGCCCTTCGGAAGCCCCGAAATCCGGAAAAACAGGGAATTTTCGCGCTTTCCGGGCTTGAATTTGCCGCCAGAATGCGGAAATTGCACGTGATTACAGCGGGTTATACCAGGATTGGCGTCAAAAATAACAGGGAATTCTTAGCGCGGATCAGGGAAGCCTTATCGCGGAACAGGGACCACTCATCGTCAAAACAGGGATCGCTAAGCTGGTCACCCGCCATGCACGGCCTAAATTGAAAGCTAGGCGGCGGCACGTACGGGGCTAACGAAGCCGGCGCCCTTGATGAAGGGATGGTCATGTCGTCTGGTTCGACAGTCTCAAGCTCAGGTGAAGGCGTATCGCTGCGGAGCTACGATGAGGCCGTCCGTCAAGTCTGGCGGCCTCTTGCGGTCGATGGCGGGCTTCGGGAGCTGGTGCGCGCTGGCACCCTTGCCGCCAATAGCCACAACACCCAGCCCTGGCGGTTCTCGCTCGCCGACCATGAGGTCGCGATCCATCCCGACCTCACCCGGCGCTGCCCCGCCGTCGATCCCGACGACAATCATCTCTTCGCGTCGCTCGGCTGTGCGGTCGAGAACATCGTCCAGGCGGCTCCGGTGCTCGGCTTCGATGCTACGCCCGCACCCAATGTTTCGAACGACGGTGCCATCACGCTGGCGCTCCAGCGCCGACAGCCAACGGCCAATCCACTTGCCGATGCCATCGTCAGGCGCCAGTGCACGCGGGCCGACTTTGACGGCCGGGCCATCGACAAAGCAGCCGGTAGCCACGAGGGCGTCACTTGCCTCCTCCTCACCGACCGCAGCCGTATGGAAGCGATCGCCGGGCATGTGGTCGAGGGCAATACGGCGCAGATGCGTGATCCGGCCTTCATGGCGGAGCTCAAGGCCTGGATCCGTTTCGATGACCGGATGGCGCTCGCACATCGCGATGGCCTGACGAGCCGGGCAAGCGGCAACCCGTCCCTGCCGGCGTGGCTCGCCCGCCTGCTGTTGCCCCTGGTGATGACCGAAAAGGGCGAGGCCGCCAAAATCAACCGTCAGATCCGCTCCTCCGCCTGCGCGACGTCATTTAGGATGAACGCCTGACGACAACTAGGATGACAGGTTGGGATGGCGAGTGATTCGCTTGTGCCCCCCGCGGGGGGCACAAGCGAATGTCAGGTCGCCACATCACCGATCTGCAGGTCGGGCGGTACA
>JAHJQI010000078.1 GCA_018819265.1 Alphaproteobacteria bacterium
CACGACTTCAGGAGGTGTGGACCAACAAGCTCCACACGACTTCAGGAGGTGTGGACCAACAAGCTCCACACGACTTCAGGAGGTGTGGACCAACAAGCTCCACACATGCGCCCCTAACCGCCCGTGACGCTCATGTGCCGCGCTACAGCGGGTGCCTGGCTGCGCCGGTCGATAACGAAGTCGTGGCCCTTGGGCTTGCGGCCGATCGCTGCATCGATCGTCGCTTCGAGCACGCGATCGTCGACCGAAGCCCTCAGCGCCGACCTGAGATCCGCCGCGTCGTCCTGCCCGAGACACATGTAGAGCGTGCCGGTGCAGGTCAGCCGCACCCGGTTGCAGCTTTCGCAGAAGTTGTGCGTCAGCGGCGTGATGAAGCCGAGGCGCCCGCCGGTCTCCGCGATTTCGTAGTAACGCGCCGGCCCGCCGGAATTGTAGGGAATGTCTTTCAGTGTCCAGCGCTCCATCAGATCCGCGCGCACGCGTGATAGCGGCAGGTACTGGTCCGTTCGGTCGCCGTCGATGTCGCCCATCGGCATGGTTTCGATGAGTGTCAGGTCGGCACCGCGGCCGTGCGCGAAGCGGATCAGGTCGTCGATTTCCTGGTCGTTGAAGTCCTTCAGCGCCACGGCGTTGATCTTGATCTTCAAGCCGGCCCGCTCGGCCGCGGCGATGCCGTTCATCACCGTTTCGAGATCGCCCCAGCGTGTAATCGCCTTGAACTTGGTCGGGCTCAGCGTATCGAGGGAGACGTTGATTCGCCGTACGCCGCAGGCAAATAGATCGTCCGACATGCGATGCAGGAGGCTGCCGTTCGTTGTCAGCGTCAGTTCGTCGAGCGAGCCGTCTTCGAGGTGCCGCCCGAGAGCCTTGAACAGCCACATGACGTTCTTGCGAACGAGCGGCTCGCCGCCTGTGATGCGCAGTTTTCGCACACCCTTGCGAACGAATGCCGAGCAGACCCGGTCCAACTCTTCAAGAGTCAGCAGATCCTTTTTCGGCAGGAAGGTCATGTGTTCAGACATGCAGTAGACGCATCGGAAATCGCAGCGATCGGTGACCGAAACGCGCAGGTAGGTCACATGGCGACCGAATGGATCGATCATCGAGGCGTCGAGTGGTGTAATTGGATGAGGCTTCATACCCGTCCTTGGATGGTGCGATGTTCCGGCCTGTCGGCGACCGATGCGGTCATCAGAACATGGAGCGTAGGCTGGCGCGACCGCCTTTGCGCGATTGCCCGGAATTGCGGCGCGCGATCATAGAGCCCCGAGTGTGCGCTCATGACAAGCGGCACATTTTGTGCACCGCAGCGACGCATCTTGCAGAAAGCTTGCAAAAACACGCAAGAAATACATCAATTTGTAATTATTGGAACAAAAAGACCTAGATAACAAGAAATGGCATTGCGCAATGCGAGATCAGAAAATCTGATGCATACAATTTTACCGACGAAAGCCGATTGAGGTCTTGTGCTGCGACACTTTATTCGGCAACTTCCAATGCAACAAATAAAAACCATAGCCCGCAAAGAGAAATGGCGGGCACATGGGTTCGGAGAGGAGCCGAAGGTGCGTCCTGATACTACGCGCGCCACCGCAGAGGTAAGTCGCACCCTGGAGCTTGCGCCAGAGGATCACCTGCGGGCGCAGCTCTATCAGTTGATCGCCACACCGTTTTCGGCTCCCGCAGGGTCAGATATCTTACAAGCCTATGCCGCAATTGACGGCGACAATAGCCGTCTCGGGCAAGCCCTGAGTGCCTGCGCCAAGGCAGCCCGGCACGCCGACCCGGAAGCCGAAGACGATGCCTTTCATGAACTCTTCATCGGCATTGGCAGCGGCGTGCTCGTGCCGTTCGGTTCGTATTACCTGACCGGCTTCCTGCATGAGAAGCCGCTTGCCAAATTGCGCGACGACATGGCGGCTCTCGGCGTCGAGCACGATCCGGACATCAAGGAGCCCGAAGACCACATCGCCTCGGTGCTGGAGATGATGGGCGGCTTGATCGAGGGCCGCTTCGGCTCGGCGGGCACCCTGGCCGAACAGAAGAAATTCTTCGATGCCCATGTTGGTTCCTGGGCACCGCACTTTTTCAAGGATCTTTCCGAGACGAAGCAGTCGGCATTCTATGCCGCCATCGGCGTTTTGGGATCGGTCTTCATGGAGATCGAGGCGCAGGCTTTCGAGTACGTTTAGACGCAAACATTCGGTTTTCGGTCCGGCCTTGAACCGGGCCCGGCGACCTGAACGAGGAGGAAAAGCGAATGAAGAAGGACAAGGCAAACGCTGAGACCGACCGGCGCAGTTTTCTGAAACTGGCTGGAGCAGGCGTCGTGGGGACCGGGGCGGTTGCCGTCTCGACCGTGGTTCCCGCAGAAGCCGAAGCGGTCAAGCCCGTTGAGGGCCACGGCTATCGTGAAACCGAGCATGTGCGCCGCTACTACGAGCTGGCAAAGTTCATGTAATCGAAAGCGTGCTCGCCAGGCCGCCGACCGTTTAAGCGGCAGGCCATGTGCAGACGCTGAGGAGGAAATCGATGCTCAAGAAGAAATCAAGCGGTAGTGCCAAGACCGGCCATCTGGCAACGGCGCTCACCGAAAGGTCGCGCTCAGGCGTGGTCGACCGCCGCGCATTCCTGCGCAACTCCGGTCTTGCAGCCGGCGGTGTCGCCGCTGCGACGGTGCTGGCGCCAGGTCGCATCCGGAAGGCTGAAGCCGCTGCCGGCAAGGCCGGCGGTAATGTCGAGCTCAAGAAGTCCGTCTGCACGCACTGTTCGGTTGGCTGCACGGTCTTGGCCGAAGTTTCGAACGGCGTATGGGTCGGCCAGGAGCCCGGTTGGGACAGCCCCTTCAACCTCGGCGCGCACTGCGCCAAAGGAGCCGCCGTTCGCGAGCACGCGCATGGCGCCCGCCGTCTCAAGCACCCGATGAAACTCGAAGGCGGCAAGTGGAAGAAGCTGTCCTGGGACGAAGCGATCAACCAGATCGGCGATCAGATGCTCAAGATCCGCGATGAATCGGGTCCTGATTCCGTCTACTGGCTGGGCTCGGCCAAGCACAACAACGAGCAATCCTACCTGATCCGCAAGTTTGCTGCGTTCTGGGGTTCGAACAACATCGACCATCAGGCCCGTATCTGTCACTCGACGACGGTCGCAGGTGTTGCCAACACCTGGGGCTACGGCGCCATGACGAACTCGTATAACGACATCCTGAAATCGAAGGCGATCTTCCTCATCGGCGGCAACCCCGCCGAGGCGCACCCGGTTTCGCTGCAGCACATTCTCAAGTGCAAGGAGCAGAATAACGCTCCGCTGATCGTCTGCGACCCGCGCTTCACGCGCACCGCCGCGCACGCCAGCGAGTATGTCCGCTTCCGTCCGGGCACCGACGTCGCCCTCATCTGGGGCATCCTCTACCACGTCTTCGAAAACGGCTGGGAGGACAAGGAGTACATCCGCAAGCGCGTTTGGGGCATGGACCACATCAGGGAAGAAGTGAAGAAGTGGACACCTGAGGAAGTGCAGCGCGTCACCGGCGTGCCCGGCGCTCAGATGAAGCGCGTCGCCTACACCTTGGCGACCAACAAGCCCGGCACCGTCATCTGGTGCATGGGCGGCACCCAGCACACAAACGGCAACGACAACACCCGTGCCTACTGCGTGCTGCAGCTTGCACTCGGAAACGTGGGCGTCGCCGGTGGCGGCACCAACATCTTCCGCGGCCACGACAACGTCCAGGGCGCCACCGACTTTGGCGTCCTTATGGATAGCCTGCCGGGATATTACGGCCTCGCAGCCGGCGCCTGGAAGCACTGGGCGCGCGTTTGGGACGTCGACTACGACTACCTGAAAGGCCGCTTCGCGGTGTGGAAGGGCAAGGGCAAGGACGGCGGCGACCTGTCCATGATGGAAGAGAAGGGTATCCCCGTCTCGCGCTGGTTCGACGGTGTTCTGGAAGCCAAAGAGAACCTCGGCCAGCCCGACAACACCCGCGCCATGGTGTTCTGGGGTCACGCTCCCAACTCGCAGACTCGCGGCCCGGATATGAAGAAGGCGATGGAGAAACTCGACCTCCTCGTCATCATCGATCCGTTCCCGACCGTATCGGCCGTCATGCACGACCGCACCGACGGCGTCTACTTGCTGCCGGCGACAACCCAGTTCGAGACGGTGGGTTCCGTGACCGCGTCGAACCGCTCGCTGCAGTGGCGTGAGAAGGTCTTTGAACCGCTGTTCGACTCCAAGGTCGACCACGAGATCATGTACTTGTTCGCCAAGAAGTTCGGCTTCGACAAGGAAATGTTCAAGAACATCGAGGTCAAAGGGGCCGAACCGGTCGTCGAGGACATCACCCGCGAGTTCAACCGCGGCATGTGGACCATCGGCTACACCGGCCAGTCACCCGAGCGCCTCAAGCTGCACATGGCCAATCAGTCCACCTTCGACAAGGTGACGCTGAAGGCCAATGGCGGTCCCTGCGACGGCGACTACTACGGCCTGCCCTGGCCGACCTGGGGCACCCCCGAGATGAAGCATCCCGGCACGCCGAACCTCTACGACACTTCGAAACCGGTCGCCGACGGCGGTCTCTGCTTCCGTGCCCGCTTCGGCGTCACGGCGCCTGAGAAATACGCCACCGGCAACGCCGACGCCGACAACCTTCTGGCTGTCGAATCCTATCCTGTCGGTTCCGAGATCAAGGACGGCTATCCGGAAATCACCTACGCCATGCTCGAGAAGCTTGGCTGGATTGGCGACCTGACTGCCGAAGAAAAAGCCTCGATCGAGAAAGTCGCCGGCGGCAACGATGCCGAAAAGCTCGGCAAGGTGAACTGGAAGATCGACCTCTCCGGTGGTCTCCAGCGCGTCGCGATCCTGCACGGCCTCGCGCCGTTCGGCAACGCCAAGGCCCGCGCCGTGGTGTGGACGTTCCCGGATCCGGTGCCGCTGCACCGCGAACCGCTCTACACGCCAAGGCCGGATCTCGTGGCCAACTATCCGACCTTCACCGACCGCAAGCTGCATCGCGTGCCGGTGCTGTTCGAGACGATCCAGAAGAAGGGGATCGAGGAGAAGGTCTCCGAAAACTATCCGATCATCCTCACTTCCGGGCGACTGGTGGAATACGAGGGCGGCGGCGACGAGACCCGTTCCAACCCCTGGCTCGCCGAACTCCAGCAGAACATGTTCGTGGAGATCAACCCTCGCGACGCCAACAACCTCGGCATCAAGGATGGTGAGATGGTCTGGGTCGAGGGTCCTGAAAAGGGCAAGGTCAAGGTCATGGCCATGACCACCGAGCGTGTCGGCACCGGCGTGGCGTTCATGCCCTTCCACTTCGGCGGCATGTTCCAGGGCAAGGACCTCAGGTCCAAGTATCCGGAAGGCTCCGACCCATACGTGTTGGGTGAAGCGACAAACACTGCACAAACGTACGGCTACGACGCCGTCACGCAGATGCAGGAATCGAAAACGACGCTCTGCAAGATCTGGAGGGCCTGATCCATGGCACGCATGAAGTTTCTCTGTGACGCCGAGCGCTGCATCGAATGCAATGCCTGCGTAACCGCCTGCAAGAACGAGCACGAGGTGCCGTGGGGCGTGAACCGCCGCCGCGTCGTCACCATCAACGATGGTTCACCGGGCGAACGTTCGATCTCGGTGGCCTGCATGCACTGCTCCGATGCACCCTGCATGGCCGTCTGCCCGGTCGACTGCTTCTACCAGACCCAAGAGGGCGTGGTTCTGCACAACAAGGACCTTTGCATCGGTTGCGGTTACTGCTTCTACGCCTGCCCGTTCGGCGCACCGCAGTATCCGCAGGCCTCCAACTTCGGCAGCCGCGGCAAGATGGACAAGTGCACCTTCTGCGCCGGTGGTCCCGAAGAAGCCAACTCGGATGCCGAGTTCTCGAAGTACGGCCGCAACCGTCTTGCCGAAGGCAAGCTGCCGCTGTGCGCCGAAATGTGCTCGACGAAGGCCCTGCTCGCTGGCGACGGCGACATGGTTTCCAATATCTACCGCGAGCGCGTCGTTGCCCGAGGCTTCGGTTCGGGTGCTTGGGGTTGGGGCAAGGCCTATCCGGGTCAGGCCGGCTAGTCTTGCCGAAGGCAAGCAGACAAGAGTGTTTCTTGCCGAAGGCAAGCAGACAAGAGTGTTTCTTGCCGAAGGCGAGCAAGCAGATGCAGCAGGCGGGCAAGCAAAGTCTTTGCCGCCGGAGTGCCGACGCTATAGCAATCGACAGGGCGGCACACGCCGCCCTGTTCCTGCGTTTGGGGCTGGAGAACGAACACGCATGAACCATGCAACTGGATTGAAGGTTGGGCTGATCCTGGCGCTCGCCTCTGGACTTGCCGCGTGCCGCGAGGAAGAGCAGGGCCGACCGTTGTCGTTCGAGCCGGGTGTATATTCCGGCAAGAAAGATGAGAAATTAAGCGCCGAGCAGACCGAGGTGCTTCGCGAGCGGGCACAGCTCCAGGGGCTTCGTTGATCGGCACAAGTCGAGCGAAGTTTTCGGCGGGACAAGAAGCCAGACCGACAACTCGAAGAGCCGCCGTCGGCGGACAGGGAGAACGAGATGCATAGATCTCAGGACAAGATGGAACGCAGAACGTCGGTGATGAGCGTTCTCTTCGCAGGCCTGATGGCGATCGTCGCGCTGGTTGGAATTACCGGGACCGCCGATGCGCAGAACGTCCGTCCGCCCGAGAATGCTGTTACCTCTGGCGGCCCGCCTTCTGCAGGTCCGCAGACAACGGCCGACAAGGGTGGAAACTACGACATCGAGATTTGGTCCGAACTGCGCAAGGGTGCCGCCGGCACCGTCTCCATCCCAGACAAGAAAGCCGGTATCCTGGTCGACTCATCAGGTGAGTCCTGGCGCGCGCTGCGCAATGGCCCGTTGCCGGTCTATGGCGCATACGGACTTGCCGGCATCGTTGGCCTGCTCGCATTGTTCTATCTCGTGCGCGGGCGCGTGCGCGTCGAACATGGAATGGCCGGCCGCACGATTCAGCGCTTTACTGATTTCGAACGTACCGGCCACTGGCTCCTTGCGACGTCCTTCATCATTCTGGCGCTGACCGGCCTCAATGTTCTGTACGGCCGCTACGTGCTGATTCCGGTGGTCGGAAAGGAAGTCTTCGCGTCGATTTCGCTGACCGGCAAGTGGTTGCACAACTACGTCGGATTTGCCTTCATGGTCGGTCTCCTGATGACCTTCCTGACGTGGGTCTGGTACAACTTTCCGCATCCCCGCGACATTGTCTGGTTCCTCAGGGGCGGCGGCCTCTTCGGCGGCGGCCATCCGGCTGCGAAGAAATTCAACGGCGGCCAGAAGATTCTATTCTGGCTCGTCATGCTCGGCGGCTTGTCTTTGAGCCTGTCCGGACTGCAGCTTTTGTTGCCCTACGACCTGCCGCTGTTCGCGAAAACCTTTGCTTTCCTGAATGGCTTTGGATTTGAGCTGCCGACAGCGCTCACCGCCAACCAGGAACAGCAGTTTGCCACGACGTGGCACGGCATCATGGCACTCGTTTTGACCATCATCATCATCGCGCACATCTATATTGGCTCGATTGGCATGGAAGGCGCCTTCGACGCCATGGGAACCGGCGAAGTCGATGTCAACTGGGCCAAGGAACACCACAGCCTCTGGGCGGAAGAAGAACTGGCCAAGGGGACTTCGGGCAGCGGCGCTTCGGCGCGCCCGGCCCCAGCCGAGTAGACCGATGGCGGCCGGCATGCGTTGGCCACGAGGCAGTAGGCGGGCGATGCGAGTCCAGCCAAGGGCGGCGTTTGCAACCCTTGTCGCACTCGCGTCCGCCTGCGTTTGCGCTTCGCTCGCAGTCGCGGGCGGCCAGCCCGCCGCGCCGGATCCCGCGGAAGGGGCATCGGCCGTCACCACCGACTCCGCGGACCGATCGGCCGGTCGCGGTAATCTCGTTGGCCACGGCGGCCCTGTGAAATCCGTCGCCGCCGACTCGGCTCAAAATCTCGTCCTGACCGGCAGTTTCGATTACGCCATGATGGTCTGGGACGTGACCGACGCCGAAGCGCCACGCCAGCTCGTTCGGCTTGACGAGCACGACGGCGCTGTCAATGCCACCGCCTTCGTTCCCGGCGCCAGGCTCGCCCTCGCCTCCGGCGACGATGCGGCGCTGTCGGTCTGGAACATCGACAGCGGCACGCGCGAGCACCGCTTCGAAGGCCACACGGCCAAGGTCGTCGACATTGCCGTTTCCGAAGATGGCGCCTGGGCTGCGACGGCAAGCTGGGACCGCTCCGCCCGCTTGTGGAGTTTGCGGGAAAACAAGGCCGGCCCGGTGCTCGATGGGCATAAGGGTCCGGTGAATGCTGTTGCGTTCTCCGCTGACGGCGCTCACCTCTTTACCGCCAGCTACGACGGCATGATTCGCATGTTTGCGACCGCGACCGGCGAGTTCGTCCGGCCCGTTTATAAGCACGGCTGGGGCATCAACGTTCTGAAGCGCCTGCCTGAGGCCGATCAGCTCGTCTTCGGCGCACTCAATGGCACAGCCGCCGTCGTCGACATAGCGACGGGTGATAAGGTCGCCGACCTCGGCGAATCCGACCGGCCCATCCTGGCACTCGCGGTCACGCGCCAGCCGGGACTGATCGCAACCGGCGGCGGCGACGGCAGCGTCAGGGTGTTCCGCCTCGGCGATTTCCAGCCTATCGAGGAATACCAGAATCCTTACGGTCCGGCCTGGGGCCTTGCCTTTGCACCCGGGGGAGCAGCGCTCTACCTCGCCGGCCTCGATGATTTCGTGACGCGCTGGATCGTGACCCCGCGCGAACCCTTCGAGCCGATCGACAGCCCCTTCCCGCGCCGCTTCCAGTTGACAGCCGACAGCGATGATCCGGTCGAAATGGGGCGCGCCCACTTCGCCCGCAAATGCAGCGTCTGCCACACGCTCAATCGCGACGGCAAGAACCGCGCCGGACCGACGCTCTACGGTCTCTTCGGCCGGCGGATTGCAACGCTTCCCGGCTATCCCTATTCGGAGTCACTGAAAAAGCTTGATATAGTCTGGAACGAAGAAACAGTCGCCAGGCTTTTCGAACTCGGGCCGGAGAATTTCACGCCTGGCTCCAAGATGCCTCTGCAAAAGATGACGGATAAATCCCAGCGCGACGCCCTGATCGCCTATCTCAAGACGACACCCGCCGCCGCGAGCGGCAAAGACGACCCCGCAGATCACGACAACAAGGAAAGAAACTGATGAAAGCTTTCATGACCAGTATCGTCGCACTTGTGGTGATTACCGCCGCGGCCGCATTCGGCATCGGCTCGATGATGTCGCAGTCCTCCGAAGAGGCCTACACGGTCGATTCCAACGTCCGCAACTGACGCCATCCCACCCCGGTCGGCCCACACCCCGATCGGCCCAACCAAGTCGGCCCAACCAAGTCGGCCCACCCGCTTCAGCCCAGGAAATCGTCGGGCTTCCTGCCTTTCGCGTCCGCCGCCTTTTGTTCCGCAAGGTAATCGTCGGTGGTGCGCATCTTGGGCCGCGCTCCCTTGGCGAAAGGATCGTTGCCGGAATTGGCCAGCGTCACGACCCGGCAGTTGTCGCACATCTGGATGAGCTTCAGCTGCTCCTCGCTCTGGAACATCGAATGCCCGCGCAGCTTGTCGACGATGCGCTCGATCGATGATTTGGCGCCGAACGCCTTGCCGCAACTGACGCAGTGGAATGGTTCTTCGGTCTTGATCACGTCGGGTGCGAGCGCTTCCGACTTGAAATTGTAGCGCGGCTCCAGCGTGATCACCTTTTCCGGGCAGGTCGCAACGCACACCCCGCACTGCACGCAGGCCGCTTCGACGAACGACAGCTGCGGCTTGTCGGGATTGTCGCGCAATGCGTTCGCAGGGCACGCACCGACGCAGGCCAGGCAAAGCGTACAGCCCTCGACGTTGACCTTGATGCGGCCATAGGGCGCGCCCGCCGGCAGTTCGATCAATTCCGGTTTGTTTGGCGCATCCTCATGCAGCAGTGCGAATACCGAGCGCGCGACTTCCCGCTTTGAGCCAGCTGCCAGAAGCCCATGCGCGGCCATGGCGGCAAGCGGCTCGGACTCATGCAACGCGGTCTCCACCGCGTCGGGATCGCGTTCCACAATCACCGCCACGCGGGTATCACCATAGCCGAGGGCCGCAAGAATGGCGTTTGCCAACGCCCCCTGTTGCTCGATCGCGGTCAGTTCTTCAGGGTGCTGCGGGGGCGCCAGCACGACGAGGCGCCCGGCTCCCAGCGCCAGCGCCGCCGCCATGGCGTCATGTCCCAGCATCAGAACCGAATTGAGCGAGATCGGAATGACGTTGCCTGGAAGCCCGCGCCCGAACCGGGCCATCGCCGAGATCATCTCGGTGCCGTGCTTGCCGTCATGCGCCAAAAGGACAGGACGCTTGCCGCCCGCCTTCGCATACGTTTGCAGAATGATCTGCATGCGCTGAACGAGGTCGCCGCGATACGGCAGCACGTAGCTTGCGGCACCCGTTGGGCAGACCGACGCGCAGTTGCCGCATCCCCCGCAGATGGCGGGGTCGATCGCGACCTTGTCGCCGGCCGGCTGGATAGCCCCCAGCGGGCACACGTCGAGGCAGTTGGTGCAGCCGACCTGCCCGGATCGGGCGTGCGCGCAGATCCCGGCATCGTATGCAATGTAGCGCGGCTTCTCGAACTCCCCGACCATGTCGGAAATCTCGAACAATGCCCGCGCCACGGCCGCCGGGTCGCCCGCATCGACAGCCACGTAGCCGTCGCGCCGGCCATGTCCCGTGAATAGGGCTGGCCCGCCGGAAAGATCGAGGATCAGATCGCAGGCCACCTCCTGCCTGACCCCGCCGGCTTCGAAGCTGAGTTCCCCGCGCGAACTCGGCAACGCCGCCGCATAACCCTCGATGACGACGTTGAAGCGGCCAAGTACGCCATTCGCGCTGCGCGTCTTGCCCTTGAAGATCGGGAACCTGGCTTCGCTGGGTGGAATGGCGTCGAGCGGGTCGGACATGACGGCGATTGGCGAAAGCCGGCCCGCCAGTTGAGCGGCGGCGTCCAGCACGTGCTGGCCGGCCCCGATCACGAGGCAAACCCCGTTTGATTCAAGGCTGAGCGAGGGCGCCATCTGCGGCTGGTGGCCGGCTTCAGCCAGCAACGCCGCCATTTTCGGCAGCGCCTTGGCACCGGCCTCCGACCAGCCGGCATTTTCTCGGATATTGTTGAAGCCGAACGCCCCCTTGGCTTCCAGGCCTTCGGCAACTTCCAGGAACAATGGTGCTTCCTGGGTGCAGGCGACGTGGACGTTTTCCCCGCTGACGGCGGCCTTGCGGAAGGCGTCGAGTCCGCCCCGGCACAACTCGGTATGCACGCTCATGGGGCCATCCTGGCCAAGCGCCGCCCCGAGCTTCTGGCCGTCGATCTCCATCGTCTTTTGGCAGTTGCACACCATGATGCGGGTCGCAGCGGTCGCGTTGTTCACCAAGTTCCAAGTCTCCAGAATGTATTCGCCGGCTTGCCCGGCCTGCCGGCTGCCGGCACGGATTTAATCGAGAACTCTACGGAAGTCCTTTTATGACGCCAGGATTTCCCTTAGGGTCGGCGTGTGCGTTAGACTATCGTCTACGACATTTGGTAGCAGGAGTGAACATCGGCATGACCTCCACCCTCTCCATCCCGGTCGGCGTCGTCGTCGCCCGCGAAAAGATTGCCCATCCTTGGCAGTCTTATCGATGGCGGCCGGTCAGTGTATTCCTCGACGCTCCGAAAATCGAGGGCTGGCGCGAACTCCGTCGCGATGACAGATCCGTTCTGTATCATGCCGCAACGCTCAATCTCGAACTCTTCCGCAAGGAAACTACGGCCTACCAGGTCAATCTCGCCAACGGCGAACCGACCGTTTACGTTGTATTGCGCGAAGATCCCGACACCGATGACGATTGGCCGGTCGAAGTCCATCTGGTGACCGCCTCGCCATTCGAGGCGCAGTCGCACGGCGACGTCGGCCTCGACAACGTTGAAGGCGTAGCGATGCCGGCCCAGCTCGTCGAAACCGTGCATGCCTTCATCGAGATGCACCATGAGGAAGAGCCCTTCTACAAGCGCAAGCGCCAGCCTCACCTGCGAGCAGAAGAGCACAAGTTCGGACAGGAACCGCTGGTCGCCTTGCGCGAACGCATGGGCGAGCATATCGAAGGAGCTGCAAAAACAACCGACCCGACCATCGGGTGCGATGTTCGGATCGGCCGCGGAGACGGCAAATGAAAGAAGAATCGAGCGATCCGGCGTCGTTCCTGGAAAGATGGTCCCGGCGCAAGCGCGGCGTAGGCACCGAACCCGAACCCGAAGCCGTTGGTGCGACGGACGATGGTGTCGAGGCCGTTAGCGGTGACACCGGCGACGGTGGAGATCCTGCCGGGGAGCCTGTCGCTGAAAAGGATTTCGCCGACTTCGATTTCGACAAGCTCGACTACGATTCCGACTATAAGCAGTTCATGGAAAAAGACGTTTCCAGCGAGGCCCGCCACAAGGCGTTGCGGAAGCTTTGGGTCTCCAACCCGGTGCTCGCCAACATGGATGGCCTCGACGACTATTGCGAGGACTATACCGACGCCGCCGTCTGCATGCCCAAGGGCACGATGAAGACGCTTTACCAGTATGGCCGCGGCTTTCTGGACGACGATGAAGTCGCCGAATGGGAATCGCTTGGTCAGGAATCGAAGGAAATCGCGGCGGCCGAAGCCGAGGAAAGGCGCGTTGAGGAAGCAAGGCGCGCAGCAGCAGCGGACGCTGCGTCCGACGGCGATGACGATGCCGGAACGACAACCGGCGCAGAAGTCGCCGCGGTATCAGATCACTCCGACTCCGATTCCGACTCTGGCGCGGGCACCGGCTGTGCTGCAGCCGTCAAGGCGGACGAAGCCGAAATGCTCGCCGAGTACGAAGCCGAACAGCCTTCGGGTTCCAAGCAGGGCTGACTTTCGGCGATGAATTTCCAATGCAACCGCTCTAATCGGTGAGAAAATCTTCCGGCTTGCTTGGCTTGGCAGCAGCGGGCTTGTCCTGCTTCGGCTCCAGGCTTTCGTCGCCCAGGTGCTGGCGCAGCATCTCCTTGTACTGCTCGGCCATCTCCTTGACGAACACCTCGTGGTTGTCGACGTCGAGCACGTTCTTGGCGACGTGCGCATTGTAGCGGGCCGCCGCGAACAGGAACGCCATGTGCACGTCGCTGGCCTTGATGTTCTTGTTTTCGCGGTTGGCCACATCGATGAACTTGTCTGCGAGCTTCAGGAACGCCATGGTGTCGAGCGCGCCTTCCGTCTTGGCCGCCGCGCGCCGCGCCTTACGGTTCAGCTTGTCGATATCGTCTTGCATCTCAGCTCCCAAAAAGGTTTCAGCATACAACTGTAGCACACGCCTCGCTTCAGAAACGGCCCGGCTCCCCGAACTGGATGCCGCCATACCAGCACAACGGATCGTGGACGTTGGCGCTGATGCCGTTGACGGTGACGAGGCGCGCCTGCGCCAGGAGCGCGGCCTTCAGGCTGGCCGTCTCCGCCAGTTCCGCGCCGATATTGCCTTCGAGCGAACACCCGGCCTGCCCAGCCAGAAGGATCGCGGCTTCGACGCTGTCGCGCGGCCCCGGCGATTGACCGCCGCCAAACATCGTCGAACCGGGAGCCACCACCCAGGCGTCGATCTTTTCGTCTCCGACGGCCGGAGCATACTGGTCTTTTGGCGGGGCGAACGGCACCGCCGACACGACGTTGGCGATTTTCAACTGAGCCGGAAAATTGACCCCGGCGCTGCGTGCGCTGACGTCGCCCCCGGGAACGACGAAGAGAACGTTGCCGGACTTTTGCGCCACTTGTGAAAACGACTCCCAGATGTCCTTGGTCTGTCCCCAGAAGGTTACGGCCGCAACCCGTGACGGTGTCCGCATGACGAACATTGCCGCCCTGGCCAGTGACTGAGCGTCGTTCGGGTCGGCCCGCACGACGATGAGCCGGCCGTTTCTGTAGGTCGCCAACAGCCTCTTGGCGAGTTCCGTTCCCCGCCCCGAGCCGGCAGGCGCATAGGGCCGCACATCGCCGTCCACCAGGTCGAGCGCGATCGGTTCGCCTTCGCCGTCGCGGGCCAGCCGGGGTGCGATTTCAGGATCGGTATAGTCGACGCCATCGCTGATCAGCGCGATGGCAACGCCGCCCGGATCGAGCCCATGCGGCACCTTCGGATCGCCTTCGGCAGAGAGCCGCCCCGGTGCGGCCAGACAGGCGAGTGACAGGGCACCGGCCGCTACGGCCCGTTTGTGCCCCGCCCATGGGGATCTCATGACGGTTCCCCGCCGATATCGGCAACGCTTTTCCGTAACCCCGCCTTTGATCCGTCGGCCTCGCGGCAGGCCCCTTTCAGCGGCCCCAGTGTCGCGTCGATGAAATCGGCCAGCAATTCGACATCGTCGAGCGAGAACACCGGCAGCGCCGTTCCTTCGATGACATGATCGGCGGCGATCGCAATCACCTGGGGGTCGTCGTCTGCGAGTGGCTTTTTGGTGAAGGAAGCCAGCCGCCGTGCTTCGATCTTCGGGATTGCCGCTGACTTGTAGCCCTCGACGATGACGAGATCGCACGGCTCGAGCGCGGCGATCACCTCTTCGAAATTCGGTTCCGGCGCCCCGTCGAGTTCGGTGATGATCGCCCAGCGTGCCGCCGAGACGACAGCCACCTGCGCCGCGCCGGCCTGGCGATGACGCGCCGAATCGGTAGCCTTGTCGTCGACCTGGAAAGCATGGTGGGCGTGTTTCAACGACGCGACCTTAAGTCCGCGCGCCGTGAAGGCTTCGATGAGACGGACGGCCAGCGTTGTCTTGCCGGATTTCTTCCAGCCTGCGATGCCGATGATCGGAGCGCGGTGCGGCGTAGTTATCTTCATTCTTGTTATTGGCTCCAAAAAGCCGGTCGCCTCAGTGTTCCGGATCGGATGTTGCCCTAGTACCCGCTTTCAGAAGTTCGTGAGTCATTCGCGGCAACCACCTTGACGAACTTCTGAAAGCAGAGGGTACTAGTAGAATATTGAATCTAGTACCGCTTTTCG
>JAHJQI010000079.1 GCA_018819265.1 Alphaproteobacteria bacterium
ACGCGCCCTGGCGCTTTGAACGCGATCTTCTTTAGCCAATAAAGCTTGTCCTCGAGCGAGGGCTCCCCGTATTCCGGAAGGTCATACTCATGACCCATTAACCGCACCGAAATCTCATCCTGGCAGCGCGCGGAGCGTAGGCGGTTCTTAAACGTATGGCGCAGGGAATACAGGGTCTGCGTGCCTTCAATATTGAAGTTGGCCTTAAGGAATTTGTTGATGGCGGCCGAGCAGGATGCGTTCTTATCGCGGTAGCGCGGAAAGCCATCCGGATGCTTTTTCATGGCCATGAGCGCCACGCCTACCAGCGGAATATCGCGCTCGGACTGAACAGTCTTAAGCTGCCGGCCTTCCGGGCGCACCTGGATATGTGGAATTTTGTGATCGAGCTTGATCGTGGAGGCTGTCAGATTGCAGGCCTCCACCAAACGAAGGCCCGTCTCTGCGATCAAATAAACAATCGCCCGCGCCTCGTCATTCATCCCATCGAGCGCCCCCTCTTTGAGAAGGACACTCTGAACCCACTGCGTATCGAAAGACTGGCGCTTCCCCTTCTTGGCGCCGCCGATATAGATCTTCTGCATAACCGGGGCGATATTGATCTGATGCGCCTCGGCGACGGCCTTTACGATCCCGGAAAGCCGGCCGATATACTTGTTGGCCGAGCCAATCTGGATCTTCCCCTCCACCGCCTGCTGGTTCCAATAATTGCGGTAGGCGAGAACATGAGCGCGTGTGATCTTGGCCAGCTCCAGATCGCCTTTATTCACTTCCACGAAAATTTCGATACTGGTCTCGCGGGCCACCCGCCATTTTTTGAGCTGATTAGCCGATTTGGTGGCGAGCGACGCCGCGTTCAACTTGCAATATTCCTCAAGCACATCCGACATCATGATCGAGGGCGGGGGCACCGTGCCAAACATCGCCGAAGCGAGCTCCGGCGAGGGCCCAGCCTCCACAATCCGCAGCCGCTGCAGGAAACACTCATCGGGCAAGGCCGCCACGTCGGACTGGGCGAGATACGGCAGGCGGTGTTGGGCGGCAATTCTCACATTACGCTGATACCGGTGCCGCTGATCGGGATCGATACCGGCTACCAGATCCTGCCACCGTGCGCTTTGCTGGGCATCAAACTCTTGAACGCGAATGCGCGCGACCACACCGCGCGGATCATCCCCAACCCTGATTTTTGTGCTCCGAACGATGAAAGGATGCGCCTCATGGGCCTGCACCTCGCGCGGAACTCTACGCACGTAATACCAATAACCACGGCGCTTGCGCATGTAATGGACCATCATCGCACGTCTCGCTGAATAGAACCTGACCCTCCCACCGGTTGGCTTTTTACGCCCCGTGTGGTGCCAAATGTGGTGCTGTTTGTGGTGTCAGAGAGGGGGACAAAGCCCAGGCGGATCAAGAAAACGCCGGAAAAATATGGGCTTGTCGCTTGTAAAATTGGCTGGGGCGGGAGGATTCGAACCTCCGGATGTCGGTACCAAAAACCGATGCCTTACCACTTGGCGACGCCCCAACGGAGGCCGCGGTGATAGCCGCCTTTTGGTCGCCGCGCAAGAATCCTCGAAGAACCGGCCATGATGAAAACGTTGGATCGTCGCGGCGCGGGCCTGATTCCCACTTCGAGCCGCTTGCGGGCCGGGACTCGCAGGTCTATAAGGTCCGCCTTGCCGATGGCTGCCACTCCCGATGGCGGCTGGCTGCGGCTCGTTTTCGGCTCAACACTGCGCAAGCTTGTGTTGAAGAACGTGACATTCAACACGGCGCAGGATGGTGTTGGAGCGGCCAAGGCGGTTGGCAGGAAAGCCAAGAATGTCGGAGCGTAGCGCAGCCTGGTAGCGCACTTGCTTCGGGAGCAAGGGGTCGGGAGTTCGAATCTCCCCGCTCCGACCACTGTTTTCAATGGGTTAAGACTTGATCCAAAGATTTCTTGGTGCGGCAACCAAGGAATGCCCAGGAAACTCTTACTGATAAAGTTCTCAGGCGTTTCTTGAACCTCACGCTCGCAACTTAGGACGTGCCTTTGGGGATCATGGAATACTTATGATTGCTCAGCGGGAGCATCGGGCGCCGGACTTGATCCGGCATCAACTTTAGAGTTGAACACAATCGTCATCCAGTCGGCAGTCGCTAGTGCGTCAAGCAGTACGTGGTCGTCACGAGGAATCTGCCGCACTTCGGCGTGAGCTTTGTTGTCGTCAACTGGAGCATGAATAATACGCACTTTGTGTTTTTGCGCGCGACATAGCTCTTTTATTTTGCCCACCATCCCGATAGCAAATGCTGCCTTACCACCGGGCTTGTAATTGCTCGCTCGAATGCCATGAACTGCACGCTCAACTTTTTTGCCGTGGTCATGACCTGCGAAGTATTCTAACCAAGTTACAGACAATCCGTCTTCGGATTCTCGGCGTTGAAATGCGCTGAACAACAGCCCGCCAGTCGGCTGCCCTTCTTCGTCCTTATCGAGCTTACTATAAGGTACCACGCGGATGACGTGGTGGTTGTCAGGAAGATTACCCCCTTTCATGGGCGAACCAATGCTCCGGCTTGTACGGTTCAAGATTGGCAAGCAGGCGATGGAGGCTGGTAACGCCGGCCGCAGATTCCGTCTCCTCTTTCAGTGGCACGCTGACAATCCATCGCACGCGGTCTTGGGGTAGACATTCCACCGTAAGCCGATCGTTTCTCCTAATAGACCATGTCGCAAGTATATGCCCATCATTGGCAATCCCTATACCTGGTCTACGTGCGTTCCGAAGAATCATCGACATACGAATGAATGTGATGAAGCTATTCTTCGAGACTGGGCTATCCTCAGAATCCCACTCCTCCGGGTCCATTAGCAAGTCGAGCTGTCGAAAGAGTTTCTTATGCCAATCGGGCTCGAATAGCATTGAGAACTTGCGGGCTTCGATCTTACATGCTGCGCGAACATCGAACAGCCTCTCTTCCAAGCTTAGATCGCTCTCGGCGGAAAGTTCCTCGTAAGTGCGCTGAGCTGGTTGATTGAATTGCATGGCTTTCGCACGGGCCATGGCCTCAGCCAGCCGCCTTGCGCTCTCTGCGGTCGCAATCGTGGTCATCTGAAGAGGTCCTTCGTCTTTTCTGTTAGGGCGCGCTCAAAGAGGTCGTTCTTCACATTTCGGGCCTCATCAATTGTCGCCCATAGTTTCTTGGCGTGCATTGGAATTTCCATCTCACGGGACACATCAATATCTAGAATGAATGACATAGCATCAGGCACTGGATGCGGATGAACAGGTGCCGACGTAATTGTTGCAACCCAGTTTGGCGCAAACGTTTCAAACCTTACCTGCACCAGATAACTTTGAAGTGTTTTCTCGAATTGATCAGAGCGCGGCTGGAATGTGAAGTATTGGTCCAAATTCACTTTCCCATTGCTCGGAACAGGTATGTCAATTCGATTAATGAACCTCACCCCTAGCCTTATAATGGAGTACTTTGGAGCAATTTTTGACCAAGCTTCCCAATTCTTCCTGGCCTGTTCGCTAAACTCTTCCCAGCCCGGATAGGGCGGAAGACGCGCAGTTGTTAGATGACGTTTGGTCAGAAGCACAATGTCGGCCTGATCCTCGCTAGCTAACCGATAACCAGTGGAATCTTCCGCGATCTTTATATCTCCTCCCGTCGTGTTGTCGATGAGGAAGCCGATCTCCCGCCGCGGAGAGGACATTGTGTAATGCGGCTTTAGCTTTGCTGCGATCTTCTTCAACGCCTTGTCTTCGACGTCGTGGTCAACGCGAACTTCAATAACTGCCTCTGTGATGGGGGCGTGGGCATAGGCTGGACTCGGACGAGGTTCATACACGGCGTTCACCTATTTTGCATCTCCCAAGTTCATCTCAGGCCCACCTTAAGAGTTGATTAAGCTTGCCACCACTATCGATCGAGGGATTCAACGGTCCATGTTCATATAGGGATCAGAATTCTTACCGCCCAAGAAACGCCCGTGAAATCGGCCGCAGAAAGTGGATGAAAGTTGCGTCAAGTCGACGCCAAGCGCTTGATTTTGCTAGAAATCGTTTGGAGGTCAGATTCTTCGGGAGCAAGGGGTCGGGAGTTCGAATCTCCCCGCTCCGACCACTTTTGGTTGCGGCTTCGGATGCCCACGCCTTCGGCGCATCCGCCGCCGGACAATTCTCCGAGAATTTGGGGCACAATCCGGAACTTATGGGATTTGCACGGCGCAAGCTTGTGTCGGGTTGTATGACCTTTGGCTCTGCTGGCGAACACCCCGGCGCCTTGCGATTGGCCGTGTCCACCGAACCCGGCTGACCCATGCGGCAGACCTGCCCCTTGCCTCATACCGCCCGGACTGGCATCCCTTCGCCGAACGCAGCGCGCGCCCGCCGCGCCAGCCGCCTCCAGACCCAAAGGAAACTCCTCATGCCGGATCTGCCTGCAACGATGACCGCCATCCATGTCGACGGCAAAGGCGGTCCCGACGTGCTGAAGCCGATCGAGATGGCCTTGCCGCAGCCAGGCGTTGGCCAAGTGCTGATCATGGTCGCTGCAGCAGGCATCAACCGGCCCGACGTCATGCAGCGCCAGGGGCTCTACCCCGCCCCCAAGGGCCACTCCGAGATTCCCGGCCTCGAAGTCGCCGGAACGGTTGTCGCGACGGGGCCCGGCGCTACGCGCTTCAAGGACGGCGATAAGGTGATGGCCCTCGTCAACGGCGGCGGTTACGCGCAGTACTGCATCGCCGATGAGCCCTGCTGCCTTGCCATCCCCGGAGGCCTTTCGATGGAGCAGGCCGCCGGCGTGCCCGAAACCTTCTTCACGGTCTGGCACAACGTCTTCGAACGCGCCCACCTGACAGCCGGCGAATGGTTCATGATCCACGGCGGCACGTCCGGCATCGGCGTCACCGCAATCCAGCTCGCCAAGGCGTTCGGCGCCAACGTCATCGCCACTGCCGGTTCGGACGAAAAATGCGACGCCTGCCGCAAGCTCGGCGCCGACCTCACCGTCAACTACCGCACCGAGGACTTCGTCGAGGCGGTCAAGACCCATGTCGGGCGAGGCGGCGTCGATGTCATCCTCGACATGGTCGGCGGCGATTACATACCAAGGAACATTGGTTGCCTTGGCGACGATGGCCGGCTCGTCAACATCGCCTATCAGAAGGGTTCGAAAGCGGAGGTCGATTTCCTTCGCGTCATGCTGAAGCGCCTCACCATCACCGGCTCGACGCTACGCATCCGCCCGACGGAAGTGAAGGGCCGCATCGCCCGCGGGCTCGAGGAATACGTCCTGCCGATGCTCGCCGACGGCCGCGTCAGGGTCGTGATGGATGGAACCTACCCCTTGCACGACGCCGCCGCCGCCCACGCCCGCATGGATGAAGGCGCGCACATCGGCAAAATCGTGCTGACGGTCTAAAACAGGGATGTAAAAAAAGGCCCGCGGGCATCCGCCCTACACAGTGATAGGTGAAATGCACGCGGGCAGGAGGAAGACGTTCTTTCCATGCTCGCAGTCGACCGCATCAAGGTCATGATATCTAGACAACCTATCTGCTGCGTGTGGCCGCTGCAGCCCACACCGGCAAGGTTGCCGGTGCGAAGTTAAGAAAGAACGCAGTTGATCGGCGTCACGAAATTCTCGCGAACGCGCGCACCGCCGTATTACCGGCGCCGGCTTCAGGATGCAAAGTCGATCAGCGCCCTGTTGAGCCAAAGCGGAGTGCGCCGTTCGCGAAACTTCACATAGCGAAGGTCGCCCGACACCTTGAGAACCTCGCCATGGTGGAACGAGGAGTGCGGGAACGATTTCATGAACTCGTCTTTCATGATGACGTTGGCGCCGATATCTGTGTGATTAGGCTCGCATTTGCGCATTTATCCCTCCTTGATCAGAACTTCTGACTGTTTCTTCCCGGTTTGCCGGGCCGCTTTTGATTTGCGGCCTCTCGCATTCTTCGAATTCAAATTCACAACTCGGCTTTATCAGCGCCCCTTCATGCCTCGCGCCATCCCGCGGCCACCTGCATGACATGTGCCGCAATCGCGTTACGCATCAGAAGGGCAACCGTCACCGGCCCGACACCGCCTGGCACCGGTGTCACCCAGCTTGCGACTTCCCGCACGCCATCGGTGTCGACGTCGCCGACAATCATTGCACCGTTCGGGCCGGTCACGTGGTTGATGCCGATATCGATGACCGCCGCGCCCGGCTTCACCATCTCGGCGGTGAGGAAATTGGGGATGCCGACAGCAACGATGACGGCATCGGCGCGGCGCGAATGCATGGCCACGGAACGGGTCAGGTGGTGACAGATCGTCACCGTCGCGCCTTGCGCCATCAGCAGGAATGCGGCGGGTTTCCCAACGATTTCCGAATGACCGATCATCACCACTTCAAGCCCGTTGAGCTTGAGACCGGTCTCCTTCAACAGCTCGACCGCAGCCGCCGCCGTACACGGCGCCAGCGCCAGATCGTTGTAGACGATGTTGCCGATCGAAGCCGGATTCATCCCCTCGATGTCCTTCAGGGGATGGATCGCCGATTGCAGCGACCGCACGTTGATACCCTTGGGCACCGGGCGCTGCAGGATGATGCCGAGCACTTCCGGGTCATCGTTCATTGCAACGATGCGTTTCTTGCAGTCCTCCTGCGCGAGCGTCTCCGGCCAGAACAGCTCTTCGAACGGCAGGCCGACTTCGGCGGCGGCCCGCGCCTGCCCGCGGATGTAGATCGCGATCTCCTCGCGACGGCCGACGCTCACCGAAACGATTCTGCCGAGCCGACGACCGGCCGCCACTTCGCGTGCGATCCCGGCGCGCACCTCGCCAAGGATACGTTCGCGTACAGGCTTGCCCGTAAGCAGCCGCTGTTCATGGAGCGTCGATTTTGTCGTGATGCTCAATCCCCGACCTCGCAGGTTAGACTTTAGGCCCCCTTCAAGAAGTTTTGGCCGGCCCTGTCCAATTGATAGAAGCAATAACTAGTACCAATCGACTTAAATAAAGCGATAGCTGCAACCTATTGCGAAATTGCCGAATTCTGCATCTGGGTGGCGAGGGAGGTGTGCCGCTGCCGGAATGTCAGCGTGCTGGCCTGGAAAACAGAGCTGCCCGGATAAACCAAAAAGGCAAACGCCAACAGCTCACTTCTTCTTGGGCCAAATTGATGTAGTTTGAACTGCATCGTTCACTGACCGCCGGGGGCACCTTGATCGAGAAGCATCTTGTCCTGAAAGACACGCCGTTCTGGTCCTGGAGCCTGTTTGCCAACCAGAGCTATCTGGGCCGAGTCCAGTTGACGTTGCGCCGGGAATGCAACGGCTCGCTTGCCGACATCACCGAACAGGAATGGCGCGACCTTCGCGCCAACTTGCTTGATTTCGAGGCCATGACGAAAAGCCTCTTCCAACCCGATCGCTTCAATTACGTCCAGCTCGGCAATATCTGGCCGCAAGTCCACGTCCACGCGATTCCCCGCTACGCCGTCGCGCGCAATTGGAACGGCTTCACGTTTACGGACGTACGCTGGGGCGACCTGCCGCTACCGGAACCCGCTTCACCCATTGGCGAGGCGGAATTGGCGCGACTGGTAACGGTGATGCGGGACGCGCTGAACACAGCCGGGTGAGTTGGCGTTCAGGGCCCCCCGCCGGGTCGGTTCATCAGGCTGGCCCATAGTCGATCGGCGGCCTCATTTCGGCAATCGGGCGACCGGAACAGCCTGATGTCGATCTGAATGTCATACGTAGGGCATACTCCAGATCACCTCAACACGCCCGGAGACACCAACCATGCGCATCATCGACGTCAGGGAAGTGACCAAGCCGATCGCCTCGCCGATCCGCAACGCCTATATCGACTTTTCGAAAATGACTGCCAGCCTCGTTGCCGTCGTCACCGATGTCGTGCGCGACGGGCGGCGTGTCGTCGGTTACGGCTTCAACTCGAATGGCCGCTACGGCCAGGGCGGTCTCATCCGCGAGCGCTTCAAGGATCGCATTCTCGAAGCGGCACCAGAGAGCCTTCTCAACGTCTCCGGCGACAACCTCGATCCGCACAAGATCTGGGCTGCCATGATGACCAACGAGAAGCCCGGCGGCCACGGCGAACGCTCGGTGGCGGTCGGGACCCTCGACATGGCAATCTGGGATGCGACCGCCAAGATCGCCGGCAAGCCGCTGTTCCGGCTGCTGGCCGAGCAGAAGGGGCTTACGGCCAATCCCAAGGTCTTCGTCTATGCGGCCGGCGGCTACTACTACCCCGGCAAGGACGACACGGCGCTCAGGGCCGAAATGCGCAGCTATCTCGATCGCGGCTACAACGTCGTCAAGATGAAGATCGGTGGCGCGCCAATCGCCGAGGATCGGCGCCGCATCGAAGCCGTGCTCGCCGAGATCGGCTCGAGCGCGCGGCTCGCCGTCGACGCCAACGGCCGCTTCGATCTGGAAACCGGCATCGCCTATGCCAAGATGCTGCGCGACTATCCGCTGTTCTGGTACGAGGAGATTGGCGATCCCCTCGACTTTGCGCTGCAGGCGGCGTTGTCCGAGTTCTATCCGGGGCCGATGGCCACCGGCGAGAATCTCTTCTCCCATCAGGACGCCCGCAACCTGTTGCGCTACGGCGGCATGCGTCCGGATCGCGATTGGCTGCAGTTCGACTGTGCGTTGTCCTACGGCCTCGTCGAATACATGCGGACGCTGGACGTGCTGGCGCAATTCGGCTGGTCGCCGAGCCGCTGCATTCCTCACGGCGGTCATCAGATGTCACTCAACATCGCAGCCGGCCTGGGTCTCGGCGGCAACGAGAGTTATCCCGACCTGTTCCAGCCCTACGGCGGGTTCCCGGACGGCGTTCGGGTCGAGAACGGCCACATCCTCATGCCCGAGTTGCCCGGCATAGGGTTCGAGGGCAAGTCCGACCTGATCAAGGTGATGCGCGCGTTGGCTGACTGAGTTTCCAGCGCCGGCTTGGATCAATTCAAGGGCGGAACGAACTTCCGCCCCTCTCGTGCAGGCGGCGCCCGCAACAGGTCGCCAAGGCTGGTAATCGTCGTGTCGACGCCTGTCACGCCACTCACCCCTCCAGAAACCGCCGCACCTGCTTTTCGTAGTGGCGCAGCCAGTGTTCGTAATAGGCCATGTCCTTGCTGGCCCAGGCTTCGAATTCGGCGGGTCCGAGTTGCGCCAAGCGTAACGCGAGGCCGATCACGTCGGCGACGATCTGCGCGTCCTCGCGGGTCATACCGAGGCGTACCTCGTCGGCATCGCCGTCGGTGAACGGATGGCTGACGACGAACTGAAACGCGGCTTCGACGAGCGCGACGTTGCGATCCTTTCGGCGTGGCGAATCGAGGGAGGCCGACGGCCTGTTCAGCCAGATGACATTGTCGCCCATTCAGCACCTCTCGCCGGCTTGATCACGTGCCTCATTACGCCGTCGGCACGATTTTGGACCGCTTCACCACGCATCGCCAAGAACTAAGTTGGCGGGGAAATCGGCAAGAGATGCTTCCGATCGTACGCGATCGCTTCTCGCGATCGGACCAGATCGGATGTTGATCGAGTTGAGCCGTTACCAGGCAAGCTGCGCCATCGCCGCGACAGGCCGCGCCCGCTCGTCCGGGAAGAGCGCGGAAAGTACCTTCGGCTCCAGCGCCTCGTCATCGCCCATGTGCACCCGGCTCGCCACGTAGACCGCCCGCACTCCTGAGCCGATCGCTCCGGCAATATCGGTCTTCACACCGTCTCCAATGGCCAGCATCCGCGACTTCGGCACTTCCCGCCCGCGAAGCTCGGCTATCCGTTTGAAGGCCATGTCGTAAATCGGCCGGTGCGGCTTGCCGGCAAGTTCGACCGGGGCGCCGAGGGCCGCATAGGCTTCCGCAACCGCACCGGCGCAATAAACAATATGCCCGCCGCGCTCCACCTTGATATCGGGATTGGCGCAGATCATCGGCAGACCGCGGGCAGCCAGTCCTGCAAGCAGTTCCACGTAATCCGCCGGCGTCTCGGTCGTGTCATCGAAGAGACCGGTGCAGATCACCGCTTGCGCCCCTTCGGCAGCCTCCGGCCCGACGCGATCGACGTCGATGCCCGCGAAAATCGGCAGGTCGCGCCCGGGGCCGAGGTGGTAGACGGCGCGACCGGCGTAAGCCTCGATCAACTCGCGGGTCGCATCTCCCGACGACAGAATAGCGTCATAGGCATCCGTGCTGACGCCAATCTGATCGAGTTGCGCTGCTACGCCCTCGCCAGGACGCGGCGAGTTCGAAAGCAAGAGTACCGTACCACCCGCCTCGCGGAACCGGGCGCAGGCCTCGCCGGCACTTTGATACGGGGTTACACCGTTATGGATGACACCCCAGATATCGACGAGCCAGGCGTCGGTCGCGGCTGCAAGCGGTGCGATCGAAGCAATGACGGGAATGCGATGCGGCATGGAAACTCACGGGGACGGAATGGACCTCGGGGAGCCCGAGCGATTCGTCTGGCTGGCTTAGCCCGCTTCCGGGAAAAGAACCAGACTCCTGCCGCAGCCAGCGTAACCGGACCGGCAGTTGCACCGGCATGCGCATGTCAGGCCGCCGCGTGCCCGCTGCCTGTAATCAGCTCCCGCTTGACGGCCCTTGCACCACCAAATAGCGCGCCCTGGCCGAACAGAACACCGAACCCGAACACCTTCGCCGCCGTCGCCTCGTCCTTCATGCCCCCGACGATGACGCTGAGTCCAAGCCCGGCGAGGTGCTTGCAGACGTCGTCAGCTGGAACAAAGACATCGTTTCCAGCAGGCAGGCCTTCGAGGAAGACATCCGCATCGAGCTTCACGAAATCGAAGCCGCGCGATTTGAGGTCCTCGTAGTCCATGTCGAGATCCATCACCTCGGCGATGCAATACCGGAAGCCGATACTGGCGAATTCCGAAAGCGCATGCCATTCACGCGGCCCGAAACCGCGCACGTCCGACTGACTGAAGGACATGATCAGAACGCCGGCAACGCTGCGCCGCTCGCGGTAGGCCTGCGCCACGCCATCGAGGAACTTGTGTGCCGAGATTGCTTCCCCGCTCACCGTCGAGAACAACGCGTTGTCGCGACCGCGCCCGGTAAAGCGCACGGCAATCTGGGAGGCGTGCGCGATGCGGGCACCGTCGATGCGCGCCAGCATGCCGGTTCCAGCGAATTCTTCGCGCGATTGCTCGGTGTCGAGCACCCGGCCCTGCTCGTCGCGAAGCCGCACGTAGAGTTCGAAATGACGCGGCCTGCCGGCATGGAAATCGACGATCGGATCGAGCAGAACTTCCACCCGGCCCAGCGCCAATGCCTCGGCCAGCGCCGAGAGCCGCGCATTGACCTCCGGCGGCCGGCCCGACTCCGAGAGGCGGACCTCGCCAGTGTTCCCGGAAGGAGCCAACTTGCGCTGCTCCGCCGCATCGTCCTGCGCCCGCATCCTGCCCGCCGTCACCTTCAGCGCATCGAGCGATGTTGAAATGGCACGCTCGGAAATCACGGCAGCCGCCTCGGCCCCTTTCGGCGGAGACCGAGTTGCCGCGTTCACCTCATCGGCGAGCTTGCGGATCAAGCCTTGGATCATCTCGACATCGGCCTCGCGCGGAGAAGCGGCATCGGTGACAGGCCCACGGTTCGAAAGCGGCTCGGCTAGAGATGGAGCCGGATTTGCAGGCGAAAGCGCAGGCGGCCGCGCGGACTGCTGTGGCGCGCCCTGTTGCTGCACGGACGGTGCCGATGCACCGGCGCGCTGAGCATGCTGCGGGCCAGGAGCCACGCCTTGCATCCGCGGCGGGACTGCTTCAACGGAACCTGGACGGTTGAGCGTCGTTGCCTCGCTGCGTTCAGCATTGGATTTCGGTGCATCCGGCCGAGACGGCTCGACCGACCCAGCCTGTTTGCCCGCCGAGCGCGGAGCCTGTGGCGGCCCGCCGCGCTGCCGACTTGAACTATAGCCTGCCGCGGCGGCAGGCGGAGCCGCATGCGATTCGACCGGTAGCCCAGGCGCCCGCAGGATCGTTCCGACCGCCGGTACCCCGTCAACGAGATAATGACGCGGCATCACAGCATGACAGATCAGCATGACCGCGTAACACAGCACCGCTGTCGCGCCGGCAGCCCACACGTCGAGCCCGACGTGCAGGTGCAGCGCCATGCCGATCGCCAATGTGGCCAGCGCCATCGCCAGGATGCTGACGGCTTCACCGGTCAGACGAACCGGCAGCGACACCGGCCGCAGGTTGCGCGCTTCCGTCTCGCGGCGCGCCCAGCCAGACTGGCCATGCGATTCGTTAGGGCCGCCCGGCCGCTCAGCGTCCAGCTTCGCCGTTTTCGCCTGTGGCGGACTTGCCGCCTCGTCGCCAATCATGAATTCCACGAGTTCTGCCCCACGAGTCCGAATCGGTTGCATCCAGAGTCCGGCGGCATGGCCGGCGAAACAACCGCCCCGCGCGAGATGTCACCAGCTTTAGTGGCGTTCAAGCCACCTCGGCTGACGCCATGTGTCCCATCCGCACCGGATTGAACGTGTCTCAGGATAGCGCCGCCAGCACCGCGCCGAGACGCGCCACGATCTCCCGGACGTCGTCGGCTCCCGCGATCAACGGCGGCGCCACGATCAGCGTGTCGGCAGCCACACGCACATAGAGATCGTGATCGTGGAACGCCCGCTGCATGGCCTCGTAGCCGCGCACGCCGGCGCCTTGCGGACCGGCATCGAGATCGATACCGCAGATGAGGCCGACCGGGCGGATGTCGGCAACATGGGGCGCATCACGCAATGACATCAGCGTCTCGCAGAAATCGTCCTCCATCCCGGCAGCCCGCTCAAACAGCGCCTTGTCGCGATAGACGTCGAGGGTCGCCAACGCCGCGGCCACCGCCAGGGGATGCGCCGAATAGGTGTAGCCGTGATAGAATTCCGGCAGGTGTTCGGGCCCCTGCATCATCGCGGCGTAAATCGCTTCGCTCGCCAGCACGCCCGACATCGGCACCGCCCCGTTCGTCAGGCCCTTGGCAAAACAGATAAGATCGGGCGTGAGGCCGTAGCGCTCGGCGGCGAAGGCATGCCCGAGCCTGCCGAACCCGGTAATCACCTCGTCGAAGATTACCAGGATTCCGTGCCTGTCGGCGATGGCGCAGAGCCGCTCCAGATAACCTTTCGGCGGCGGCAGGCATCCCGTCGAGCCTGCCACTGGTTCGACGATGACGGCCGCGATGTTCGAAGCGTCATGCAGTGCGACGATGCGTTCGAGTTCGTCGGCCAGTTCGGCCCCCCATTCAGGCTCGCCGATGGAGAACGCCTGCCGACTGCGGTCATAGGTCGTGCGCAAATGGTCGACGCCCGGCAGTTGCTGGCCGAACGCCTTGCGGTTGCCGGGGATGCCGCCAACCGACAGGCCGCCGAAGCCGACCCCGTGATAGCCCCGCTCGCGCCCGACGAACCTTGTCCGGGACCCCTCGCCGCGCGCCTTGTGGAAGGCCAGCGCCAGTTTCATCGCAGTGTCGACAGCTTCGCTGCCCGAATTGGCGAAGAAAACGTGGTCGAGCCCATCGGGCGCCAACAACGCCAACCGCGAAGCCAGTTCGAACGCCTGCGGATGACCGAACTGAAACGCCGGCGCGTAGTCGAGCGTTGCCGCGGCCTTCTGGATCGCCGCCACGATTACGGGATCGCCGTGGCCGGCGTTGACGCAATAGAGGCCCGAAGTGGCATCGATCAGCCGGCGGCCATCCTCGGCGATGTAGTGAATTCCTTGCGCCCCGGTGATCATCCGCGGTCGCCGATGGAACGCCCGGTTGGCCGTGAACGGCATCCAATAGGATTGCAACTCGTTCGCCTTGGAATCCTGCGTCACCTGAATAACCTCGCAAACGACGGTGTCTCAGGCGCCACAATAGTGCGAGACAAGCGAAAATGCGCTAAACTTGATTACCCATCGCACTCTAGTTCTGGATCAGAGGATGAACCGCTCGCAAATCGTTAAGAAGCTTAACGAACTCGCCCCATACTTGCGTCGACGGGGAATTAAGCACGCGGCGCTGTTCGGATCGACGGCGCGCAACGAAACAACTGCGCATTCGGATATCGACATCATAGTGGAATTGGACCCGTCTGCCCGGCTGTCGGGGTTTGACCTTGTAGGTATCGAGCGAGTCTTGGCGGAACACCTGCATGCCGAGGTTCACATACTCACCCACCCAGTCAACAAGCCCGGGCTGTTGGCCGAAATTGAGCGGGATCAGATCTTTGCCTTCTAGCCGACCAATATTACGCCTCGAAGAAATAGTCGATAATATCGAGGCGATCGAAGAGTATGTTGCCGACCTCAGCTTCGACGACTTCCAGAACGACCGGAAGACACGGGATGCGGTCGAACGCTGCCTGTCCAGAGTCTCCGAAGCCGCTGTTAAACTAGGGGAGGCAGCAGAAATTGTCGCGCCCGGCCCGCCTTGGGCAAACATCCGCGGATATGGAAATCGGCTGCGCCATACCTATGACGGCGTCCAACCGCTTGAAGTTTGGAACATCGTCAACAACGACCTCCCATTGCTAAAGGCAGTATGCCAAACCGCCGCCATACATCTCTTGGCCGATGGCAACACCCCCAAGTCCGGATGACGGACTGTGTCCCCCTCAAGACACTGATTTCCTGGGGGTTGCCCCATTGCCGCCACGTATCAGCCCCCGACGCAACCGAATCGCCAGCGCATTTAGGTCTCGTTAGCCGAATCGGCGTGGTATGGTCGCGTCCGGGCGAACCAGTAGGTCCGGAGTATTGTTTAGGAGACGAGCCCGATGTTGATGAGCCTTGTCCACGAGCTGCGCAAAGCAGCCGATTATCCGGAACTCGCGCAAGCCCGCGTTCTCCTGTCGGGGTTGACCAGCCGCTGCGGCGTCGATATCGCCCGCGCCTTCGCCGAACGCTCGACGCGTCTCGTAATCCGCGCCGCCGAGGATTCGGTTGAAGTCGACGCCATCGCCGGCCTGCTCGCCCAATGCTCCGCTGAACTGCGCCTTTATGCGACCGACGACATCGAGGATGCCGACGCCGCGGTGGCGTTTGCGCAAGGCGCCGCGCAGAAGGCCTTCGGCGGGCTCGAGGCGGTCATCAACCTCGTCGAGATTCACCCTGCCGATCTGACCGGCCGCACTTCACAGGCCGATCTCGAAGACCTCGTTTCGGAAAAGCTGCTGGCTCCGACGCTCGCCGCCCGCGTCGTTGCCAACCGCATGCAGCTCACCCTGACGCACGGCTCGATCCTGCACGTCGTTCGCGCACCCGCTCCAAATTCGCAGGAAGAACTGATGGTTCTTGAAATCGTCCGCGCCACGCTTGCCGCTCTTGTCCGCTCCGAAGCCAGCAACTGGGCCGAAAAGGGTATCCGCATCAATGCGGTCGCCCCGGCGACCGGTCTCGAAGCGTTCGAGCAGACTCTGCTCGGCGAACCCGACGTCGCCGCCCTCGCCCTCTACCTCGCTTCGCAGAAGGGTCGCGACCTGACCGGCCATCTGTTCGACACCCGCAATGCGGGTTGCCGCTGAGGCAGACACCGCCAAGCGCCGGAATCCTTGGGAATGCGTCAATCGTTCCCGGTCGGCCAGCGCACAGGGTACGGAATGCCGACGGCAAAGAAGCCTAGCCCGCCTTTCTCACAGGGATGCGCGCCGTCATCGTCCGTGGCGGGGTCATTCGGCAAGAAGGGGCGCGAAAAGCGTATCGGGCCATACGGTTGAGCGGCCCGACACCGCCGATGGCCCCGCCACGGGCGACCTGAAAGGCGGGGCCAAATGGCTGACAGCCTGTGTCGAACCACTTGCCCGATGAACCACATCGATCTGCGTGATTCTCCTTGTCTGTCAGCCATTTGACCTCCGTGACGGTCGCACCCCCTGTGAGAAAGGCGGGCTAGCACGGCAAACAAGCCGCCTGCGAGCGTAGGCCGCGTTTCCCCGACGTGATGGGCTGTCGGCAAGCGCAGCAATTCGACGGCCGCCTCTTCGTCGCAATCCATGACGCAAAGGCGAATGCCCTGCAGGGCGAACGTCAGATGCCACGCATTGGTCGTGTGGTACCAGTCCGGCAGCACGGCGAATATCCCGTGCGCGTCGAGCAACGACTTGGCGACCACCGCCTGGGATCGATCGTAGAATACGCCAACTGTGATCATTGCAGCACCAACTCGACGACTTCCCCAAATCCACGCATCCAATTCCATTCCGGCGCTGTTTCCCAAGGAACAGTCCGCAACTGGCGAATGGTTAAGTTCACCGTAAAGGGAAATGCGCGCACACACATTTCTCGCGGAAGCGGGGCGTCCACCCCCAATCGACATGGCCGGAGGAAACGATGCGGACCGCAATTCTTGCTGCAGGCCTTGCGATGATCCAGCTTGCCGATGCTTCGCCAAGCTCAGCTGGCATGACCCAAGACCTGGCCACCTGCGCCAATGCCGGCGGGACTGCCGCCGTACGCGCCTGCTCGCGCATCATCGAAAGCGGCAGATTGCGCAGCTCGCATTACTACATCGCCTACTATAACCGCGGCTGGGCAAACCGGAATTCCGGCAACCTCGATGCGGCATCGAACGATTTCAGCAAATCGCTGCAACGCAATTCCAAGTTCGCCGACACCTACTACAGCCGCGCCGTCGTCCGTTTCGAAAAATCCGATCCCGACGGCGCCCGCCACGATCTCGCCTCCTACATCAAGCTCAAGGATGGCGATGCCACAGCCTCCTACAAGCGCGCCCTGATGCTGCGCTGGCTGGGCGACATTGACGAGGCGATTGCCGATCTCGAAAGGGCCGAAAAAATCAAGCCGTCGACGCCGGCGTTCCGGTACCTCAAGGCGCTGCTGCTTTCCGACAAGGGTGAGAATGATGCCGCCCTTGAGCTGATCGGGCGCAAGGCTGGCGAAGACTGCGGAAAGCCGCAGGAGTGTTACGCCAGGTCGATCATCCTATATCGCACAGATCTTCTCGACGAGGCGTTGGCGGATCTGGATCGAGCCGTCGAAAAGCAGGAGGTGTTCGCGGCCGCGCATGACATGAGGGCGCGCGTGCTGGAGAAAATGGGGCGGCGTTCCGAGGCCGTGAAATCCTATGAAAAAGCGCTCTCCCTTACCGTCAAATCGGCTGAAGAACTGCTGGCGCAGAAGGATGCACGCGAACGGCTTGCCGAACTGAAAGCCAACGAACGCATACCGGTGGCGGAATCCGAATCCCTCACCTGCCGGCGGTTCATTCCGGTCAGCAATTCAACCATCTCGGTCGCTTGCGATCGATAGAATGACCACCAAGGCGCGCGGAACCTCCGACGCGAAGCAGCTTGCCGGCATCCCAATTCAACGGCCTGTTCGAAGAACAGAAAGCGCGTTAAAAAAACAATTCGAGGCATCGAACATTGCAAAGAGATGCGTGCTGATCAATTCTTCCGCTAATTGTCAAGATCAGGAGAAATCCAGATGACACCCTGGGAAATACGCGCCGTTGAATTCGCCAACTGCAACTGCAATTACGGCTGCCCCTGTCAGTTCAACGCGCCGCCGACTCACGGCAATTGCGAAGCCGTGACCTGCATGGAAGTCACGGAGGGGCACTTTGGCGACACGAAGCTCGACGGCTTGCGCTTCGGCGGCATCTTTTCGTGGCCCGGAGCAATTCACGAAGGCAATGGCAAGGTGCAGCCGTTCGTCGACGAGCGCGCCAACGACGCCCAGCGCGAGGCCATCCTGAAGATCATGACCGGGCAGGATACCGATCCGATGGCGACCGTTTTTGCCGTGTTCGCATCGACGCTTTCGGAAGCCTACGACCCAATATTCGCCCCCATCGAATTCGACGTTAACGTCGAGGACCGCCGTGCGCGCTTCGTAGTTGCCGGCCTGGCGGAGTGTGTCGGCGAACCGATCAAAAACCCGGTGACGGGCGAAGAGCATCGCGCGCGCATCGATATCCCATATGGTTTCGAGTACGAACTCGCTGAAATGGGCAGCGGCACGGCGACGACGCAGGGGAAAATCCAGCTCAATCTGAAGGACAGCTATGGCCAGTTTGCCCACCTGCATCTGAACAACCACGGCGTCGTCAAACACCGCGCCGTCTGAAACAGAACACATGACGCAGGAAACAACGCCCACCGAGTTGCTGCTCAAGCGCGAGCGTCTCGTCGTCGGTGCCGGCCTCGTCATCCTCACGCTTTTGGCGTGGTGGTGGCTGCTCGTCGGCGCCGGCACCGGCATGGACACGATGGCGATGACCACCTGGGTGTTCCCGCCGCCGGTTCATGCACAGATGCCGGCGCAATGGACCCCCGCTTACGCAGGCATCATGTTCCTGATGTGGTGGATCATGATGATCGCGATGATGACGCCGAGCGCCGCGCCGATGATCCTGCTTTATGCGCGCGCCTATCGTTACGAGCAGAAACTTGGACGGCTGACGTCTGCCGTCACTCCGACATTTGCGTTTGCGCTCGGTTACCTTCTGGCTTGGTTCGGTTTCAGCCTCGCCGCCACGGCGTTGCAGTTTGGACTTGAAGAAGCCGGTCTCCTGCATGCGATGTGGATGTGGAGCATAGATTCGATCTTTACGGGCACTCTCCTCATCGCTGCGGGCGCCTACCAGCTGACGCCCTTGAAGAATGTCTGTCTGGAGCAATGCCGCTCACCTGCGCAGTTCCTGGCTGAGAATTTCACGCCGGGCGCGACAGGCGCGCTGCGCATGGGGCTGAAGCACGGCACATTCTGCCTGGGTTGCTGCTGGTTCCTGATGGCGCTCCTGTTCGCCGGCGGGCTCATGAACCTCGTCTGGATCGCCGGCCTTGCCATTTACGTTCTGATCGAGAAGGTCGCGCCGCAAGGCTTCTGGATCGCGCGGCTCGCCGGATTCGTCCTGATCGCAGCCGGGCTCTACGTTGTTGCGCGCGGCTTACTAGTGTGATGATTCAGAAGTTCGCTACCATCTGCGGCTCGGCCGAGAGCGAACTTCTGAATCTGAATCACACTAGCTGCTCTATGATTCTAGTGTCCCATTTGTCTGCGAAGTTCGCTCAGGCGGCTGCGGCAGAGTGGAGGCGAACTTCGCAGACGGGACACTGCCTTTGAGCGGTTTGAAGAATTCTAACGACGAGAAATTTATGTCACAGGACGATCAGCACGGGACCGACGACAGACCCTTCAGTCCCTGCATCTCAATTTGCGAACTCGAAGAAGCGGCCGGCATCTGCCGCGGCTGCGGTCGCACGATCGGGGAAATCAGCAACTGGCTGAAGCTCGACGCCGCATCACGCGACCTCGTTGTGAGCAAGCTTCCCGCCCGCCTGGAAAGGCTGAAGACGGGGAGGTAGCCACCCCCGCCCGTCAACGCTCAACCGCACAGGCCTGAAACGAAAACCTCATGCCTGGGCGACGATCAAGCGCTACAACTTCACGGTGTCTGCCAGCCTGATTGAGCGATGTTTCACAAGAGAACGGAAGAGACGGGCAGCGAAGTGAAGCCGCCCGCCATTCATTCAGGCCAAAGCTTCAGGCCTAGCCCGCCAGCGTCGGGTAGGTCGTGTAGCCTTCGCGGCCCGGCGTGTAGAACGTCGACTGGTCGGGTTCGTTGTAGGGCCCGCCAGCACGGAACCGCTCGACCAGATCGGGATTCGAAACGAACAGCTTGCCGAACGCGACGACATCGGCGATGCCGTTTTCAATGGCTTCGGCACCGCTTTCGGCATCATAACCGCCGCACACGATAATCTTGCCCGAATAGTGCTGACGCGCCATTTGCGCGACATCTCGGTCGCAGTCGTTCGCGAACGGGCGCATCACGTGCAGATAGGCGAGTTGGCGCTTTTCGAGTTCCGGCAGGTAGTGCGCGTAAAGCGCTTCCATGTCGGCTTCCTCGATGCCGTTGAACGTATGGCCCGGGCTGACCCTGATGCCGACGCGATCCGACCCGATCTCTGCAACGATCGCATCGAGGACTTCAAGCGGCATGCGCACTCGATTCTCGATCGAGCCGCCATATTCGTCATCACGCCGGTTGACGTTCGTCGACAGGAACTGATGCAGGAGATAGCCATTCGCCGAATGCAACTCGATCCCGTCGAAACCGATCTCCATGGCGTTTCGGGCAGCGGCAGCGAATTCGCCGGCAATCCGCGCGATTTCTTCAGTCTCGAGCGCGCGCGGCATGTCGTGTTCGATCATCCCCTTGGCGTCGGTATACATCTGGCCCGGCGCACGCACCGCGCTCGGCGCGACGACGTCGGCGCTCTGCCCCCGGTTGAGGTCAGCGGCGATCCGGCCGACGTGCCACAACTGGACGACGAACTTGGCTCCGTGGGAATGGACGCGTTCAACGATCGGCGCCCACGCATCCATCTGCGTCTCGGTGTGCATGCCCGGCGTTCGCGGATACCCCATGCCCTCGAAGGAAACCTGCGTCGCTTCCGTGATGACCAGCCCTGCACCGGCACGATTGGCGTAATACTCGGTGGCAAACTCGGCCGGCACGCCGTTTTGATCTGCGCGCGAGCGGGTCAGGGGCGCCATCGCAACGCGGTTTTTCAGCTTCAACGCGCCGAGTTGGGTGGGCGTGAAGAGCTTACCTATATCTAGCCTGAGGTCCATGATCTATCCTTCTGACGATTTTTGCTGCAGCGCAGTGCCAGCGCGCCTCGTGAAATGGTTAAAGCAGAAGCCGCTTTCAACGCATCCCGATCTCGCAAACGCAACAATGCTCGAAACGTTCACGCGAATTCCTGAAAAAAATCAGAGATTTCCGCCGATCTGGCACAAATCCGATCACGATCCCTTGACAAGTCGGCGGCCGCCAACTAACTCCCGGAGCAGCGTTGGCACTCTTATGAAGTGAGTGCTAACAGCCACTCCGGGGGCGCAGAGTCGGCATCTGATTTCGGGTGTCTATCGCGATGTGGTGCGTTTCGACCCAAGGTCAAGCCGCCCGCTCCGCCCTTATGGAAGTCCGAAAGAAGCCATCCTAACGGAGCTCAACTGACATGAAATTCCGTCCACTCCACGACCGCGTCGTGGTCAAGCGCATCGAAGGCGAAACCAAGACGGCCGGCGGCATCATCATCCCCGACACCGCAGCCGAAAAGCCCCAGCAGGGTGAAGTCATCGCAGTCGGTCCCGGCGGGCGCGGCGATGACAACGAGATCGTCGCCCTCGACGTCAAGAAGGGCGACCGCGTCCTGTTCGGCAAATGGTCCGGCACCGAAGTCAAGATCGACGGTGAAGACCTGCTGATCATGAAGGAAAGCGACATCATGGGCGTTCTGGAAGCGTAAGCCGCTCCGGCCCCTTCCAATGCCCATGTTGCAATAATTCCCAGAGCTACACCCAAGAGCTACATCCAGGAGAATACATCCATGGCCGCAAAAGACGTCCGTTTTGCCGCCGACGCCCGCGAGCGCATGCTGCGCGGTGTCGACATCCTCGCCAACGCTGTCAAGGTGACGCTCGGTCCGAAGGGCCGCAACGTCGTCATCGAGAAGTCCTTCGGCGCTCCGCGCACCACGAAGGACGGCGTCACCGTCGCCAAGGAAATCGAACTTGAAGACAAGTTCGAGAACATGGGCGCACAGATGGTCCGCGAAGTCGCTTCGAGGACCAACGACGAGGCCGGCGACGGCACCACCACGGCAACCGTTCTCGCCCAGTCGATCATCCGCGAAGGCATGAAGTCGGTCGCCGCCGGCATGAACCCGATGGACTTGCGGCGCGGCATCGACAAGGCCGTCATCCAGGTCGTCGAATTCATCGCCATGTCGGCGAAGAAGGTGAAGGATTCGAACGAGATCCAGCAGGTCGGCACCATTTCCGCCAACGGCGAAGCCGAAATCGGCAAGATGATCGCCGAAGCCATGCAGAAGGTCGGCAACGAAGGCGTCATCACGGTTGAGGAAGCCAAGTCGCTCGAAACCGAACTCGACGTCGTCGAAGGCATGCAGTTCGACCGCGGCTACCTGTCTCCCTACTTCATCACCAACGCCGAAAAGATGGTCGCCGAACTCGAGGACCCCTACATCCTGATCCACGAGAAGAAGCTGTCCAGCCTGCAGGCGCTTCTGCCGGTTCTTGAATCCGTCGTACAGACCGGCAAGCCGCTCCTCATCATCGCCGAGGACATCGAAGGCGAAGCCCTCGCGACCCTCGTCGTCAACAAGCTGCGCGGCGGCCTCAAGGTCGCAGCCGTCAAGGCGCCGGGCTTCGGCGATCGCCGCAAGGCAATGCTCGAAGACCTCGCCGTTCTGACTTCGGGCCAGACCATCTCCGAAGATCTCGGCATCAAGCTCGAGAACGTCACGATCGACATGCTCGGCCGGGCCAAGCGCGTCACCATCACCAAGGACGACACCACCATCGTCGACGGCGCCGGCGACAAGAAGGACATCGCCGCACGCACTTCGCAGATCAAGGCGCAGATCGAGGAGACCTCCTCGGACTACGACCGCGAGAAGCTGCAGGAGCGTCTGGCCAAGCTCGCTGGCGGCGTTGCCGTCATCCGCGTCGGCGGCGCAACCGAAACGGAAGTCAAGGAACGCAAGGATCGCGTCGATGACGCGCTCAACGCCACCCGCGCTGCCGTTGAAGAAGGCATCGTCCCCGGCGGCGGCGTCATGCTGCTGAAGGCGGCCCAGAAGATCGATGTCAAAGGGGACAACCCTGATCAGGACGCCGGCGTGCAGATCGTCCGCCGCGCGCTCCAGGCTCCGATCCGCCAGATCGCCAACAACGCCGGCGTTGAAGGTTCGATCGTGGTCGGCAAGGTGCTGGAATCGAAGGACATCAACTTCGGTTACGATGCCCAGAACGACGAGTACGTCGACATGGTCAAGGCTGGCATCATCGACCCTGCGAAGGTGGTCCGCACCGCCCTGCAGGATGCCGCCTCGATCGCTGCGCTGATGATCACGACAGAAGCAGCAGTCGCCGATGCACCCAAGAAGGACTCCGGCGGCGGCATGGACATGGGCGGCATGGGCGGAATGGG
>JAHJQI010000080.1 GCA_018819265.1 Alphaproteobacteria bacterium
GCCATGCGCATGCCGAGGATCGTTCCGAGGCTGACTGGTTCACCCTCTGCGCGCCTGCGCGAAATCTCGTAGAGACCGACCGCGAATAACGGCCCGACGATCAGAAATCCGCCCGCCAGCGCGATGACGACCGACTCCCAACCGACGAATGTCAGGCCATAAGCAAGTACGATCGAAACTGCTGCGAAAACCGCGCCGTACCCGAGGCTCAACCCCGGCGTCGCAACGAGGTCTCGCCAACCAGCGGCAAACCAGTTCCACGGCGCATCGAAAACGACTGAATTCACGACATATCGCGAATAAGGTTCTCTCTCCACTCGACCTGAAGCGACCATTGATTCCCAATCCGATGAGATAAGTCCGCCCTTCCAGAACGGCCAGACGGCCATGTAACATGCATCATGAACGGGACGATTGAGGCAGGTCAATCGCGCTTTTCTTCAACCTCACACCTATGTGAAACGGGCACGCCTGATGATGGTTTAGAGTATCAATAGATCGCGAATAGGCCATGGCTCGCCATTTGCGGCACTGTGGATCGCTTGTCCACCGACCCTGGTTCGCGTGTTGGAACCTCGATCGCCGAACGCGATCGACCCTGTCCGTACCGTGCCAACCGAATTGACCGTCATTGGGCGGGCCCTGGCTGTTCCGACTGTGAATCAGGAGGAATGACAATGGCCACGATTAGAAATCCCGTCGAATGGAGCATGGACCGTTTGCGCCTTGCTTCCCGCCATACGGCCTCGATCGGCCGCTCACTGCAAGGTTCGCAGACAGCCGCCAGTCCACGCCCCGAAGTCCGCAAGCTTATGACGGACGACCTTTGGACAGCGTTGAAGAAGGGTATTGAAGACTTTCAGGTCTTCCGCACGGACGTGTTGTTCATCTGCCTGATTTATCCGCTGATAGGCATACTGCTGGCTTGGTCAACGTTCCACTACCGCGCGCTGCCTTTGCTTGCCCCCATCGCAATCGGCTTCGCACTGCTCGGCCCGATTGCCGCTGTCGGTCTCTACGAGATGAGCCGCCGCCGCGAACAAGGCAAAAACGTCAGCTGGATCGAAGCGTTCGCCCTGGTACGTTCGCCGTCATTCGGCGCGATTGTCGTCGTTGCATTGATCCTGGTCGGCGTATTCCTGGCATGGCTGACCGCCGCGCAGATGATCTATCAGGCGACCCTTGGCCCCGAACCACCGGCTTCGGTCGCGAAATTCATTGAGGACGTGTTCACCACGCGCGCCGGCTGGACGATGATGCTGGCCGGTGATCTCGTCGGTTTCCTGTTCGCCGTCCTTGTCCTTTCGATCTCCGTCATCACGTTTCCCATGCTGCTCGATCGCACCGTCGGCGCCGGCAGCGCCATGGCGACATCGCTTCGCGTGGTGATGAAAAATCCCGTGACGATGGCGATCTGGGGTCTGGTCGTCGCGGGCGGGCTTTTTGCCGGCATGTTGCCGCTGTTTCTCGGCCTGATCATCGTCATGCCGGTGCTTGGACACGCCACCTGGCACCTTTACCGGCTTGCCGTCGCGCCCGAATAGTTCGCAATCAGCCGGCATTGCCGCCAATCCGCCATACGGGCTGCGGAAACATATTGCCAAGAATTCCGGTGCAAAGGGAATCCTCGCACTGTGGAACACGCTTGCGCAGTGTTCCACGCCTCTCCTGCCGACCGCGCCACTTGAACAACTTGGCAGCCAGCATTGAGGCCTGTAGAACCTCGCAGCGTTATTGGCGCAGCGCCAGCCACATCGGATGCAACAAACGAGCGAGGAACTGTGCAAAAGAGCAGGCATTTGAAGGACCTGGAAGCCGAGAGCATCCACATCCTCCGCGAAGTCGCCGGCCAGTTCGAGCGACCGGTGCTCATGTATTCGATCGGCAAGGACTCTTCTGTCCTTCTGCATCTCGCGCTGAAGGCATTCTATCCCGCCAAGCCACCCTATCCGCTGCTGCATATCGATTCGACCTGGAAGTTCCGCGAGATGATCGCCTTCCGCGACGCAATCGCCGACCGCCACGGCCTCAAATTGATCGTCCACATCAATGAGGACGGCGTCGCCGAGGGCATCGGGCCGTTTACCCACGGCAGTGCGACCCATACCGACGTCATGAAGACGCAAGGCCTGCGCCAGGCTCTTGAGAAGTACAGGTTCGACGCGGCCATCGGCGGCGCCCGCCGCGACGAGGAAAAATCACGCGCCAAGGAGCGCATTTTTTCGCATCGCACGGTCGACCACCGCTGGGATCCCAAGAAGCAGCGCCCGGAACTCTGGCAGACCTACAACGGACGGCTGTCGCCGGGAGAATCGATGCGGGTGTTCCCGATGTCGAACTGGACCGAGCTCGATGTGTGGGAATACATTCTCGTCGAGAACATCCCGATCGTACCACTGTATCTCTCGGCCGAACGCCCGGTGGTTGAACGCGATGGCATGCTCATCATGGTCGACGACGAACGCATGCCGATGGCGCAAGGCGAAACGCCTCGGATGAAGCGCGTCCGATTCCGCACCCTTGGCTGCTACCCGCTGACCGGCGCCATCGAATCGCCCGCCGACTCCATCGCCGACATCGTCAACGAGATCAAAGCCGCACGCACCTCGGAGCGTCAGGGCCGAATGATCGATCGCGATCAGATGGGCTCGATGGAGAAGAAGAAAGAAGAGGGATACTTCTGATGAACGAGGTTGCAGCGCCCCCCACAACGTCGCCGGCAGGCACCGGACAGGCGACCGGCAGCGGTTCCGGGTTGCCTATCCTGCGCTTTCTCACGTGCGGCAGCGTCGACGACGGCAAGTCGACCTTGATCGGCCGCCTCCTCTACGATTGCCAGCTGATTCACGAGGACACCCTCGAAAGCCTGTCTGCGGAGAGCCTCAACTTCGGCACGACCGGCGGCGATCTCGATCTGGCCCTCCTTGTCGACGGCCTGCAGGCCGAGCGCGAACAGGGCATAACGATCGACGTCGCCTACCGCTATTTCTCGACTCCGCGGCGCAAGTTCATCGTCGCCGACACCCCCGGCCACGAGCAGTACACACGCAATATGGCGACCGGCGCGTCGCGCTGCGACGTCGCGATCATCCTCGTCGACGCGCGCAAGGGCGTCGTCACCCAGACCCGCCGTCACAGCTGCATTGCCCACCTGCTTGGCATCGATCACGTCATCGTCGCCATCAACAAGATGGACCTTGTCGGCTTCGACCCCAGCCGGTTTGCCGGTATCGAAAAGGATTTCCGGGAGTTCGCCGGCGAACTGGGCCTCACGAGAATTACGGCAATCCCGTTGTCTGCACTCACCGGTGACAACATCTCGTCGCGCAGCGCCAACACCCCCTGGTACGACGGCCCGACGCTCCTGGAGAAGCTCGAGACGATCGACGTTGCAGGCGCGGCGGCTTCCCTTCCCTTGCGCATGCCCGTGCAATGGGTCTGCCGCCCCGATCTCGACTTCCGCGGCTACGCCGGCACACTGGCCTCCGGCACCGTCCGCCCCGGCGACAAGGTCGTTGCATTGCCGAGCGCGCGCTCGAGCACGGTATCGCGGATCGTCACTGCCGATGGCGATCTTGACGAAGCCACCGCCGGCGATGCGGTCATGCTGACACTGGCCGACGAAATCGACATCTCGCGCGGTGACGTGATCTGCTTGACCAGCGACCGCGCCGAAGTCGCCGACCAGTTCGCCGCCGACATCGTCTGGATGAGCGAGCGCCCATTGCTCAAGGGTCGCCCCTACATCCTGCGCTGCGGCCAGCAGTCGACCGTTTGCCAGATCAGCGAGTTGAAGCACAAGGTCAATGTCGAGAACCTCGATCATATCGCTGCCCGGCAGCTCGAACTCAACGACATCGGCCTGTGTAACCTGACCGTCTCTAAGCCGATCGTCTTCGACAACTATCAGGACAACCGCGAGACCGGCGGCTTCATCCTCATCGACCGGGTGACCAACGAGACGGTCGGCGCCGGCATGATCCGCTTCTCGCTGCGCCGCGCCCATAACGTGCATTGGCAGGCCGTCGACATCCACAAGGAGGCCCGCTCGACCCTGAAGCACCAGAAGGCCTGCTGCCTGTGGTTCACCGGGCTTTCGGGTTCGGGAAAATCGACAATTGCAAACCTTCTGGAAAAGCGGCTCTATGCGCAGGGTCGCCATACCTACCTGCTCGACGGCGACAACGTCCGTCACGGCCTCAACCGCGACCTCGGCTTCACCGACGCCGACCGCGTCGAGAACATCCGGCGCGTCACCGAAGTCGCCCGCCTGATGGTCGATGCCGGCCTGATCACCATCGTTTCATTCATCTCGCCGTTCCGCGCCGAACGTCGATTTGCACGCGAGCGGTTCGACGCCGCCGAGTTCCTCGAACTTTTCGTGGACACGCCGCTGGAAATCTGCGAATCGCGCGACGCGAAGGGTCTCTACGCCAAAGCCCGTGCCGGCGACATCAAGAACTTCACGGGGATTTCCTCGCCCTACGAAGCTCCCGATGCAGCCGAGATGATTCTCCCGGGTGGCGCCAAGGCTCCGGAGGATCTCGTCGACGACATCGTCGCCTTCCTGACGGCAAGCCGCATTATCGACGAAGTCTGAATGGGACCCCCTTGATGGCGACCAGCGATGCTGACACGGCCCAACCGATAGACGACCCCGGCGAGAAACGCGCGTCGCGGGGAACGGGGCTGCTCGATCACCTTGCCGCCATGCGGCTTGGCTCCGCGCGCCGCGCCGGCAGCGCCATCGCCGGAGTGTTCGCGTTGGTACGCAGGAATTTCTTTGGATCCTTCATTGCGACCATTGTCCTCGCGATAACCGCACTCGGACTGAACATCCTGGCGCTGGCCGGCACCATCAAGGTTGCCTCCCTCATCATCTTCGACTGGACGCGGGCGCTGCCGATCGGCAAGGCACTCGGCATACCGCTCGATGGCGCCACCAAGACCGACATCGCCTGGATCGGCGCGGCGGTCATTCTGGCGATCTACTTTCTCGCCGGCGTCGCCAGTTTCTTTTCAAAGCGCGCCCAGTCGGCGTTGAAGGGGCGAACCGAATACATTCTCTACGACCGCTATCTGCGCCACCCGTCGTTTGACAGCCTCCTGGGTCTAGACAACTTCCGCCCCGCAGCCGTCCGCGCGATAGCCACATACGCACGAAGCGTCCTCTCGCTTGCGCTGATCTTCGGCCTCTCGACGCTTTGCGCGATCATCGTCCTGATTCTGGTTGTGATGTTGCCAACGCTGATCGCCATGGTCCTGATAGCGATCCTGCCGGTCCTGCTGCTCTACCTGCTGACCGGACGGCGGGCGAGCGCTGCCACGAAGCTGATTAAATCGATGGAGCAGAACCGTAATGATCTTCTCAGAACGCTGACCAGCCGCCGCAAGACGCCCGATCCCGGCAGCCATGAAGCCGCGCGCGCTGATTTCCTCAATGTGACGAAGGAAGCGGCCCGCCAGCGCATGCAGCTCAGGGGAATCCAGTCGCTCCCCGAGGCAACGCTATCCCTCGTTGCCGGAGCGGTGCTCGCAGCGGCCATCGTCGTCCTCGCCGGGATGCCCGCCAATGACGAACGCCTCATCTATCTCCTGATCGGCTTTATCCTGATCCGCTTCCTGTTCGTCTACCTGCGCGGCACTTTTGCCAACGTCCAGTCGATCGTTCAGAACCTCGACGACATCCGCTTCGTCAACAACACCATCCTGAGCGACGTCGTCGCCGCGGACACCATACCCCTGGCGTCAGGTGGCGACGAAGAATCCGGCGAACTCGACGAGTTGCTCTAAAGCATGTTCAGGAAAAAGCCTGCCCCCGCGAAGGCGGGGTGAACGCGGCGTCTTGCCGAAGGCGAGCTGCACAGATGCGGTTCGAACATGCGCTGAAACAAAGACCTGAGAAGCACGGCCGCAAGTGCGTGAAAAGTCAACGCGCCCTATAGGATCACGTCGTCCTGGTCGATCGACGTCCGGTCGACGTCGATGAGCCGCACGCTGTTGGGACCGTAGGAAATCACCGTATCCCCGCGCGAATTGACGATCGAAAGCTGGCCGAAAGCCCGCAGCCCCCCGACACCGCTGAAGTCGAGGATGTCCTCGCCGGGAGTGAAGTTCTTGAGCTGGTCATCACCCCACCGTCCGGCAAAGACCGCCCTGTCGATGCCTGCCCCGAAGACGAAAAAGTCATCGCCGCCGCCACCATTTACGATGTCGTTGCCATCTCCCGCAAACATCCTGTCGCCGCCGCCGCCGCCATTCAATCGGTCATTGCCGGCCTGCCCCTTGAGCACATCGTTGTGTGCTCCGCCGATGAGCACGTCATCGCCGCCTGCTCCCGCTGCGACATCATGGTCACGCCCACCTATCAACCGGTCGTTGCCTCCATGACCCAGCAGAACGTCTTTTCCATCATCGCCGCGCAGCACGTCGTTGCCCGCGTTGCCGCTCAGCCGATCATTGCCACCAAACCCGACGACGAAGTCGTCGCCGTCATTGCCGATGATCACATTGCGCACGTTGTTTCCATAGATGAAATCTCCCGCCGAACCGCCGCTCGCGTTCTCGATGGTGACGCCATTGGCGATCGTGTAGCCGCCATAGATTCCATCCGCGCTGGAAAGACGCCCGCCGGCATACATGTCCCCGCTGCGCAGCGACGCCGCCCTCAAATCGATGGTTGACATATCGTCGCCGTCATAGCGCATCCAATCCGACCCGCCCGCATCCCAGATGGCTTGATAGAACGTGCCGCCGTCGTTCGTCTCCGGCAGGCGATAGACGTCATTGCCCTTGTGATAGTTGTTGTTGGCGCCATAGATCTGCTGGATCGCGTAGATGTCGAAGGCCATCGGAGTTCCAGACCAGCCGTAGCCCGGCGTCACATCGGGATCGAGATTGTCGGCAACCCGCCCGTCGTTATAGCTCATGACCGTGTAAAGGCCCTGGTTGTGCCCGAACCGGCCCGTGTCGAAGGCCCCGTCGACACCGGGGAACACACCCGAACCGCCTTCGCGGCCGTGGGAATGCGCCAGTCCGAGGCCGTGCCCGACTTCGTGGAGGATCGTTGTGAATCCGTAGCCGCCCTGTTGCAGGCCGCCCGTAGTGTTCGAAAAGTCCCAGCCGGTGCCCTCGTAGTTGAAGCGGCCTTCCTGGCGCCCACCCGAGGGGAATTCGAAGTCCGCAAGTATTCCCCCGCCAATGATGCTGCTGTCGACATTGATGAGATAGAAATCCGCCGCCGCCGCATCCGCCGTCTGCACGAAACTGAGATTGGCTACTTTCGACCACTGCGACAGCGCGACCGTGAACTGCGCCTTTTCATAGGCGTTCCACAGGAACTGCTCATCGCTGAAATGATAGGCGACGGTATTGCTCGACAGGCGAAAGCCGCTGTCCAGCGCATCAAGATAGACGTTTGCCATTTCCCGCCCTTGGATTGCCGAGTTCACCCTTCCGCAGACAAGGACCGTGCATTGAAACCGCCTGAAGATGCTCTATCCGGTCGCGTATGGTCGGATGATGCTCTTGCTGCGCCCGCGCCCGCGCCCCGGCCCCCGCGAAATGTATCTGCGAGCCGAATCGATACATACCGCAGCCAGTCTAACCGTCAAACATTGGCAGATCTCAAAACGCGAGCGCCTGCTGCGTCATGGACACAGTAGCCGGCCAAAAAGGTTATCAAATCGTTCAAACGAGAACCGTTTCCACGGACCCGGCCTCGCAATTCTTCCATAATTCGATGGGATAGCGCAGATTTCGCTGAAATCTTGCCGCGAGCGAGTTTCTGGCGACTGCTTCGAAATCGGCTTCTCTGAAACCGAACTCTGATTCGATGAGTGCGAATTCGCCGTCCATGGTGCAATCGAACGAACCCGGGTCGTCGGTATTGATGCTGAAGTTCATCTTGAGATCGCGCGCCCGCCCGATCGGATGGCTGGCGATATCGCGAGCCGCGCCCATCTTCAGGTTGCTGGTCGGACAGAATTCGATGTGGACGTTTTCGGCGCATAGCCGCTCGACGAGACGCTCGTCACGAAAAGCGGCAATGCCGTGGCCGATTCTGTCGGCCCGTCCGACGTCGAGCGCTTCGGTGATTTCCTCCGGGCCGCCCAGTTCGCCCGCGTGGATCTCGATCCCGAGGCCGTGATCCTTGAGCACGCCAAACATCCTCTGGAACCTGGATGCCGGGCAGTCCCGCTCGAGACCGGCAATGGAGATACCGCAGATCCCGCCGGTCTTGGCCAAAGCAACGCAGCGCGCGATGTCCTTGTCGATCGCCTCGTCGGGAAGGCTGCGCGGCACGAGGAATAGAAACTCGACCTGGAGGAGGCCGCGCTCGCTCGACCGCACCCGCTCCTGGAACTCGGCGAACTCGTCGACGAGCGCGTCAGGATCACGCGCGAACATCATCGGCGAGATCATCATCTCCGCGTAGACGACGCCCTGCTGGACGAGCCGTTGCATGTGCGCCTCGAGGACCGGCAGATAGTCCCGCCAGCCCGCGCTCTTGTAGGGTTCGACACGCACGAGCCAGTCCGCGAACCCTTGCGGCCCCTCACCGAACCCCACCGGCCGCACGGTTTCCGGGCGTACCAGAACTCTGTGCCCCGCCAGCTCGATCTCGCGCAGCAGCGGCGCGTTGAGCGTTCCGATCAGATGGCAGTGGAGTTCAACTTTAGGTATCGTTTCATGGACCATTTGTCGCCTTTCGGGTTCATCGGCGGAACGATGTCGACGTAACCGTCCTGCGAAACGATGAAGATCATCGACGGGTACTGGCTGGAGGTGACGTAGTTGGCCGCCGAATTGTAGCGTCCGCCACGCTGCCATGTGCCGCTCGGCGTCGAACCGCCGTCCATGATCGCCCCCACCGCATGGACGTTGCCCTCGACGTCCGCGATCAGCGTCCCGTCGATGGCGGTCAGCTGCGTCGTCACTTCCGGCGTCAAGGCCACCGGACGGATCGGAATGCATTGCGACGACAGCCGCTGGGCTTCGTGACGCGCGCCCGGCGTGAACAGGATGTTGGTTCCGACCGGCTGCTCGGCGGCAATGGTGGCGATGTTCCACAATGTTTCGAGGCCATTGGCGTCGACCATCGGCAGGCACTTCTTCACATGCGCCTGGAACACGTCTTTGGTCAGGATCCTGTCCACTTCGACGGGCGTGCCATAGGAGACCATGGCAAGCAGCTGCTCGCCGCGCTGCATGGTCCAGATGCCGCGGCCCTTGAACAGGATCTGATGGCATTCCTGGATCTGATCGAAATCGACGAAGCCGTAGAAGTAGTCGCCATCGAACAGCAGCGCGAACTGCTGGGACGCCATCTCGATCAGCTTGCGCGCGCCCGTGTTGTGCGACAGGTGGATGGGCCGGCGGAACTCGACGCTCGGACGGATGTTGGCACTTCCGCGCTTGGCAAGAACGATATAGCCCGCGCCCGCACGCCCCTCGTACTGCGCCGCTGCCAGATCGCAGCACAGTTCATAGAGGCCGTAATTCATTCGGCCGGTGGCTTCCTGAGAAAGCTTTTGTAGATAGAGCTGGGCCGCCGCTCGAGACAGAAGGTCGGGCGCAAGACCAAAAAACGTGTCCGAATGGCGCGGCGACAGGCAGTACTGCAACGAAACGTAGAGCAGAGCATCGAACAGCTTTTTGATCTCGAACGGTTGCGGTTTGGTGCGTCCGCCCTCCACAGGCACGCCGGTCGGTGGGCCGCCCACCTCTCCGCGCCGCGTGATCAGGAAGCCGACCGTACGGTGGTCAAGTTCGGTCCGCGTCGACTTGAAGACGAATTCGCCTTCTCGGCAATCGATATCGAGGCCGTCGAAGTACCCGAGCATTGCCTCTTCCAGCGCCGGATCGCGCTCGTCTTCGCACGACACGAGCTGGATGCCCTTGACGTTCGCCGCGCGCTTCCTGCGGCTCGCCTCGTTGAAAACGGGATGGGGATCGGCACTCGAAGCGATCTGCACGCCGGCCTGATCGTGGATGATCACGACAAAAGTAATGTCGCAGTCCGCATTGAACTTCACCAACAAGCTGCGCACCTGTTCAAAGGACTCCAGCGACACGGAAATCCGCTTGCCCGCGCAAGGTGCCTGCGGCTGCCGTTGCGGCCTGGTTTGAGGATCTTTCAACACGATTGGCTACGCCTCACTGGTAAACTGCCCTTCCGAATGGCTCTTTCCGTGCCGCCCCTCAGGCAGGCGCCGTGCTGTCCTGGAAATCCCCGCCGCCAGCGACGTACATGTCCTCGAACTTCGGCAGCGATGCGAATTCGGCTTTTGCGAACCACGCCGCTCCGTTGACATCGACCCGGCTGAGATCGACGCCTTCGAGGAACTTCGCCCCTTCGAACCCGCATGACTTCTGGAACATCGAGCGCTCGAATGAGGCCGGTCCGGAGAATTCGCAGTTCGTGAACGCGGCGGCATCGCCGAAGCGGGAATCCGCGAACGCGGCTTCGCCGATCTTGGCATCCGAGAACCACGCGCCGCGCGCAAAGTCGGTATGCTCGAACATGGCCTGCCCGAGGATCTGCGCCTGCCGGAACTGGCCGGCCTGCATGAAGACCGAATTCGCAAAATCAGCGAGGCTGTAGAACGTCGCCCGCTCGAAATTCGCTTCACCCATGAACGAGACCTGACGGAAGGCCGCCGTCCCGTAGAACGTCGAACCCTGGAACCAGCAGTCGGCCTCGAATTCGCTGCCGCAGAAGTCGGCGCGGCCCGGAAAGACCAGCGCTGCGAAATCGACTTCTTCGGTGAAGCGCGTGCCCGAAAAGTTGGCGATCGCAAGGGCGTCGCACACCGCGCCAAGCGCCGGATCGCTGCCCGCAATGCCGCGCACTTCGAGCATATCCTGTGACCATGTGTTCCAGGCGGTCCGCCCGCTGGCAAAACGGCCCATCGTCGCCAGGCGCTGTTCGAAGTGCGCCTTCTCCGAAATCGGGCCGATATCGCCGAGAAGGGCGCGCGCCAGCTGCACGATATCGTCGCCGTAATCGGTGTTCTCGACCCACGGATTGAGGAGCTTCAGTTCCGCGACAACGGTCGAGTTGCGCTGGGGATTGAACTTGGTCATTGGCCTGATGCGTCCAAATCTTTGAGCCTGGCTCGGGAGATAAAGACGCCTCCCCGGCAACGATGCCGGAGCCTGCTCCATTTCGTTTCAAATTGCGCCGAAACGAAATGCGCCATTCAACTCTCGAACCCCGCCGTCGTGGTTTTACCCGCGTTCGGGAAAAGCCGCTCCGGTCATTGAGGTCAAACGGTAATTGGGCCGCGTAAAGATACTGCTAAGTTTAACGGCAAAAGGCCTGCGATCGAACCCCTGGGCGAACGTCCCGCCCTGGACGAAGACGGCGCGCGTCGCCGTGAGAAAGGTGGGCTAACCCGCCGCTTCCGCTTTCCGCCGGACAACCACCTTCGACAGGAACGCGAGCATCTCGCCGGCAGACTGCAAACCTTCGGCGGCAAACATCGTCTCCAGATCGTCGATCACGAAGCTGCGGTAATAGGGTTCATGAAACCGCACCGGAAACGCCTCGAGCAGGCCGTCCCAATTCGGCTTGTCGCCCATCTGCAGGCTGTCGATGAAGACGAACAGACCGCCCGGCTTCAACATCCGCGCAATTTCACGGGTCACGACGCGGCGCACTTCGGGGGGCAGTTCGTGAAAAAGAAAGATGCAGGTGACGATATCCTGGCTGGCATCCTCGAAGGGCAGCGCTTCGGCATTGGCAAACACCAGACGCGCCGGCCTCAGCCGCCCCATGTGTCGTCGCGCTTCCTCAAGGTAGGCCTGGCTCAAGTCGCAACCCGTAAGGCGCATCGCCGGAAACGCCCGGCGTACGTCGCTGAGGAAGCGGCCCGTGCCGCAGGCCACGTCGATGAGGCTGACCCGGCGCTGATCGCGTCCGTGCATGAACTCCGCGATCGGACGCAATCCTGCCCGCCGCATCGCCGCCGCCGCGCCATAAAACAGCGTTTCGACCTGCACATCGTAGAGCCGTGCGGAGCCATCGGTGAGATAGCCGCCCGTCTGGAAGTGAAAGTCCTGCGTGAAATAGTCGGGCAACGCTTCATGATGTCCCGTCACGTCGCCGGCCGCGTCGCGGACGCTGGAGGCGTCCCGCTCCTGGCGGCGGCTGACCAGTTCGGGCAGGTCCTGGAACATCGCCCTGAGCCTGCGCAGGTGCTCGATCGGGCTTGATGCTTCTTCATCTCCCGGCGGATAAAGCCCCGCGGCGACGGCTTCGGCATCGGCCCGCAGCAGCGCCCGCGCATCGCTGAGCAATTCCTCGCGGTTCGGCACCGGCCGCGTTGGCGTGAATTCGGCGGGCTTCGACATCCTGCGCGATCGCCGCTGCAGCATCAGGTTGATGCCGCTGTACCAGGCCATGCGCGCAACGTTGCCGGCCAACTGCAGCGCCATCCCAAGCCTGTCGGCGCCGTCCCGATGACCGCCGCCAACCTTGTCCGCCGTCGTTCGGCCAACCATGTCTCGAACGCCTCCTGCGATACGTAATCGCCCCCGCCAAACGCCGCCGGCTGTAATCAACGCGCCGCTGAACTATCGCAAAAGCGTCATTTGTGCGATTGCTGTACGGCGCTGCACAATCACGGAGACTGCCGAAGCATGCCACGCCATGAAAAGATCGTCATCCTGACAGGAGCCGGTTTGTCGGCTGAATCGGGCCTTGCGACATTTCGCGACAGCGGCGGCATCTGGGCACAATACGACTACCGCGACGTCGCAACCCCGGACGGCTTCCAGCGCAATCCCAACCTCGTCTACGAATTTTATAACATGCGCCGCCGCGAAGCCGCCAAGGCTGTCCCCAATGCCGCCCATGCCGCGCTTGCGCGCTTGCAGCGCGACTATCCCGGCGACGTGCTGCTGGTCACCCAGAATATCGACGATCTCCTCGAACAGGCAGGCGCGCAAAACCTCATCCACATGCATGGCGAGATGACGAAAATGCTGTGCACGCACTGCGATGCCCGCCTGCCGTGGGCCGAGGACCTGTCCGCCGATCTCGCCTGCCCCGAATGCGAACTGATCGGCGGCATGCGCCCCGCCGTCGTCTGGTTCGGCGAGGTGCCCTACGAGATGGCGCGCATCGCCACAGCCCTCGGCGCCTGCGATCTGTTCATCGCCATCGGCACCAGCGGCAACGTCTATCCGGCGGCAAGCTTTGTCGCAGCCGCCCTCGAAGCCGGCGCCCATACCGTCGAACTGAACCTTGAGCCGTCCGATACCGCGGGCTATTTCGCCGAACGCCTGCACGGCCCGGCGACCGAAATCGTCCCCGCCTACATCGACCGGCTGTTAAGCGAATAGAAGGTGGCCTGCGGGCGAACTCCGCTTCGCGTTCAACGGCGCAGCACCGCCACCACCTCGACGTGGGCGGTGAACAGGAACTGGTCGATCGGGCTCACGCTGTCGAGCCTGTAGCCGCCGTCGATGAGGATGCGCAGATCGCGCGCCAAAGTTGCCGGATTGCAGGAGACGGCAACCACCACAGGCACCTTCGACTTCGCCAGCATTTCGGCCTGCGCCTTCGCCCCGGCGCGCGGCGGATCGAACACGACGAGATCGAACGGCTCCAGTTCCTTGCGCGCCAATGGCTCCTGGAAAAGGTCGCGCCGCCGCGTCTCGATTCCGCGCACTCCCTGCGTCCTGCGCTTTGCGTCTTCCAGCGCCTCGATCGCGATCGGGTCGTTGTCCATGGCCACGACCTTCGCTTTTGCGGCGAGCGCGAAAGTGAAGGCACCGACACCACAGAACAGATCGGCGGCCTGTTTCGCACGCTTGCCGAAGGCGCCAGCGATTATGGCAGCCATTGCCGCCTCCGCCTCCCGCGAGGCCTGAAGAAAGACGCTCGGCGGCGGCACGACTTCGGCTGAACCGCATCGGATGAACGGCTGCGCCGCCTGATAGAGTGGTTCGCGATCGAAGCACAGGCGCACCAGGCCAAGGTCGGCCGCCTGCTGGGCCAGTGCCGCCCGCTGCTTCGGCGAGGTCTTGATCGTGCTCCCTGAGATATCGACGTCGAGCCCGTTCTCGGCCCGAAGCACATGCACGCGCAGATCCTTGCGATCCTCGATCAACGGACCGATTAAGTTCCGCAGACCGGGAAGAACGCCAACGATCTCAGGCGCCAGTACGGAGCACATCTCCAGATCGATCAGATCATGACTTCCCGCCGCATGAAAACCGATCTGCACCGACCGCCCCTGCCGGCGCGCCGTCAGCACCGCCCGCCGCCGCGCGCCGAGTCCAACCGCGATGGTCGGGTCCAGTTCGGCCGCGATCCCGCGTGCGCCTAGAGCCTGCGTGACGAGCCCGCGCTTCCACAGCGTATAGGCGTCCGGCGCCAAATGTTGCAGGGCGCAGCCGCCGCAGCCGATGCCCTCGTGATTGCAAGCTTCGAACGCCGGACCGAAATGCCGGCAGACCGGCGCGACCCGCTGAAGCGACGGCTCCAGCACGCGAACGAGCCGCCCCCGCTCACCCTCGGCTTCGGCCTCGACCGTTTCACCGGGGAGCGCGAACGGCACGAACACCGTCCCCTGCGCCGCCTCGGCGACACCGTCGCCCTGCGCTCCAAGCCGCGCGATCGTCAACTTCTGCGTCTCACCCATCGCGTCGCGCCCCGATCAGATATTCGTCGTTGCCCTTCTTGCCGGGCAGCGGCGAGGGCAGACAGCCAAGCACACGCCAGCCGCGGTGGGTCAGAAACGTACTCACACGATCCAGCACATTCGCGATTTCCGCCTCCTCGCGCACCAAGCCGCCCTTGCCGACACCTTTTCGCCCGACCTCGAACTGCGGCTTGACCAGCGCCACCAGCCAGCAATCCGCGCCGGCGAACGACAGGGCCGACGGCAGAACCTGCAGGAGCGAGATGAAGCTCACATCGACGACGATTGCCGAGACCGTCTCACCGATCTGCGCTTGCGTGAGGCGGCGCGCATCTTGCCCCTCAAGCGACACGACCCTGGTGTCCGTTGCGAGTTCGCCCGCCAGTTGACCGCGGCCGACATCCACCGCGTACACCTTGCGCGCGCCGCCTTCCAGAAGAACCTGGGTGAACCCGCCGGTCGAGGAACCGATATCGAGCCCGACGCACCCGTCAGGCGACAGGTCGAAGCCGCGCAGCCCCGCGAGTAACTTGGCGCCGCTGCGGGCCACGTAGGCATTGGCTTCGCTGTCGACCTCGATGTCGGCATCGGGCGAAACGAGCTGGCCGGCCTTCTGCGCCACCTCTCCGCCAATCCGCACCGCCCCCCGGGCTATGAGATCTCGCGCCCGCGAGCGGGACTGCACGAGACCCCGGGCGGCGAGGACATGATCGAGGCGCTGGCGCATGGCGTACTACGATGGCTGAAATTCGAACATCACAAGGACCGGTCGCGAAGTGGCATCCCAACAGGCGACGGCCTTCATTAACTGAGATAGGGCTTTTCAGATTTAGCTGGAAGCCAGTCGCAGGCGCCTGATGGCGCCAAGTCTAAGTAACGGACCGGCAATGAATTGCCAGCCCGCTGCAAGAGCGAACCTTTGATTGTCGCCGGCCGCACTTTGCCGACAGGCGAATTACGCGGCGACCGATTCGGCCGCCTTCGGCTTTCGGGGCTTGCCGCGAGGCGCCGCTGGTGCAGTCCTGGAACTGCTTGAACGCGTTTCGACAGCGACTTGGGCAACGCCGACGCCGCCTTCGCTGCTGCTGCTCTCAACCGCAGCGGACTCCAGCGCCGCATGGGCTTCGTCGCGGTGTGTCCGGCAGACCGAGCGCGTCGCGGCAACGCCAGGCAGGACCTCGCGCAATTCCAGAAGCATGCGCTCGTAAGCGTAGTCCACCGCATCGAGCTGTCGCGCGGCGGCCTCGTGCAGTTCCTCGATCTGCCTGGCTTGAGCCAGGCCCTCGTTGACGATCGAATTGACCCGCGACCATTGCGTTTCCGAATCCATTCTCTGGGGCCCGCCGCTTGCAACGCATGCACTGTGATCGTTTGACGTCGCCGGATCCGCCGCGCATTGGGCCGGCGCCAGTGCCGGCGCGGCCCGGACGCCCGTGAAGCCAATGCGACGAGAATCGAATCCTGATTGATTCGCAAGCCTTTGCGCAGTCTCGCCAGGCGCTGCGGCAAGGAACCATGCCGCGAGTCGGACGACGTCCCGAGACCGGGATCGGATCGCGGTACTTTGAGCCGGGTGCGCCAACCGGGTTGCCAGCCGATGGCGGATAGGCCGCCGCCCGCCGCCGACGACGGCGCCGGCCTTACGCGCAACGCCATCGTTCATGCCGGCCGCGGACAGCCGAAAACCCGCAAGCGCGATACTGACGAGCACGATCAAGGAGAAAATGGCAATTCCCTCAATTCCAAAGAGGGACTGAAGTTCGGAGGTCACGGATTAACCCGCCTTGGATCTTGAGCCTGTGTCCTAAACGTATTTGGAAGTTGCGCTGCGATGAATCAGGACAATCTTCATCCGACATCGTCAAATCAAATCAACTAAATCACCATAACCCGAATCATACAAAAAGATGAGCATAAAACTAACCATCAGGCGCCATTAAGTAAATTTTAAGAAAATGTATATTCAACAGCGGCCCGCGACAAGCACCTTTCGGCAAGCGGAAGGCAGCACGACCACAAGCCGTATTGGGCATTGCCCAAGAATAAAGCCGGCGGATCCGGACAAATCCGCAGGAACAATAACGTTAACCAGCAGACGGAATTCTCATTTCTTCCAGTCCTTGATGTGGGGAGCACGCTGATACCGGAAATGCCCGGTGATTTCGCTGCCGAACAGCCAATCCTCCTCGCGCACGCCATAACCACGGTTGTGAATGACAAGCGGAACGCCGGCCATTGACTTGGCATCCGAGACGACCGCGATGTGCGTCTTGGAGAACGTCCCGTCGGGAAGGTGGTAGGAAACGAGATCGCCAGGCTCATAGTCCTCGGGCTTGTTGCTCACCGCCAGCCGGGTCCCGTAGCGGGCAAGGAAGTTTTTCAAGACGACAACCCGCCGGTGATCGATATTTCGGTCGCCAGAGCCCAACCCGGACTCATGCACCAGCTGTTGCAGATCGATCCCCAGCTGGCGGTAGGCGCGCACGATGACGTCGGTACACACGCCGATGTACCAGGGCACGTCTCCCATCGGATATTCGAGCTTGCGATAGGCCGGATCGTAGATGACGGGCACCGCGCGCTGAGCGCGCGCCGCGGCGACGAGTTCCATCGCGAACGCCTTCTGTTCCTCGTCAAGGGCCGCCCGCGCGGGAAAACCGCTGAGAAGGATCGGTGCGACGCAAAACAACAGCCCAGCAGCACTTTGTGCAAGAAAACAGCGGCGCGCCACAAGCACGTGCGGATCTCCGGATCGAACGGTATCGAAAACGACGTCCCAGTAGATCACCCGGTGACAAAGCGGTCTACTGTTCACGCGGAAAAGCTTACATCGGATGCAAGGCAGCGTTGCGGCTGCTAGTACCGCCGATCAGAAGTCCCTGTGTCGTATCAGTCAACCGCTTTCAGGGACTTCTGATCGAAAAGCGGTACTAGAATCAATATTCTACCAGAACCCTCTGCTTTCAGAAGTTCGTCAAGGTGGTTGCCGCGAATGACTCAACGAACTTCTGAAAGCGGGTACTACGCCACGTCATGAAAGCCGAGCTTCGCCATGACGTCGCCGCGCGTCCAACCGGCCTCCCGCAGGCTTCGCAGACTTGTTGCCGAATCCGATTTGGACAGCTTGAGCCCATTGCCATCAAGGACCAGATCGTGATGGTGATAGACCGGCTCGGGAAGGTCGAGCAGCACTTGCAGGAGCCGATGGATAGCCGTGGCATGGATGAGATCCTTGCCGCGGACGACATGCGTCACCCCCTGGCGCGCATCGTCGACGACGACCGACAGATGGTAACTCGTCGGCACGTCTTTGCGTTGCAGGACGATATCGCCCCACGCCAGCGGATCGGCGAATACCATTTCCACTTGCCCCGCCGCATCCATCTCGCGCCAGCTCAATTGCTGCTCGCTCATCGCGTGCCCGGCACGCTCTCTCGCCAGCGCCACCGCCCGGGCCATATCGAGACGCATGGCATAGGGCTCCCCTCCAGCCTTGCGCCGCTCGGCCTCCTTGGGGTCAAGTCCGCGATGCAGGCCGGGGTAGACAGGTGCGCCATCCGGATCGAGCCGCAAACCGGTTTCATGGGCCGCCGCCAGGATTTCCGCGCGCGCCGCGAAACACGGATAGACCAACCCCAGTGCGTCGAGCCGGTCCGCAGCCTTCTGATAGTCGGGAAGGTGCCGGGACTGGCGCAGCGGCTCCTCATCGAACGTGACGCCAAGCCAGGCAAGATCCTCGCCGATGGCCTCGACGAACTCGTCGCGCGTGCGCCCGGTATCGATATCCTCGATGCGAAGAAGAAGGCGCCCGCCCGACGCCCTGGCCATTCGCTGATTGATCAGCGCCGAGGCGGCGTGCCCGAGATGCAGGAAGCCGTTCGGACTGGGCGCAAACCGGAAGACCGGCCGGGCTGCGGTTGGCTGCTCGCTCAAGTCGATCCACTTCCAGAATAATTATCCAAGCTCTTCTTCAGGGCCCTGGGCGCAGACCCTCGTCATGAATGCAATCGGGCCGCCGCGTCCGCCATTGACGCGCCGGTCGGCGGTCCGCGACATTCCAGTATTCTGGATCAAACGTTGGAACCCAAGTGTCAGAGTCGGAACACTAATGACCATGCCCGCCTCTTCCAAGCGCCGAACGGCCAATGCGATCATAGCGACCGCCAGCGACATCTCCAAAGGCTGCCGCGCGTTATCCCGCCGCTGCGTGCACATGCGCGCCATCCACGATCAGCTCGGCGACCCGCCGCTGCGCCGCAGCGAATCGGGCTTTCCCGGCCTCGCTCGCATCGTCGTCGGCCAACAGCTCTCGATCGCCAGCGCCGACGCCATATGGACGCGCGTCAAGACCGCCATCGATCCGCTGGAACCGCACGCAATGCTGTCGCTGGACGAGGCGGCAATGCGCGGACTTGGCCTGTCGCGCCCCAAGATCAGGACGCTGCGCGCCATCGCTTCGGCAACCGCCAGCGGTGAAATCTGCTTCGCGGACCTACCGGACTTGAGCGAATCCGAAATACGAAACCGCCTTACCGCCATCCCCGGAATCGGACCCTGGTCGGCCGACATCTACCTCATGTTCTGCCTGGGTGCGCGCGATGCCTTTGCGCCAGGCGACCTTGCCCTGCAGGAAGCCGTGCGCATGGTCTACGGGCGCGAATCACGGCCAGGTCCGGACGAATTGGAGGCCATCGCGGAACGCTGGCGCCCCTGGCGCGGAGTCGCAGCCCGGTTACTCTGGGCCGATTATGCCCACCGCCGCGCACGGCCTGAACGGTGAGATCCTTTTCCCGCCGACATGCCGCCTTCTTGCAAAACACAAGCCGCCGCGCCATCTGAGCGATGCGCATGAAGCGTGTTCAGGCAGCCTGCGGGCCGCCTAAGGCCTTCTAATCCACAACAGAATGCGTGTTGTCGCGAGGAGCTTCACAGAGCTGACATGCATTTAGAGCAACATTCGATCTGACGGGATTGCCGAAGGCGATTCCTGGATCGGATAAAGTTGCTCTAGAATCATAATGCTAGAGCATCTATATCCGACCAGCCGATCGCGAAAAGCGATCGCGTATGGTCAGATGATGCACTAGTATCCGAGCACTGGTCTGGTGGCGCGGACCGATTCTTTAAAAGAACCCAACAGGAGGCAAGAACGTGATGCGTTCTGCTGCAATGCTGGAAAGATCTCCGGCCCTGGTCCTCAACGCCGACTTCCGGCCCTTGAGCTATTATCCGCTATCTCTTTGGAGCTGGCAGGAGACGGTCAAGGCTGTCTTCCTCGAACGTGTCAACATTGTTTCCGAATACGACCACCAGGTTTCAAGCCCCACCTTCAAGATGCGGCTGCCGAGCGTGGTTTCGCTGAAGACCTACGTGAAGCCCGCGCTGTTCCCGGCGTTCACGCGCTTCAACGTGTTCCTGCGCGACCGTTTCTCATGCCAATACTGCGGCGCTCAGCACGACCTGACGTTCGACCACTTGATCCCGCGCTCGCGCGGCGGCCTGACGCGTTGGGATAACGTCGTCACTGCTTGCGCACCGTGCAACTTGGCCAAGGGTGGAGATATGCCGGAAGTCGCCGGGATGCTGCCGATGCAGTCGCCGTATCGTCCGACGGTATTCGAGCTGCATCGAAACGGCCGGCTGTTCCCGCCCAACTATCTGCACATTAGCTGGCTCGATTACCTCTATTGGGATACCGAACTGGAACCCTAAACGGCCAAACGCGGGACCAGCAGGAGCTGAAGAAGCATACGCTGAAGGGCGCCAGTGCGGCGCCCTTTTTCGTGGACTGTCATCATGCAGCCCGGCGCTGGCCTGGAGCGCACATCACTTCGGCGATGATTTCCACCGCCTTGCTCCAGTCATCCTTGACCGTCGCCGCATGGCTGCCCAGTCCGAATGCTTTCAGCGCATCGGCGGGTGCCCCACCGTCCCGGAAGACGCGCGCACAAACCTGCCGGGCGAATCCGAGCGTCTGGTGCCATTGCATCTGATCGACGTACTCTGGGGTCATCTGCATCTCGAGGGTCTCCATGAACTTTGTAGCGACCGGCACAGGCATTGTTGGCAGGTACGAGGAGTGCAGACATGCTGTAACGCGCAACCTGGACACACAGCACTTAGATGAAGCGAACTTCACCGCACTCGACGCACCTGCCAGCTCTTCGGAGATCGACCGAACAACCGGTGCTGATCTCACATTCGAATTAAGCGGCCAATGCCGGAGGGCTTTGACGAACGACAAACTCGGGATACGACGCAGACGATTCGAAACTCGAAACTCGAAACTCGCAACTACTTGCCGACGCTGACGCCACCGACGACCTGGGCCACGACTTCGCTGATCGGACGCCACGTCTCTTCACGACTTTTCACGACGCTTCTCACTTGACTGGGCTGCGACCGGCACTGCAGGCGAACCGCACCTCGCTCGCACCGGCCACAGCTGACTGACAGTTACTTGAGGCGGATGGGGCTTGCATCCAGCCTCGCTCAAGAACGCTAACTCACTTCACTTGCTCGCAAGCCTCGACATCTGCGCGCCGATAAAGCGGAACTTCATCCGGCTTGCCTTGCGCTTGGAGCCTTCGAACACCGCGGGGAGCGTGTCCTTCGGCAAAGCGCCTGGCGCAAACTGAGACTGGCGGGACTGACGGAACGCAAGAAACTCTGACGCACTGAGGCCTGGCCGCGAGGCTGGGCCGGAAACAAACGCGACATCACGCAAAACCAACTCGGACGCAGACACGGATACGACGCTGCAAACTGGACTGATGGACATGGGAGAAACGCCACTCACCGTTACGACGCGACTGGATACGACGCTGTACAAACGCGTTACGAACAGGCGAAGCCAGGACGGACGCGGCATCCGCACTTCACAGGCTTGGCGGGACGGCCAATCGCCTTGACAACTCTAACGACGCGTACGAACTCGAACAGGCGGGGTAGTGGGCACTTGCCGGGAATGCTTCATCGGCTGACTCGAAGCCGGTTGCGGCGATCCCTTCGGTTGCGGGCCGGGCTTGTCCCCCGGCGTTGAAGAGCAATTAACTGTTCCTTTTAGGCTACATAAAGGCGCAAAAACGCTCCATCCCCGGCAAATAGATTAACAAGGGATAAACAAGCAACAGCGGCCTCCGAAGTGCCGTACTCCGCACCTGAAGACTCCCGACTAGCGCACTGTTTAAGAGGGTAAAAACCGTCAGCGACGGTCGGGTGAGGCGAACGCCGCTTTCAGCGAACCGATGAAGATTGCGAAAGACAGCAATGCATTCCAACCGGCAAATGACAGCCCCAGGAACCACCATTCGGGCTTATCGCATCGCACCACATTGGTGTTCTCGATCGCGCCGATAAGCCCGTCTGCCGAAGTCGAAATCTCTTGGCCGCCCGAACACGCCGCCGGACCGGGCCAGAATCCGTATTCCGCGCCGGCCTGGTAGACGCCGAGTCCGGAGTTGGCCAGAAACGCCAGCGATACGAGTAGGAAGACGATGGCGGCCGTCCTGCGTTGGTCCGCGCTCAGCACCACCAGAGCCGCAAACAGCGCCGGCACGCCGACGTAGTACGCATAGCGTTGCTGATAGCAGAGCGGGCAGGGTTGATAGCCGCCGATATACTGGAACGCGAGCGCCGCGAGAATTACCACCGCCGCCAGAAAAAGCATCGTGCCGCCGAGTTCATAGGCTTGTGATCTGATTGGATTGGCCGGCCCGGTACGCATGCTGACACCTTGTTGCTGCACCCAGTTCTACAAGAGATACCTGATCGCTATGAAGCCGCCGAAGAGCAAGACCACGAACACGGTAAATACCAGCCCGAGCCGGCGCTCGATAAAATCCCGGATTGGCGGGCCGAACCAGTAGAGCAGCGCCGCGACAACAAAGAATCGCAGGCCCCGGGACAATACGCTGGCAAGCAGGAACATGAAGATATTGAGCTGCGTCGCGCCGCTGGCGATGGTGATCACCTTGTAGGGAAACGGCGTCACCCCGAACACGAATACGATCCATGCGCCGTAGTCGTTGTATTGCGCCGCGAACGTCGCGAATTTCTCGGCGTAGCCGTAGAATTCAATCATCGGCCTGCCGATCGATTCAAACAGGAAATAGCCGATGAGATAGCCGAACACCCCGCCCAGCACCGACCCGACGGTGGCAACGGTGGCGTAGAACCACGCCTTGGCGCGCTTCGCCAGCACCATCGGGATGAGCATGATGTCGGGGGGAATGGGAAAGAAGGAGCTTTCGACGAACGAAACGCCGAACAGCGCGGGGACGGCATGCTTGTGGCTGGCTGCCCGCATCGTCCAGTCATACAGGGATCGGATCATGGTACCGTGGAAGTCGAGAAGGGATCACGAATGGTCTACACGCCTTAGCACATAGTCAGGTTATCGATTCCGCGACATTTCCAGCCTTGACAAAACTCGCCGAGATCTGGCGCACCAGTTCGTTGATCAGGAACCGGCCCGGGCCGACAGCCCGCAGCCGTCCGTCATCGACGCTCTCGAGGACGCCCTCCCCCACCAGCCGGGCGAGAGTTTCACCGCCGGCACGAACGCCACCGACTTCGGCAAGCCGATGGAGGTCGAGTCCCTCGCGCAGCCGCAGTCCCATCAGCAGCATCTCGTCGGCCGCCACCTCCCGGGATATCGGCTCCAGCTCCGTGATGCCGTGGCCGCCGGCCTCAACCAGCCCAGCCCACGTCTCGGGATGCCGCTCGATCACCGTCGCCAGCCGCCCGCCATCCGTGATGATCCGCCCATGCGCACCCGGGCCGACGCCGGCATATTCTCCATAACGCCAATAGATGAGATTGTGCCGGCTCTCCTCACCAGGGCGGGCGTGATTGGAAACCTCATAGGCTGGCAGCCCTGCGGCGTCCGTCATCTCCTGGGTTGCTTCAAACATGTCGGTCGCCGTATCCTCATCCGGCACCACGAGTTGGCCTGCCGCGTGGAGTTTCTCGAACATTGTCCCCGGCTCTATGGTCAGCTGGTAGAGCGACAGATGCGACGGCCCGAAAGCCAGCGCCTCGGCAAGTTCCGACCGCCACGCGGCAAGGTCTTGCCCGCTGCGCGCATAGATGAGATCGAAGGACGTCCGCTCGAACGTGCCGGTGGCTATTTTCAGCGCCGCCTTGGCTTCATCGACCGTGTGAATGCGCCCCAGCGCCCTCAGGTCCGCTGCGACGAGCGACTGCACACCCAGCGACACGCGGTTGACGCCGGCGGCGCGATAATCGCGAAACCGCCCCGCCTCGACGGAACCGGGATTGGCTTCCAGCGTGATCTCGGCGTCCTGATCGAGTTCCCAGAGCCGCGCAATTTCATCGAGGATCGCTGCAACCGTCGACCCCTGCATCAGCGACGGCGTCCCGCCTCCGAAGAATACGCTGCCGGCACGGCGCGGCCCGGTCAATTGGCGGAAGTGCTGCAACTCGCGCAGGTAGGCCGACAGGAACCGGGCTTCATCCCAGCCCGTGCGTCCGTCCAGCCCGCCGAAGCGGACGTGGCTGTTGAAGTCGCAATAGGGACACTTCTGCGCACAGAACGGCCAGTGCACATAAACGCCGAACGGAGGCTCCCCGGCACGCAGCCGGTCAGCCGCATTCAACGCTGACCGGTCCGGCTGCCCGCCAGCAGCGCTTTCGCCAACAACCGCCAACGCGGCTCCTCCTCGAGGTTTCGATTGCCCGCGATCCAGCGCTGCAGCGCTTCGAGAAAAGCGGCAAGATCGTCATTGTGCCATTGCGCGCGATTGGTCTCGAGATCGACGCGCAGATTACCGATGAAAGTGGCGAGTTCGGCCTGAGTCGACAAGTTCGCCGCCGCAGCAGCGAGCCCCTCGTAGGCCCCGGCCCCTTGCGCTGCCCTGCTTGCGGCTGACGCCTCGGAGGCCGCGAGCCCTTCGAGCTTTGCCGCCTTAAATGCCGCAAAGGCCCTTGAGCGGTGGCTCACGGCGTGCTTTTCGGCCGGCTCCATCTCGCCGAAGCTCTCGGACTTGCCCTCCGCCAGGAACATCGGATCGTAGCCGAACCCGTTGCCGCCGCGCGCCGGCCAGACCAGGACGCCATCGACGCGCCCTTCGAACAACTCGGTTTCGCCGTCCGGCCAGGCAAGACAGAGCGAGCAGATGAAGTTCGCCTTCGGTCCCGAGTCGGCTCCATGCTCCGCCCAGCTATTGTTGGCCGCAACTTCCTCGGCAACCTTCTTCATCGCCAGCCCGAAATCCTTCGACGGCCCCGCCCAGCGTGCCGAATAGATCCCCGGCGCGCCTCCGAGCACGTCCACCTCAAGCCCGGAATCGTCGGCCAATGCCGGCAGCCCCGAAGCGGTCGCGGCGGCCAGGGCCTTCAGCCGCGCATTGCCGGCAAACGTCGCTTCCGTCTCTTCTGGCTCCGGCAGATCGAGATCGCCAGCCGACACCGCATCGAGCCCGAACGGCGCTATCAGCTGCTTGATCTCCCAGACCTTTCCGGCGTTGTGGCTCGCAACGACGATCCGCATTCCCGCCACCAGCTTATGCGTCATCGAAGTCCCCAGATGCGTGGCTCCGCGAATTCCAGCGAATTGCCGGCGGGATCGCGAAAATAGATCGAGCGACCGCCTTGCGGCCACTCAAAATCGAGTTCGATTGCGACACCGTTTGCTTCAAGATGCGCCTTCCAGACCTCCATCTCTTCGGCACTCGCCCGAAAACACAGATGCCCGGGCCCGGTCGCGCCATGCGGCGACATCTGGATCTTTGCATCCGGCGGCGGAGCGATGGCGGTGGACTTCGGGTTGAATACGAGCAGCATCTGCCCCGCGCACTCGAAGAACACATGCCTGTCCGGCTGCCTGGAGAAAACCTTGAAGCCCAGAACCTCGCGGTAGAACTTCTCAGCCGCATCGAGATCCACGGCATAAAGGCTCGATTCGAGGATACCGCTGGGTACGAGACTTTTCACGTCCACCTCCCTGCCCAGAAGCCCGCGGCGAAGAGCGGCCCGCAGGCCTCAGCTGATCGTCAGCTTTTGGAGTTGTAAAAGCTCACCGATGCCCTTGCGCGCAAGCCCCATCAGCCCGTCGAACTCTTCCTGGCTGAACGGCTTCGTCTCCGCCGTACCCTGCACCTCGACGATGCCCCCTGAACCGGTCATCACGAAGTTGGCGTCGGCGTCCGCGTTGGAGTCCTCGGCATAGTCGAGGTCGAGGACCGGCGTCCCCTTGTAGAGCCCGCATGAAATCGCCGCGACCTGATCGGGCAGCGCCTCCCGCGTCACCATTTCGCGCACCTTCATCCATTCGATGCAATCGCTGAGCGCCACCCACGCCCCGGTGATTGCCGCGGTCCGGGTGCCGCCGTCGGCCTGCAGGACATCGCAGTCGACCGAGATCTGGCGTTCGCCAAGCTTCTCCAGGTTGACCACCGCCCTCAGCGACCGACCGATCAGCCGTTGTATTTCGTGTGTCCGCCCGGACGGCGAACCGCGCGTCACTTCGCGCCGCGTCCGTTCGCTGGTTGCGCGCGGCAGCATGGCGTATTCGGCCGTCACCCATCCGCGCCCCTGGCCCTTGAGCCACGGCGGAACCCGTTCTTCCAGCGACGCCGTGCACAGAACCTGGGTATTTCCGAACTTGATGAGGCAGGAACCTTCGGCGTGCATCGAGACGGCGCGCTCGATGGAGACGCGGCGGAGTTCGTCAGGCTGGCGATTTGAGGGGCGCATGCAATGGGCTCTGTTAATTGGGCTCGGCGCCGCAGCGGTTCTGGCACCGGGTGCAACCAGCCTGGATGTCGGTTCGTGAAGATCGCCGGACCCTAAAAGAGCCATCAATCGGGTTCAACCACAAAAGCCGCTTCGAGACGCGTTGTTAGGGCACCTTTGCCGTGACGCCGCGAACAATTCGCGCATTCAGCATTTGACGCTGGACCCGCCCGCGCCTAGCTAAAAGGGAAGAATCCGCGTCTTCGGCAAGATGAAGAACATGAATTCGGCGCGATGAAGGAAACGAGACTGGAAACGACAGACAGGTTGTTCACCGTCGACGCTTTGAACGAGCGTTCGCGCGCAATCCTCCGCCAGATCGTCGAATCCTACCTCCAGACCGGCGAACCCGTCGGCTCGCGAAATCTCGCGCGCGTCCTCCCGATGAACCTATCGCCGGCCTCGATCCGCAACGTCATGCAGGATCTTGAGCACCTCGGCCTGATCGCGGCCCCGCATACCTCCGCCGGCCGTCTGCCGACTCAATCGGGCCTGCGCCTGTTCGTCGACGGCCTTCTTGAAGTCGGCGACCTGTCGGACGATGAACGAAAATCGATCGAGTCCCAGATCCGCGGCCGTCAGACCGGCGGCACCTTCGATACCCTTCTCAGCGAAGCCGGCGACATGATCTCCGGTCTGTCGCACTGCGCGGGCGTTGTTCTCGCCGACAAGCAGGTCGAGCGCCTGAAGCACATCGAGTTCGTGCCTCTGTCTCCGGGCCGCGCGCTCCTGATTCTCGTCGGCGAATCGGGCGAGGTCGAGAACCGCGTTCTCGACCTGCCCGCCGGCATGCCCCATTCGGCGCTCAATCAGGCGACCAATTACCTCAACGCTCACGTACAGGGCCTGACGATCTCCGAAGCCATCGCCAAATTGAAGGCCGAGCAGTCGAAATCCCGCGCCGAACTCGACGAGTTGACCCAGAGCGCCATCAATGCCGGCCTCGCCGAATGGTCCGGTTCTCTTGGCGACCGCAAGAGCCTGATCGTCAGCGGCCGCTCGAACCTTCTGAAAGAAGTCTCGGCTCAAGAAGACCTCGAACGCATTCGCCAGCTCTTCGACGATCTCGATTCCAAGCGCGACTTGATGCAGGTGCTCGGCATCGCCGAGGCCGCCGAGGGGGTCAAAATCTTCATTGGCTCCGAAAACAAGCTGTTCTCCCTCTCCGGTTCTTCGATCATCGCCGCCCCCTTCCACGACCAGAACCGCAAGATCGTCGGTGTCATCGGCATCATCGGCCCGACGCGCCTCAATTACGCGCGCATCATTCCGATGGTCGACTACACGGCAAAGCTGATGAGCAGACTGCTGACCTAAGGTTCCGGATCTAACGCTCGATTCCCGGATGCACGTCATCAGCCGGTTGAGAATCCAGAACACAAACAAAAACTTGGCAGGTTTACCGGGGACCTCGCTTCTGCCACGAAGTGTCGGAGTCGGAAAACTGGCCTGGAAACTTGAAATCCGACACAAGGGCCTGATATCGAGAGCGTTCGATACATCCATCATCGGTTTCGCAAGATGAATTGCCGCTTGGCGATCCACCGGAACCAAAAAAGCTTCGAATCGGAGAGACGATGGCCGACGAGCCCAACAAGACCGGTCACAACCAGAACGACAATTCGCCAAGAGGCGCTTCAGAGACCCGGCGCCCGCGCGAAGCCGCGCGTGGAGCCAGGGAGGATGACGCATTCGTCAACCCCGACCAGCTCTTCGACGACCCGGAAATGGAAGACGCTTCTGACGACGCCCCGTTTGATGCAGGCGAAGTGCTGAACGCGCAGGTCGAGGAACTCGAGCGCCAGCTCGCGGATCTCACCGGTCGCCTGGCCAAGGCGCAGGAGGATATCCACCGCCATCAGGCCGAGATCCAGAACCTGCACCGCCGTCGCGAAAAGGAAACCGAGGAAGCCAGCAAATACGCCATCGCCAAGTTCGCCAGGGATGTCGTCGAAGTCTCCGACAACTTCGAGCGCGCGATATCCTCCGTCCCCGCCGAAGCGACTCACGACAATCCGGTGCTCAAATCGCTGCTCGACGGCGTCACCATGACGGAGCGCGCATTCCTCGGCGTGCTTGAGAATCATGGCGTCAAGCGGATCTCTCCGAAGGACGAGATGTTCGATCCGCACCGCCATCAGGCGGTGATGGAAAAGGAGGACAAGGCCGTCCCCTCAGGCACGGTGCTGCAGGTCTATCAGCCCGGCTACATCATCGCCGACCGCGTCCTGCGCCCGGCCATGGTCGTCGTCGCCCGAGGCGGCCCGAAGCCCGTCAAGCCTGCGCCGGCTACCGAGGCGGCACCTGATCCCGCCGCTGGAGAAGCCGGGCGGCCCGAGACTGGGAGCGGCGTGGATTCCGGCGACGACGCGCCGAAGACTGGCAGCGATAACAACTGATCGCGCACCCCGAAGCGTCGAACGGGCCGAGCTGTACGCGCGGCCCCTTCGACGAATCCGTCAACCGGCACGCGGTCAATTTATTACCGGGATTGCAGATGCCTTATGAATCCGCACGGTATGAATCCGCACGGTTTATGCGGTTGTGACACGGCGCAATGTCAGGTTGATGCGCCCGCCGTCGGCCAGCAGGTTCGACGTTCCGCCAATGACGCGGTCGATCCCATGGTAGGCACGCCGCGACGCCCCGCCCAGCACCACAACGTCGCCCGATCTCAGCGTCATCCGGGACTTTCTGTCTGCCCGCTTGCTGCCGCCGACATGAAAAATGGCGTCGTCGCCAAGCGAAACCGAGACCACCGGCGCCCGCATCTCCGCCTCGTCGCAGTCGACGTGACTGCCAAGCCTGGTTCCGGCCGCATAGAAGTTTATGAGACAAGCTTCAGGCGGCGCCGGCCAGCCTGCGACATCCGCCCAGAGCTCCAGGAACGCCCGGGGCATCGCCGGCCAGGGCCGCCCGGTTGCGGGATGATGGGGCTGATAGCGATAGCCGCCGTCCTTGTCCGAAACCCAGCCAAGCCCGCCGCAATTGGTCATCAGTATCGAGAACGGCTTGCCGGAACGTGGCATCTGGGGCCGGTAGAGCGGCGCTTTCGCCAGCACACCGCGCACGAGTTGGACATACGCCCGCTGGCGCTCGGCGTCGAGATAGCCATCCAAATGTCGAAAACCGTCAATCATCATGCGTGAAGCCCTGTACTGCGACTTGGGAGACACAATATTCCTTGTCGTGGGGTTCAATCCTTGCAATCCCCAACAAATGCGCGCCCCGTCGCAGTTGCACAGTGATTTCGCCGGCTTATATAACGCAGCAGCGCCCAACACCGGTTTACCGAGTGTTGGCCAAGATAAAAGAACGACGAAGGGGACCGTGCCCAGGCGCCTGTTGGTGGCGCATGTCTTCAACAGGCGGCGAGGCAGAGCCTAGGCGCCTAGTGAAAGGGCCTACACGGTCTGCCGCAACCAAAAGGAAGATCAAGAATGTCAAAAGTCATCGGCATCGACCTCGGCACGACGAACTCCTGCGTGGCTGTCATGGAAGGCGGCAAACCGCGAGTTCTCGACAACGCTGAAGGCGCCAACACGACGCCCTCGATCGTGGCATTCACGGAGGACGGCGAGCGCCTGGTTGGACTTCCAGCCAAACGTCAGGCCGTCACCAATCCGATCAACACGCTGTTTGCCATCAAACGCCTCATCGGCCGCCGCTTCGATGACGAGACCGTCAAGAAGGACCAGAAGCTGGTTCCCTACAAGATCATCGAAGGTCCGAACGGCGACGCCTGGATCGAGGCTGCGGGCAAGAAATATTCGCCCCAGCAGGTCTCCGCCTTCATCCTGCAGAAGATGAAGGAAACCGCCGAAGCCAAGCTTGGCGAAACCATCACCCAGGCCGTCATCACGGTCCCCGCCTACTTCAACGACGCCCAGCGCCAAGCCACCAAGGACGCCGGCAAGATCGCCGGTCTCGAGGTTCTGCGCATCATCAACGAGCCGACCGCCGCGGCCCTCGCCTACGGTCTCGACAAGAAGCATACTTCGACCACCATCGCCGTCTACGACCTCGGCGGCGGCACCTTCGATATTTCGATCCTCGAGATCGGCGACGGCGTCTTCGAGGTGAAGTCGACGAACGGCGACACGTTCCTCGGCGGCGAAGACTTCGACATGACCCTCGTTTCCTATCTGGCCGACGAGTTCAAGAAAGAGAACGGCATCGACCTGCGTTCCGACAAGCTCGCCCTGCAGCGCCTCAAGGAGGCCGCCGAAAAAGCCAAGATCGAGCTGTCTTCGTCGTCGCAGACCGAAGTCAACCTGCCGTTCATCACCGCGGACCAGTCAGGTCCAAAGCACCTGACGATGAAGCTGACGCGCGCCAAGATGGAAAGCCTCGTCGGTCACCTCATCGACCGCACCAAGGGTCCCTGCCAGCAGGCCATCAAGGACGCCGGCCTGAAGGCAGCCGACATCGACGAAGTCGTTCTCGTCGGCGGCATGACCCGCATGCCGCGCGTGCAGGAAGTCGTCAAGCAGCTGTTCGGCAAGGAACCGCACAAGGGCGTCAACCCGGATGAGGTCGTCGCTGTCGGCGCGGCCATCCAGGCCGGCGTGCTGAAGGGCGAAGTCAAGGACGTTCTGCTCCTCGACGTGACCCCGCTGTCGCTCGGCATCGAGACGCTGGGTGGCGTCTTCACCCGCCTGATCGACCGCAACACGACGATCCCGACAAAGAAGAGCCAGGTCTTCTCGACCGCCGAAGACGGCCAGGGCGCCGTGACGATCCGCGTTCAGCAGGGCGAACGTGAGATGGCCTCCGACAACAAGTTGCTAGGCCAGTTCGACCTGATCGGCATCCCGCCGGCTCCTCGCGGAGTGCCGCAGATCGAAGTTACCTTCGATATCGACGCCAACGGCATCGTTCATGTTTCGGCGCGCGACAAGGCAACCGGCAAGGAACAATCGGTCCGCATCGAAGCCTCTGGCGGACTGACGGATTCCGAGATCGAAAAGATGGTCAAGGACGCCGAAGCGCACGCCAGCGAGGACAAGGCCCGCCGCGAACTCGTTGAAACGCGCAACCACGCCGAAGCGATGGTCCACTCGACCGAAAAGACGCTTGAGGAAAACAAGGACAACCCCAAGGTCGAAGCCGTCAAGGCGCAGGTCGAAGCGGCAGTGGAATCGACCAAGGAGGCCATGGCCGGAGAGGATATCGAAGCCATCAAGTCGGCTTTGGCCAATCTCACCCAGGTCGCCATGAAGATCGGCGAAGCCGTATATGCCGGCCAGCAATCGGCCGAGGAAAGCGCCGCCGAGGCGGATGCAGCGGCTGATGCGGCAGGCGACGACGTCGTCGACGCCGACTTCGAAGAAGTCGACGACGACAAGAAGTCCGCCTAAGCTTGCAAAGACGAGAATCGAAATCGGGACCTGGGCATCAACTCAGGTCCCGAATTCCATGACAAAGCCCGTGATATCGAAACGAAGCCGGAAATCCGGCCTCGTCGCCAGCGGGGATGAACGTGGCCTACGAGCTTGAGTGAGGGAGCCTGCCGCAAACGCGGGATGGCGGCACCGGTCACTCCGGCCCGGCGGAAACTGCAAGGACGCAATGACGACGATGGCCAAGCGGGATTATTATGAGGTTTTGAGCGTCGGTCGCGGAGCGTCCGAACAGGACCTCAAGTCCGCATATCGCAAACTCGCCAAGAAGTACCACCCTGATGCAAATCCCGGTGATGCCGACGCCGAGAAGAATTTCAAGGAAGTCAACGAAGCCTACGAAGCGCTGAAAGACCCGCAGAAGCGTGCTGCCTACGACCAGTTCGGCCATGCCGCCTTCGAAGGCGGGCGCGGCCCAGGCGGCCCCGGCGGCTTCGGCCCCGACTTCGCATCGTCAATGTCGGATATCTTCGACGACCTGTTCGGCGAATTCATGGGCGGCCGTCGCGGTGGCGGCGGCCGTCGCACCGGCCGTGAACGCGGCTCCGACCTGCGCTACAACATGTCGATCACGCTCGACGAAGCCTATTCGGGCAAGAACGCGCAGATTCGCGTCCCGACCAGCGTCACCTGCGAGAAGTGCACCGGCACAGGCGCAAAACCGGGCTCCAAGCCGATCACCTGCCCGACCTGCTCGGGTGCCGGGAAAATCCGCGCCAGCCAGGGCTTCTTCACCATCGAGCGGCCCTGCCCGACCTGCCAGGGTCGCGGCGAGATCATCAGCGATCCCTGCTCGTCCTGCGGCGGTGCCGGTCGCGTCACCAAGGAACGCACCCTTTCGGTCAACATACCGGCCGGTGTCGAGGACGGCACCCGCATTAGGCTTTCTGGCGAAGGCGAAGCCGGCATGCGCGGCGGCCAGACCGGCGACCTTTATATTTTCCTCTCGATCGAACCGCACGCGCTGTTCCAGCGCGACGGTGCCGACATCTTCTGCCGCGTGCCGATTTCCATGACGACTGCGGCCCTCGGCGGCCAGATCGAAGTTCCAACTGTCGAAGGCGCGATCACCCGGGTCAAGATTCCCGAGGCCACCCAGAGCGGCAAGCAGTTCCGCCTGAAAGGCAAGGGCATGCCGGTGCTGCGCTCGAAGCTGACCGGCGACATGTACATCCAGGTCGAGGTCGAGACCCCGACCAACCTGTCGAAGCGCCAGCGCGAACTCCTGGAGGAATTCCAGAAGCTTTCGGACACCGGCACCAGCCCGGAGAGCCAGAGTTTCTTCGACCGCATGAAGGGACTGTTCGAGGGCAAGAAGAGCTGACGGAGAGTAGCGTCCGCCATTCCGGTTCCGCCGCCCCGGGTCTGAAATCCTGCCTTTCTATTGATCGCCTTTCGAAAGCGCGACGTATCGTTGAGACGGCTTCAACGATGGGAATGCTCAATGGCGCGCGCCAACGATACACGACCAACACGAATGCGAACTCGAGCCGTCCTCGCTCTTTGCATTTTTGGCGCGGTGGGCTTGTTGTCGCCACTGCGCGCCGCTGAGCCGGCACCGCCCGCGGCAGCGGCCGAACCGGTGATGCCCTATATGGAGGAGCTTGAATTCGGCAAGCTGCTCGTCACCCAGCGTTGTGCCAATTGCCATGGCCTCGCTGAGGGTGATGCTCGTTTCGCTGCTCCCCTGCATCACCTTTTCGGACGCATGCCGGGATCAATCGAAGGCTACACCTTCTCGATCAATATGCAGAACATCGACATCGCCTGGTCGCCTGCGACCCTCGACAACTGGCTGGAGCAGACGACCTTCGACACTCCCGACATCCGCATGCGCCACGTCGGCATGACCAACGAAGTGCAGCGTACGGCTGTTATTAACTACCTGAAAAGCTTGCCCGGCAACGCTGGCGCGGCACCGAAATAATCACGGCCCACGTTTCCGCCGGCCACAAACGTTCGCCAGATCGATTGCGCTGGAGCCGCAACTCAGTTGCGCCCACCGCGTCCACCATCGTCGTTGCGCAAGCCCGCGCAGATATCCTGCACCTTGGGATCGTGCCCGATCCACTGACAGATCTCCCGCTTCGTGCTCGGATTCTCCCTGATGGCGCGGGCACTGACATTGCTGCCATAACCGCGCGCGACCTGCGCCAGGTAATTGTCCCCGCAATACGGGGTAGAGATCTTATTGCCCTGCACGATCTGCCACGGCCCATCGCAACGGATCTTGGCCTCCGCAGCGGTTGGCAGGACTGCCGCTCCGGTGACAGCGACAAGCACTGTCGCCGCGATCAATGTCTGTTTCATAGGTCGACCTCTCGGTATGTCGCGGCGCGTGTCAAAAGGCGCCATTGCGGGCGATGGTGGCTCCCGGCGCGCCCGCTTGCAACTCACCAAGTACGCAAGCCTGCTCAAACCTGCGTGACGTCGTTATCGCCGCGGAAATGGATCGCCAGATCGGCGCCGCTTCAGCGCCAATCGATGACCAGATTTTCCAGCAGCCACCAGATCAGGACGATTGCCAGGATGACGCCGGCCACCGAACCGAACTGCAGCACCTGGCGGATAGCCTTCGCCCATTTGAATTGATGGCGGCTGGCTTGGAAATGTTCGATGACCGGATCGAGCCCTGGATTATCGTAGATCTTGTAGTACTCGGGCGGCAGCACTGTGATCGAAATGCCCTGCATTTCACCGAAGGCCATGTAGATCATGTCCTCGTCGACGTTGAGTGCGCTGCACTTCTCTTCTTGCGCCATCCACAGCTGCGCGAACCGCCGCCCGCCGAGATTATTTCGGCAGTATACGGTCCCCGCGGAAATTCTTAGGTAGTGCTTGTTGTAAAGCACGGTCGGATGGAACAGCAGGCAGATATCGCTTCTGATGTTGTCGAAGAACGTCAACGGCTTGCGCACCACCGCATCCGCGTCGAGATAGAGGATGTCGCGATCGGAAAACTTTTTCAAACAGTAGTCGAGAAACACCGGCTTGAGCCGCGTCGTCGATTCCCATGACCCAAGGTGCTCGTAGCGCTTCAGGAAATGGTTGATCCCGTGCGCTTCGAGCGAACGCTTCAACGACGTGACCTGGGCGAGGTAATTCGGGGTGTAGAAGCAGCACACGACGTAGCGCTGATTGCCTTCCAGCCAGGAGTACTCTTCCGGCAACTGAGCCAGTGCACGAACGTCCGGGCCTTGGTTTTCCTTCAGCGCTACCATCGGCTGCGCCATAAACTGGTACTCCCGTTCAGCGGCCCGGCTTGATTCCATGCATCCGGGACCATGTCAACGGGACATCGACCGTGCATAAGCCCCCGGCAAACCAGCACATTAATGCACGAAGGGGGTATTGCGTTGCTGCGTGATTGACGCAGTGCCGACAGGCCCGCCCTGATGGGCACTTATGCACACCAGAACGGGCCGGCACTAAGGCACGGCTCCTGGTACGATCATCCGGCTCCGTGGCAGGCCGGCCGCGTTTCAGCGATCGACCGGACTCGGATATGCCGGGTGACGAGGCCGCGCCAAGGTCTTATGACAGCCAGGGTCTTATGACAGCCAGGGTCTAATGACAGCCAGGGTCTGCTGACAGACTATCACGACCAGGGCCGGCCCACGAGCTTCGCCGGCTCCGGACACCGATCACGAAGGGATATCAATGACACGCCTCGCCCGACCGCTGGAGAAACTGCGCAGCCGCTACGATGTCGTCGTCGTAGGTTCCGGTTACGGCGGCGGCGTCTCGGCGTCACGCCTCGCGCGCGCCGGCAAGCAAGTCGCTGTTCTCGAACGCGGTCGCGAGTTCGTGACCGGAGAATTCCCTTCCCGCTTTCCCGAATTGCGCAACGAGCTGCGCATTACCGGCAAGTCGATGTCCTCTGGCTCTGCGACCGCGCTGTTCGATCTTCGCATCGGCGACGACGTTCACGTCCTGGTCGGCTGCGGCCTTGGCGGCGGCTCGCTCGTCAACGCCGGAGTCTGCCTCCGGCCCGACCCGCGCGTCTTCGGTGACGAAGTCTGGCCGGGCCAGATCCGCCAGGACGGGCTCCTCGATGAAGGCTTCCGCCGCGCCGCCAACTGGGTGCGGCCCGCAACGCATCCTCGCGCCGCCGAGATGACGAAATACCAGGCCATCGCCGGCGCCGCCGGCGCGACCGGCTGCACCATGCGCGACACCCCCGTCGCCGTCAGCTTCGAAGAAAACGTAAATCCTGCCGGCGTGCGCCAGCCCGCGTGTACGTCCTGCGGCGACTGCTGTTCGGGTTGCAACGTCGGCGCCAAGAACACGGTGGCGCTGAGTTACCTGCCCGACGCCGTCCGCCACCGCGCGGAAATCTTCACGGAAATCACCGTCAGCCGTGTTCTCAAACGGGCCGGCGGCGGCTGGCAGGTTCACGCCCGCCCGACGGGCGCGAAGTCGAACGGCACGCACGGGGAGAACAACGAGATCCTCATCGAAGCCGACGTCGTCATTCTCGCCGCCGGTACGCTTGGATCGACCGAGATACTCCTGCGCTCCGTGGACGCAGGCCTGCCCATCTCGGACCGCCTTGGCAAACGCTTTTCAGCCAACGGCGACATCATCGCCTTCGGTTACGGCGGCACTGAAATCGTCAACGCCATCGGCATCGGCCATCCCGCAAAGATCGACGGCTTCGAAGTCGGCTCGGCGGTGACCGGCCAGCTCGAATACCGCGACGCCGAAAACCTCGACCTCGAATACGCCGTACAGGACGGCGCAATGCCTTCGCCCATCGCACCCGCCCTGCCGTTGATGTTCCTGCCGAACGGCCGCTTGCTCGGTGCCGTGCAAAGCCTCATCAGCGGCGTCTACAAAGGGCCGTTCGCGCGCCTTCAGACGTTCTTTGCCGTATCCCACGACAGCGCATCCGGGCAGTTCCGGCTCGATGCCGGCAAGCTCGCGCTCAGTTGGCCGAACGCCAGAAACGAACCCGTCTACAAGCGCCTCGGTGAAGCCCTCTCCGCAATATCCGCGCACGTCGGCGGCTCTTACGTACAAAACCCATTGGCCGGGACCGTCATGGGCCAGCAGCCGGCAACGGCCCACCCGCTCGGCGGTTGCGGCATGGGCGCCGACCGCCTCAGCGGCGTCGTCGATCACGCCGGCCGCGTATTCGACAGTTCTTCAGGGGCCGGCACCAACGCCGTCCACGATGGCCTCTACGTCATCGACGGATCGATCATCCCCCGTTCGCTCGGCGTCAATCCCCTGCTCACCATCACCGCGCTCGCCGAACGCGCCATGCTGCACATGAAGGCCGACTACGGACTGACCTTCGACGCCGGTCCGGTCGCAACCAAGATACCGGCGGAGGTTTCCGCCCCAGGTGCATTTTTCTAACCACGACCTTAAGTCTCGATGATCGCGACCGAGATCGACCGGCTGCCTTGTCAGCAAGTCGGCGCGTCGGCGCGTCGGCCCGCATCTTTGCCTTAATGCCCTTTCAGCACCAATTCCGTGATCGGCAGTAGGAGTGCCTGAAGCCGCAACATCACCGCATGGACGACCCCAACGGTGTCGACGGCATGCAGGTAAAGCCATGTGCCAAACCCGATGTCGGCGCTCTGCAGACGCTCGTGGTTGTTGCTGTAGGCGTTTGCCGCACAACTGCTGCCCGGCAACACGCCAGCCAAACCATTTTCGTATAGCGGCTCGAGGAACACCGTGATCGTCCCGGGACGCGACATCTGCTGCACGTCGACAAGTTGGTCCGAAGCCCGGAACTGCCCGGCGGCGATGTAGTCCTGGACGCGCGTAACCACCATCGGGATTATCACCCACGGTCTCGAAATACAGGTAGCCTCGGCCGTCATGCCAACCTTCAGGACCTGTCCCTCGATTTGATTGAAACCGGCAGCGAGCGCCCATCGTCCAGCCGCCTTTGGGATCAGGACACCGGCGGGACGCATGAACGGATTGACGTAATCGCCTTCCTTCAATGCGAACTGTTCGACCCGGCCATCCACTCCGGCCTTGACGACCATCTTGTCGAGTTCGACTTGCGCTTGCTGCAAGGCGGCTTCGGCGGTCGCCTTCTGCGCCGGCAGGAGCGTTGACACACGCGTTTCCGCCGACTGTTTCGCCGCCGTGGCTGCCGCCAGTGAACCCTTGGCGCTGGCAACCTCGTTCTGCAGCCGCTCGATATCGCGCTGCGCAACGATGCCCGCGTTGCGCCGGCTGAGTTCTTCCTTGGTCCTCAATTCGTCCTGCGCATTGGCCAGTGCACCCTGCGCCTGCTGCACTTGCCCTTCGGCACTGGCAATTTCGGTCTGCCCCACCGCCAACCCAGCCTCGACCTCCGCGATCTGTCGCTTCGCCAGTTCGAGTGCGGCATCCTGCTTGGCGCTGTCGAGCCTGAAGATCGGCGCGCCTTTCGTGACCTCGCCGCTGACATCGACATAGACCTCGGCAACCCGGCCGCTGGTTTCGGGGACGATCGGAATGGCGCGGAACACTGCCGTGACGTTCGTCGTCGATGGGTGGTTATAGAAAATCACGGCAATCAGACCGACGGTCAGCATCAAGCAGGCCGTGATCCCGTAGCGCAATTCATACCACACTGAGAAAAGCGTGATCTCGTGACCCAGCCTCTTGCCTTGCCGAAATCGCCTGTAGAGGTAGTCGGGAACGACCGTGAAGAGCGAACAAAGAAGAACCTCAAGCATCTTTCCGCGCCCCCTCTGCATCCTTGCCATCGACCTTTGCAACAGGCGGTGACACCGCAGCGATTGGTGTCGGCCTGACCCGTTCGACGGCAATGTTGTTGAGTCTGTCGAGCGAGCCGGCAATGCTCTGCAGCGGACCATGGAAATCAGGCAGCGAGACTTCCGGCAGCTTCACCATCGCCAGTAGCAGCGCAGCGACCCAGAAAGCGTGGATGTGGGTGAACAAAGCCAGCAGACACAGAACGGCAACGAAGTCGTACTGCCATTTGTTGTGCACCATCCGCTCCGGCAGAGAATGCAGCCACAGAAAGAAGACACCCGCGGCGAGCACTGCGGCGATGAGAATGAGTCCCGCAAGCACGAGCAGCGTATCCGTTTGGCCAGGCGCCGTAATGAAGGCAGGCAAATGATGTCCTGCTGCTGGGTGGACCCCGGTCATTAACGCTTTCTCCAGGAAAAAATTGAACTGCGAAACTTCAAAATAGCTCAGGCAGCCAACCAACGGAAGAAGAAGCTCATGACGGCTAATGAGGAAAGATTCCATGTCCGTGCGGAACACTGGCGGGGCGACCGGAGTTAATCGCCAAAAGCCCGCCTCCAAGGGCAGATTGCCTTCTGAACCGGAGGCACGCCTCTCCAGCTTCATTCGCTCGCTTTGTGACCGGCGGATGCATCAAGCAGCAGGCGTTGTGTTCAATGTCCAGCAACCTGAAAGAGTACGGTATGGCGCGCACTCACTCCCCGCATCCCGAGCCGACGGCTGTAATTGCGGGTCACCCGATCCACCCGATGCTGGTGCAGTTTCCCATCGTCTGCTTCACGCTCGCCCTCGTGACCGACATCACCTACTGGCAGACCTCCAACCTTATGTGGGCCGAGTTTTCAGCGTGGCTGCTGCTGGCAGGCATAGCTTTAGGGGTCCTTGCGGCCGTCTTTGGCCTGATTGACTTTGTCTTCAACCGCGACATCCGAAATGCGCGACCTGCTTGGCCGCACGCAATCGGCAATGCGATCGTGCTGGTCTTGGCTTTCTTGAACAATCTGGTTCATGCACGCGACGGCTGGACCGCGGTCGTGCCCTGGGGCCTGACGCTTTCGGCGCTGACGGTCGCCGTCATGCTTGTGACCGCCTGGCTCGGGGCATCTCTCGTCCATGTGCACGGCGTGGGGGTGCGTGATCATGAGTAATCTAACCATGCGATTCGTCACCGCTGTTGTCGCTTCCCCGTTTCTATTTTCCCTAGCCGGATGCGGCGAAAGCGGACAAGATTTCGACGTCTCCCAACAGATCGGCCCCGATCCCGTCCTGCCCGAGCCGAATCCGGGTCTTCTTGCCGGTATGAAAATCGCGGAGGTGGTTGGATGGAGCGATGGCGAGAAACCGAGCGTGCCCGAAGGTCTGCAAGTCACAGCCTACGCCAAGGATTTGGCTCACCCGCGCACCGTACACACTCTTCCCAA
>JAHJQI010000081.1 GCA_018819265.1 Alphaproteobacteria bacterium
AAAACCAATTCCCTTGCTCCTGCCGCACGATGGGTCCCGGGGACAAGCCCCGGGATGACAGTTGGTGGGCATCGAAGCCGGGGGCAAGGACGGTGCTTGACGCCGGTGGATTACGGCTTCGCCTAATCCACCCTACGATCACTGCGAGGGGCCTACAGATCAACAGATCCACCAGTGTCGTCCCGGCATTTATTGCCGGGATCCAAGTTGCAACAGATCGGCTCCTGGAGGGTTGCGACTCGTCGCCAAGCATCGCCGACAACAAAAACCAATTCCCTTGCTCCTGCCGCACGATGGGTCCCGGGGACAAGCCCCGGGATGACAGTTGGTGGGCATCGAAGCCGGGGGCAAGCAGGGCGGAACCCAAAAACGTAATATGTTGGCCGGGCAGGGCGGGTACAGCAGACCAACATGGGCTTGCCCAATGTTCAGCATCGATGTTGGGAAATGAGCCAAATCCGCCCAAACGAACGCCAGCAGGGTGCTTGACGCCGGTGGATTACGGCTTTGCCTAATCCACCCTACGCCTACGCCACCCGGCAAGTCGGAGTTGGATGCCGCCAACGCACCCTGCAACCTCGGAAAGCCGGCGCGTTACGCTGCGCTAACGCGCCCTACGCTCCGACAAAACAGCCGCCACTCGACAGCGCTGCGCTCCCATCAGCAAAACGGCCTATTGCCGCTCGGCGGTTCGTCGCCTAGCCATTAAGGCATTACAGAAGCGGCGGCGAGCGTAGCTGCGAACAATTTGGGAGAGGCGTCACAATGCTGGAAATGGGCGAACACGTCATCGAGTGTCCGCAGAGCCTTCTGCAGGCGGCAGGCGGCGGCACGCCGGTTCGAACGGCCGTCGTCAACGCGATCAATACGCTGGCGCTGTCGAGTGCGCGCGATGCGACCGACGCCGGGCTGATCGAGCCGGTCCTGGTCGGCAACCTCGGCGAGATCCGTGCGGCCGCCGACAGCATCGGCTGGGACATCGCCATCTACGAAGTGATCGAAGCGAACGGCGAAGAGGCAGCCGCCATGGCCTCGGCAGCGTCCGCCGGACGCGGAGCCGTCGGCGCGCTGATGAAGGGGCACCTGCACACCGATACGTTCATGAAGGCGGTACTCAACCGCGATGCCGGCCTGCGCATGGGCCAGCCGCTCGCGCACATCGCGCACCTCACCGTGCCGGGGAAGACGGGTTCGATCATCCTGTCCGACGGCGCGCTCAATCCGGCGCCCGACGTCGAGCAGAAAAAGGCGATCGTGCGCTATACTGTCGAACTCGCCCGCGCGCTCGGCAATGCCCGGCCCAAGGTGGCGCTGCTGTCGGCGAGCGAAGTGGTTTCGCCGAAGGTGCCGTCCACGGTCGATGCGGTCGAGATCGCGAAGTGGGCGAAGGACGCCATCGCGGATGCCGATGTCGACGGGCCGCTGGCGTTCGATCTCGCGGTGTCGCCGGAAGCCGTCGAGATCAAGGGGATCAAGGGCTCGGCCGTCGCCGGCCAGGCCGACATCCTCGTCGTGCCCGACATCGTCTCCGGCAACGCGCTGATGAAAATGATGATCCGCTACATGGGCGCGTGCCTTGGCGGCGTCGTCGTCGGCGCCAAGGTGCCGATCATCCTGACGAGCCGCGCCGATGCGCCAGCCGCAAGGCTCGCCTCGGCGGCGCTGGCCGCCGCCTTGACGCGGGTGTCGTAGGGAGGAGGACACATACTTGCTCTCGCAAGCGTTGCTTTTGCAACTCAGTTAAGGCATGCGGCAGGTGTCGTGGGTGAGGCGCGTTGTGTATGTGCTTACCGACAATTCAGTTCCGATTTCCGCCGACGTTTTTTTTGCACCTTGAATTTTCGTGGGATGTCGAACTGACTATCAGCTTCGATTCTAGCAGCGACTTTACGACCGAAATTTTTGTCGATGTGATTTGCAGCCTTTTGACCTTGTAGATCAGCAAGACGCCTATCATAGCGGTTTCTCAATTGGACCGGGCATAGCTCTTTGACAGGAATTTTCTCGACCGAGGTATCGCTTTCATGGCGAAACCTTTCCGCAAAATCTTCGGCTTGGCTTAGATCGACTGTGAACAACGGCTCAAGGTCTTCAGTTCGTTCAAGTAGTATACTTCTCGTCCGGTATCCAATCATATGATCTGTGAATCCCGCGAATTTTGGCATATCCCCTGACCGCTCAACGATTAGTGCGAACGGTTTTCTAGCATGTGGATCGTTCATCGGTTCCCTCTCAGGTGGCTGAATGGTGAGTACCAACGGATCGCCAGATTTATGACGCCCATATTCTACCGTTCCCATGAAGCAACCAACGATCCTTGCACGATACCCTTGGAATAGGTCGCGTCGAGCATTGCAATTTTTCTCATACTATGTGGCGGCCTTGATTCGCAATTGTCGTGAACATGGAGACCTCCCAAACTGACCCATCCGTTGACCGGGTGGTAACCATTGCAGAGTTACACCGGGGCTGTGTGATGTGGCGATGCGTCGTGGGGTTCTTGCATGCATTGGCCGGTGCTTCGGTCTGGTCATTCGTTGCCTGGGTGGCGGTTTGCGCGGGAATGGACCTGCGCGATGGCGATCATGGTGTTCGCGTTCGGCTGCACGTCGAACCCTGCTGGTGCTGCGCCCGCGCCGCCGCCGGACCAGTCCTACTACATGGCGGTCGAAGCGCCGGGCCAGGGGACGGTTCACATCTACGCGGAAGAATTCGGCCAGGGCCGCCCGATCCTGTTGCTGCACGGGCTTGGCGCATCGATGTTCACGTGGCGCAATCTGATTGGCGAGCTGTCCCGCCACAACCGCGTCATCGCAATCGACATGAAGGGCTTCGGCAAATCGGAGAAGCCGTTCACGCAGGCCTATACACCTTACGATCACGCCAACGTCGTGCTCGCCTTCATCCGAAAGCGGGGCATCGAGAACGCGACCATCATCGGGCATTCGTTCGGCGGGGCCATCGGCCTTCTGGCGACGCTGCGGCTCAACGAAACGAACCCGACCGCGGTGCGCGAACTCATCCTCATGAACGCGCCGGCCTACGAGCAGCCCGGGACCGATTTCGTGCGGTTCATGAAAAGCCCGATCCTGCCCTACGCGGCGCTGATGCTGGTGCCGCCGGAGCTGTCGACGTGGCTGTCGCTCGACAAGGTGCAGGCCGACAGGCTCAGCTTCGAAGAACTGCGCGGCTACGCCGAACCGTTCTATGAGGCGGCGGCGCGGCATGCGCTGATTACGACGGCGCGGCGGATCGAGCTACATGACGTCGAGCGGCTGACGTCGCGTTATCCAAGCGTGCGGCAACGGACCCTCGTCATCTGGTGCGATGCCGATCACACGGTACCGATCGAGACCGGCTTGAAACTCGTCAAGGCATTGCCGAGGGCCCGCATGAAAGTCCTGTCCGGTTGCGGACATGTGCCCCAGGACGAGCGCCCGGAAGCCGTGCTCGAACTCATTTCGTCATTTCTGCGCCGCTGAAGCCGGCTTTGGCGATGTCGCTGCCGCCCGCTCGGCGCGAAACTCCTTGATCTCGCGGCGCAGCGACTTCAATTCGTCCAGCAGGTCGGCAAAGTGGGCTTCGTTTTCCTTGTGGTGTTCGGCTTCGTCGGCGCCGCTCGCGGTCTGCATGGCGTTGACGATGATCGCGATGAAGAGATTGAGGACGGCGAACGTCACCACCAGGATGAAGGGCACGAAGAAGACCCAGGCATAGGGGTGGACCTCCATGACCGGGCGGACGATGCCCATCGACCAGGATTCCAGGGTGACGATCTGGAAGAGGGTGAAAAGCGAGGCGCTGAGCGTGCCGAACCAATCGGGGAAGGCAGGCCCGAACAGCTTCGTTGTCATCACCGCTGCAACGTAGAAGATCAGCGTCATGAGCGCGATGACGGAGGCCATGGCGGGAATCGCGTTGAGCAGCGCCTGCACGACCGTGCGCATTTCGGGCACCATCGAAACAAGGCGCAGAGCGCGCAGGATTCGCAGCGATCGCAGAACCGAAAGCCCTTCGCCCGAGGGAACCAGGGCAATGGCGACGATGGCGAAGTCGAAGACGTTCCAAGCGTTGCGGAAGAACGACAGCCGGTAAACGAAAAGCTTTGCGGCGATCTCGGCGCAGAAGATCGCGACGGCGATCTTATCGAGACCGCTGAGCAGCGGGCCTGCGACGGCCATGGCGCTGGGAGACGTCTCAAGGCCGAGCGTCACCGCGTTGAGAATGATCACCGCGATGATGAAATTGGAAAACCAAGGGGCTTCAATTTGCCCGCGCAATCGCTCCGTCAATCCCTGTTCCCCGCGTACTGTTGGTTAATCGAAGCTGCGTCGTCCCCCGCCGAACCTGCTTTCGCGCCGTTGATCTGGGGTTCTGCCGGCAATTTTCAAGCGGCGGCGGGCTTTGCGGCTTTTTTTGCAGCCCTGTTCCCCAGGGGACGGCGGGGGAACCCAGGGTGACCTAATTTCGTTTCAACACCGCAACACGAGCCCCTGGAGACGAGACATGAACAACATTTCTTCCGACACGATCCTCTCCGCGCAGATCTTCGCGCTGGGCCTTGCCATTATCGGTGGTGCCGCATGGACGTCACTGACCGTCCTGTCGCAGATCACCACGTCGTTCTGATCCGGAATTCAGCCACTATCCCTGCCAGCTTCCTCAAAACTGAAGGCCGCGCGGATTTACCCCGCACGGCCTTTTTTTCGCGCCGATGTCTTAACTCTTGTTCGGTTTCAGCGCTTGCATGGCGCCACCCTTGCAGGCAACGACTTTCTCGTCGCCGGAGATCTTGCCGTCCTTGTCCGTGTCGACGTTGGTCTCGATCCTGCCGTAGGCCGAATATTCATTGTTATCGACGTAGCCGTCGCCGTCGACATCGAGCTTGCCGACTTCGGCGACGCACTTGTCGGGGTCGGTGTACATTTCCTGGGCCTGTGCGACCGTTGCCAGCGCCATGCTCGTGGCCATCACCGTGGTGAGCGTCATCATCGCCAGTCTCATCGTGAATCTCCTTTGTTTAACCAGGGGCGAGCCCTAATGGCTATGGCAACGATCAGAGCGCCGACGAGGTTCCGCAATTTCTGCGCGAATCACGCTTTGGGGTGCTTTCGTTGCGCTGCCGTCAGTGGAGATTCCGAAGTCGATGCTTCGGCGAGGACCATGCCGGAGGTCAGAGCACGGCGGCTGCGGTTGTGATGAAAAGAATTACACCAGCCGGCCTGTAAGCCGGGTTCTGTCTGGAAGATAGCCCAACACCGGCAAGCCGGGTGTCGGCCAATACCCTCCGCGACGGCCATTCATCTGGGACGCCCATTGCTGAGCGCCTCTAGCAACCAACCCGGGTGGCTCACCTGGAAACAGGTTTGATGCCGTTTTTCGTGGTCCACACTTCCTAAAGTCGTGTGGAGCCGTGTGGTCCACACTTCTTGAAGTCGTGTGGAGCCTGTCGATCAACGCATCCGGCCACCCCTATTCGGTCTTGCTCCCGGTGGGGTTTACCTTGCCACGCTTGTCACCAAGCGCGCGGTGCGCTCTTACCGCACCCTTTCACCCTTACCTTGCCGGTCCGAAGACGGGCCTGGCGGTTTGCTTTCTGTGGCACTTTCCCTGGGGTCGCCCCCGGCGGCCGTTAGCCGCCACCGTGTTTCCATGGAGCCCGGACTTTCCTCCACCGATGGGGTCTGACCATAAAGCCCGCCCACCGGCAGCGGCCGTCCGGCCGACTGGTGTAGGTGTCTATAAGGGGCGCGAAAGGGCCGGCGTCAAGAGCTTGATCAGGCTGCGGGTGAAAGGTCGCTCGCCGCGATGAGGCGTTCGAGGGTTGCGATCGTCGAAGGATCGATGACGCCATCGACGCGCTGCGGGCGGAAGTGGAGCTGGAAAGCCGAGATGACGTCGCGAGCCTTGCCGTCGAGCCGTGCGTCCGTCCTGATGCCATAGCCGTAAGCGGCCAGCAGCCGTTGGACCTGTTCGATATCGTCCGGCAAGGGCTGGCGGGAGTGGCTGGCGATCAGCGGGCCCGGCGGTTCGGGTTCCACCCAACGGCCGACACCGCCGTCGGCAAGGCCTTTCCAGTCGAAACGCTCGCCGGGGTCGATCTTGCGGCCCGGGGCAACATCCGAATGGCCAAGCACGCCTTCGGGGGCAATGCCCCAGCGGGCGATGATCTCGGCGGACAGGTCGGCGACCGCCTGCATCTGCTTGTCGGGAAAATCGCAATAGTCGTCGCCGTGGCCGGGGTTGTGAATCTCGATGCCGATGGAGGCCGAGTTGATGTCGGTCTGCCCGCGCCACACCGAGACGCCGGCGTGCCAGGCGCGCATGTCTTCGGCGACGAGCTGGGTGATGGCGCCGTCGACGTCGATGACGTAGTGACTCGAGACTTTGCTTTCGGGGCGCGACAGCCAGTCGATGGCGCGCTCGCAGGAAGGCATGCCGGTGTAGTGAAGGAGCAGGATCGTCGGCTTCGCCCCATGCTTTCGCGGCTCCACGTTGGGAGAGGGGTGAACGCGGCCGACGCGCGGGCTGTCGGGGTCGAGGCCGCCAACCGGAACGAACCTTTTCGCGGCGGCGTCAGCCGGTCTCTCAACCACGGGCTTTCTCCCGCGGGCTGCGCTCGCGTTCCTTGAGGATTGCATCGTAGGCGGCGTTGATGGCGGCAAGCTTGCGGTCGGCGAGCACGAGGAATTCCTGCGGAACGCCCTGTGAAGCCAGCTTGTCGGGGTGGTTCTCGCGTACGAGTTCCATGCGGCGAACCTTGAGTTCTTCGTCGCTGGCATCGGGTCCCAGTCCGAGAACCAAATAAGGGCTGCTCGGATCGTGCACAAACATCGAGCGAATGCGGAGATAATCGCTTTCGTCATAGCCGAACTTTTGCGCGACCGTGCGCAGGAAGACGTCTTCGCCGTGGTGGAGGACGCCATCGGATGCGGCGATGTTGAAGAGGCACTCGTAAACGTCTTTCAACAACGCCGGGTCGTCGGCCAGCATGCGGGCGATGCGTTCAGCGTAAAGTTCATATCCGGCGATATCCTGGGCGGCCAGCCGGAAGACCCGCTGGACGTTGGCGCGTTCCTCAGGCGGGACGTAGAAGCAGCTTTCAAAGGCCTGCGATTCCACTGCGACGGCGACGCCGTCGGCTTTTGCCATCTTGGCGGCAAGCCCGATGAAGGCGATGGTGAAGTTGAGCTGCTTACTCGCAGGGGTCGGCTTGAACAGCTGAAAGGGGTTCAGCCAGCCGGAAACATTCGCGACACCTTTGGCAAGGATGTTCGCGCCTGAGCGAATAGGCTTGATGAGCGCTGTCCACGACATGTCGTTTCTTACTGCGTTTCGGCGGCCACCTCAAAGCCAAACGGGCGACATTGCCGCGTATTAATGCGCAACAGACCGCACAGCCGCGAAGAACGGCGCCTTGGCTATTTTTTTGGCGCTGCGGGCGGTTTGCTGTTGATCGTAGCATCATCGATCGGCTGCGATCTCCACCAATTCGACAGGATCGGCTAATAGCTCTTGCTCAGGGCGCTGCCACAAAAATCCGCAAGGGACGTCATGGGCAACAACACAAGGCCGGCGGCCGGCAAGGCCGCGGAAGCATTGAGCGAAGAGGAGGCGCGTGGCGAACTCGCCTGGCTTGCCGCTGAAATCGCGCGCCACGACGGCCTCTACTACCGCTCCGATGCGCCGGAAATTTCGGATGCCGATTACGACGCCTTGCGGCTGCGCAATGACGCCATCGAGGCGCGCTTCCCGGAGCTGATCCGTACTGACAGCCCTTCGCTAAAAGTCGGTGCGGCGCCGGTCGATGGTTTCGGCAAGGTGCGCCACCGGGTACCGATGCTGTCGCTCGGCAATGCGTTCAGCGCCGAAGACATCACCGATTTCGTGGCGCGCATCCGACGCTTTCTCGGTCTTGGCGGGGACGCTGAGATCGCGTTTACCGCGGAGCCGAAGATCGACGGGCTGTCGATCTCGCTGCGCTATGACAAGGGGCGGCTGGTGGAAGCGGCAACGCGGGGCGATGGCACGGAAGGCGAGAACGTCACCGCCAACGTCAGGACGATGAAGGAGATCCCGCATCGGCTCAAGGGAGACGACGTGCCGGAGACGATCGATATCCGCGGCGAGATCTTTCTGAGCCATGCCGATTTTGCCCGGCTCAACGCGGAACAGGCAGCCGCGGGTCAAAAGGTGTTCGCCAATCCGCGCAATGCCGCGGCCGGTTCCTTGCGCCAGCTCGATGCAAAGATTACCGCGAAGCGGCCCCTGCGTTTCTTTGCCTATGGCTGGGGCGAAGCGAAAGGCCTGCCGGGGGACACGCAGTCCGGGGTGCTGACGGCGTTCGCCCGGTGGGGGGTGCCGACCAATCCGGAGACGACGGTCTGCAGGAGCGCGGATGAACTGATGGACTATTACCGGGCGCTGGAAACCAAACGCGCTTCGCTCGGCTACGACATCGACGGCATCGTCTACAAGGTCGACCGGCTCGACCTGCAGGAGCGGCTCGGGTTCGTGTCACGGGCGCCGCGCTGGGCCATCGCGCACAAGTTTCCCGCCGCGCAGGCGACGACGATCCTCAAGGACATCGAGATCCAGGTCGGGCGGACGGGAGCGTTGACGCCGGTCGCCAAGCTCGAACCGGTGACGGTCGGCGGGGTCGTCGTGTCCAACGCGACGCTGCACAACGAGGACGAGATCGCGCGCAAGGACGTGCGCGTCGGCGATACGGTGATCGTGCAGCGGGCCGGCGACGTCATTCCGCAGATCGTGTCGGTGGTTTTGGAAAGGCGGCCGGAGAATTCGGAGCCGTTCAGGTTTCCGGTGGTCTGTCCCGTTTGTGGAAGCAACGCGGTGCGGGAGGTTGATGAGAGGACCGGAGAGATTGATGTTGTTAGGCGCTGCACTGGGGGGCTGATCTGTCGCGCGCAGCGCGTGGAGCGGCTGAAGCACTTCGTGTCGCGTAACGCTTTCGACATCGACGGGCTCGGCGACAAAAGCATTCAGGCGTTCTACGACGACGGGCTCATTCAATCGCCGCCGGACATCTTCACGCTGGCACGGCGCGATGCCGGGTTGCCGAAGAGACTGCAGGACCGCGAGGGCTGGGGCGAGCAATCGGCAAAGAAGCTGTTTGCGGCAATCGATGAGCGGCGCGACGTTCCGCTCGACCGGTTCATCTACGGCCTCGGTATCCGTCACGTCGGGGAGACGACGGCGAAGGTGCTGGCGCGATCCTACGGCGATATCGAAGCTTTCAAGGCGGCGATGATCGAGGCCGGTGAAGGCCAACAGAGCGAAGCGTGGGGCGACCTCAACAACATCGACGGCATCGGACGGACGGTTGCGGGGGCGCTTGTCGAATTTTTCGCCGAGCCGCACAACGTGAATGTGGTCGACGACCTTCTCAACGAGGTTGATCCAACGCCGCTCGAAGCGGTCGCAGCCCAGTCACCGGTGGCGGGCAAGACGGTAGTGTTTACCGGAACGCTGGAAAAAATCAGCCGCAGCGAAGCCAAGGCCAGGGCCGAACGACTCGGGGCCAAGGTCGCCGGTTCGGTGTCGCAGAAGACCGACTATGTCGTTGCCGGAGCGGACGCCGGTTCGAAGCTGACGAAGGCGCGCGACCTCGGCGTCGCGGTACTCACCGAGGAGGACTGGGAGCAGCTGATTTCGGGTGCGTGAGTCAACTCGTGAAAGGGCTTAAAGGTTCAAACGCGCCCGCTGATGGGTACCTCCACCGTACATTCCCGCGAAGGGGGACCTGAGCACGGTTGCCGTTTTACGGCGGTTGGTCCCCCAGAAAGCAAGCTTGCTTGGGTCCCCAGCCAAGCTGGGGATGACGAGGGTGGGTGTCGTCATCCATGGCTCAATTGACGGTGCCCATGGTGGTGGTGGAGCGGAGGCGAAATCACAATGGTGCGCAGGCTGCCTTCAGCCATGATTTCGTTGGCTTGTCGAGGCGGGCTTGAAGCGTTCTCTGCACGCGGGCATGGTAGGCATCGACCCAGTGGCGTTCCGCCCCGGTCAGCAGATCGACGTCGATCAAGCGGCGGTCGATGGGGGCGAGCGTCAACGTTTCAAACGACATCATGGGGCGCTCGCCGCCTTTGGGAATCTCGGGCTCCTTGACGAGTACGAGGTTCTCGATGCGGATGCCGTAGTGGCCCTCGCGGTAGAAGCCAGGTTCGTTGGAAAGGATCATGCCGGGTAACACCACTTCGGCGTTGGTGCGCGAAATCGCTACCGGTCCCTCGTGCACCGACAGGTAACTGCCGACGCCGTGGCCGGTGCCGTGGTCGTAGTCGAGGCCGGCCTGCCATAACGGGCCGCGGGCCAGGGAATCGAGGTCACGTCCGCGGGTTCCCTTGGGGAAGCAAGCGGTGCCAATGGCAACGTTGCCCTTCAGCACAAGAGTGAAATGACGGCGCATGTCGTTCGTCGGCTTGCCGATGGCAACCGTGCGGGTGATGTCGGTGGTGCCGTCGGAGTATTGGGCGCCAGAGTCGACGAGGAAGAGTTCGCCGGGTTTCAGTTTGCGGTTGGTCTTGGCGTTGACGCGGTAATGCACGATGGCACCGTTCGGGCCGGAGCCGGCAATGGTGTCGAAGCTGATCTCCTTCAATTCGCCGGTATCGCGCCGGAAGCTTTCGAGAGCTTGGGCTGCCGCGATCTCGTCGATATCGCCGCTGCCCGCATGGTCATCGAGCCAGGCGAGAAAGCGGGCGACAGCGACGCCGTCGCGTGCGTGGGCGGCGCGTGTGCCGGCGATCTCGGCTGCGTTCTTGATGGCGCGAGGTGCAACGCAAGGGTCGCTGAAACGGACAATCCTGCGGTCACCGCCAAGCCGGGTGGCGATGGCGTAACTGGCCGTCGCCGGATCGAGGCCGACTTTCCTGGAACCGGCCTTCAGCTCTTTCAGGCGCTCTTCAAAGGTGTCATAGCCGGCGACCTTGGCGACCGGCGTCAGCACTTTTCGCGCAGCGGCCCCGAGCTTCGATAGTTCCACGAACAATTCCGGCCTGGCGCGCTGATGGACAATGGCGAACGCGGAAAAGACGGGCGTGTGTTTGACGTCGGAGCCGCGCAGGTTGAACAACCAGGCAATCGACTCGCGGCTCGTCAGCACGACGGCATCGAGGCCCAGTGTTTTCAGGCGCTCCTGGATTTCCGAAACCTTGCCGGCTGCCGATTGGCCTGCCAGCGATACGGGGTGGGGCACGATGGCGCCGGAGGGAGGGTCGGGCCGTTCGGGCTTGCGCCACAACGCATCGATCAGGTTCGATCGCGGGGAAACGGCTGCGACCTTGATCTTCTTGTCGGCCAGCCGTCGCTTCAGCCGCTGGATCTGGGCGAGCGTGAAAAGTTTCGGATCAAAAGCGACCCTGGCGCCTTCGGGCAGTTCTCCGGCCAGCCAATCCTCGGCCGTCTTCTCGGCCATGGGGACGACGTCGATGACCTTGGTGTCGACTTCGCTGCGCGCCTGCACCGTGTAGCGGCCATCGACAAAGAGGGCCGCTTTCTTCGCGGCGATGATCGCGGTGCCGGCACTACCTGCAAAGCCGGTCAGCCATGCCAGCCGTTCCTCGCTTGCGGGAATGTATTCGCCCTGGTGGGCGTCGGTGCGCGGCACGATCAGGGCGTCGATATTGCGCTTGGCGAGTTCGCGGCGAAGGCTTTCGATCCTGGCGGCAACAAGCGAAGGGTCGGAGGCTGCGTCGAAGATCTGAAACATTGGCGGCTTTCAATGACGTGACGGCGGGATCGTGTGTGGTTGATAGCCGTTGCGGCCCCCCGCACGCGAGATAGTGCAGTTCATGCGCCAGATGCATCGCTGGGGTGCAATGCGACCCCTGCCGAAGCGTGGCAAACATACTTAGTTTAAATGCCAACAAGAACTGGGACCAGGAACAAAAAGCAATCCGGTCCCACCGCTCCAACACTCGGTAAACCGGTGTTGGGGGTTTTTAGAACCAACACTCGGTAAACCGGTGTTGGGGGTCTTTAGAACCAACACTCGGTAAACCGGTGTTGGGGGTCTTTAGAACCAACACTCGGTAAACCGGTGTTGGGCGAGCAACAGAATTTCCAAATAAGGAGATGATCATGAGCACGCTTACCCATTCCGCGACATGGCTTCGCGATGAACTCGATACCATCAGCAAGGCCGCAAGCGGAGCACTGAAGCGGATTTCAGCGCATCGCCAGGCCAAGGCCGACGCGTTCGTGCGGCCTTATCTCGCCCGGCTGTCGGAGAAAGAACTTGCCGAACTGGGCTTCAGGCCGGCGGAGATCACGAAGATCAAGGCAGCCGGCGATGAGTCATTGCCCGCCCACCTTTGATCTTACCGGTCGCGGGTAAAACTCAAGCACGCCTGAGCACCAGGGTCGACCAACCGGCGATCCTGGTGTTCTGCTTCAGGGTGAAGCCCGCGGCGCGGTAGGTCGCGGTGATCTCGCGGGCCTGCTCGGTGAGCAATCCCGACAATATCAGGTCGCCGCCATTTGCGACCGCGCGGGATATGTCCTTGGCCAAGCGGATCAGCGGGCCCGCCAATATGTTCGCGATCAGGAGATCGTAGCGTCGTCTGTTGCGCAGCTCGGCATCATCGAGGCCGGCTGCCGCGATGGTGCGGATGCGCGTGCCGGCGCGGTTCGCCCTGACATTTTCGCGGGCGACCAGAACCGATGCTTCGTCGATGTCACTGGCGAGAATGCGGGCCCTGGGATTGGCGCGCGCGACGGCGATCGCCAGTACGCCCGATCCGCAACCGAGATCTAGGACGTTGCGATACCGACGCTTGCTGGTGAGCGCGTCGATCGCCAGCAGGCAGCCGTAGGTCGTCGCGTGGTGGGCGGTGCCGAAGGCTTCGCCGGCTTCGATGAGGATGGCGCCGGGGCCCTGGGGAACGCGATGGCGGTCGTGGGACCCGTGGACCGTGAAGCGACCGGCGCGGACCGGCGGCAGGGCGGCCTGCGACATGGCAACCCAGTTGAGATCTGGGACGGATTCCAGCCGCGGCGCGGGGACGTCGAAGCTGCCGCCGACGATTGCTTCAAGAGAGGCATGCAATTCGCCGGGGTCGGGCGGGTCGCCATAATAGGCGGTGATGCGCCAGGGGGTGCCGGGGCCGGCGGCCTCGAACATGGAGAGCGCGTCGGGGGGCGGATCGATCAAGTTCTCCAGTGCGCCGGCAAGCGTGCGGGCACCGTTCCTGTCGGCGATTTCGATGACGATGGCAGACAAGCCGCCGTGGACGGGAGCGTCCGCGGAAGCAGTGCCGGAGAGGACGCCATGGTCCGCGCCGGTTTCATGTGAGTTCGTCAAGCCTCGGCCGCCTCTCTCGCCGCGAGGCCGTTTTCCGCGCGCAACCTGTCGATGTCCATCTCGACCCCTTCGTGCGGATCGATGTCGGGGAGTTCGTCGAGGAGCCGGTCCCACATATCGTCGATGTGTTGCGCCGCCTCGCGCGGCAGCAGGGTGTGGAGATCGCCGTTGGCATCCTCGGTGACGATGCCGTCGGCGATCAGGCGTTGAAGCGCGTCGTCAAGGTCGAAGTCGATGTCGAGGCCGAAGGTGGATTTCAGATACTGCTCGATTGCGACGTCGATGGCTTTGAGGTCGCGGCGGTTGGCCTGTTCCTTGGCGAGTACCGAATAGAGCAGCATTTCCTCCTTGACGTCCTCTTCGGCGGCACGGTCGATCAATTTGATCATGACGCCGCGATTGTCGGCGAGCGAGTGGAAATACAGGTTCTGCGCCATGACGACCATGTACTTGTTGCGCTTGTTGACGAAATTCATGGCGCCGCGGAAGACGGCCCCGCCTAGGCCGATAACGATGGGGACGGCGACAAACGGGTTGGCGAGCGCGCCGAACTTGGTCACAGCGCCGACGATCGGGCCGCCCAACCCGGCAATGCCACCGCCCGACAGCATGATCTTGTCCATCATCCGGTATTTCACTTCGGTGTTGGGGAAGACCATCTCGATGTCGGAGCGCGGGATGTTCTTGAAGAGCTTCATGTAGATGTTGCCGGGCACGACGGCGGCGGGCAGGTGGGCGCGCTGCTTCTTGGCCATGCGTTCGGCTTCCTTGCGGGAAACCTTTTCGCTTTCCATGATCTCGCGCACGCGCTCCTGCAGCGGCTTCATCTTGAACAGCAGGAACAGGCGCTGGAAGATCGGCACGTCGAATTCTTCCTTGCGCAGGAATTTGCGCAGCATGCGCTTCTGGTCCTTGCGCGTGGAAGCGCCGCGATAATAGATCAACACTTCCTCGAACAGAGAAAAGTCGACATGCAGGTCGAGACCGTAGTGGGAATCCTTCGTCAGGATTTCCTGCACGGACTTGGGATCGATGGCGCTGTAGTTGGCCTGCGTCAGAATCTTCTTCATGCCCTCGACCATGCGCTGCTGCATGGCGTCGAGTTCCTCGTCGGTGAAGCTGCGGGTGAGCAGGAGATCGCTATCCGGGCTGAACGGTTCGTAGGTCTGTTCGAGATCGAGAAGCCGGGCGCCGTAGCGCTGATGGCGCCAATAGTCGAGGTAGGCGAAGAAACGGCGGGCGGCGGTGGCCGAATCGTTCGGCCAGGCCGAAGGAGCGGTGAGGCGTTCCATCAGCGCAAAGCGGGTGACGGGGACGAAATGTTCGCGACCGCGCACCTCGTCGGGGGGAACGATGTCGAGTCCAGCGTCGGGAAAGCCCTCGATATTGACGCTCTCGGGAACGATATGGTGATGATCCGCCAGGGCAGCTTCCCTGGCAACGGCATCCTTAAACGCGGTCGTCTGCATTTCACCCCGTTCTGGGGTCGTGTCGCCGGGGAACATGACGCGAAACCTCCCATGAGCACACTTGTGCCGTGCGCTTGTTTGCGCTTTCCAATGGCCCGCCAGACCGTTGCGGTGCCGAGCCGTTTCACCCGAGTGTGTAGTGCTTTGACCGGTAGGTTGTCGAGCGCGTGATAACCATCAGAGCAAGCCATCCCCGATGCTCCGTCAGCCTGCTGTATTATCACTTCGCTGTGCCGAACTCGAGGCGCAAAGCGGCAAATCCAAGTAATCCGGCAAAGGAGCAGCATTTTGACGGTGCGGTCAACAAGGCCTCGACCGCTTCGGGCGCGCGCCCTATTGTGCGTTGCGGGGAGAACCGTCTTTGAACGACCTCGATAACCGGGATCATCAGCGCGTATCTTGAGCCTGGGGGGCGATGGGAACCATGTCGAAACCATTCATGATCGCGGGAGACGACCTCAGCCCGGCCGAGGAAGTGCTGATCGCAGGTGCGGCGCGTGGGGAAACCGTCTCGCTTGGCGGCGCGGCGATTCGCGGGCAGGTTTTGCGCGTGCTGCTCAGTGCCAGCCGACCGGACTGGCCGGTCGCGGTTTCCGGCGTGCGGCTCAGCAATGCCGTCGTTACCGGCGGTCTCGACCTGGAAGGCTCGACGGTCGGCGTACCGTTGCTATTTTCGGGGGTTCGTATCGAAGCCAACGAGCGCGGCGCGCTGATCATGCGCGATGCGCGGTTGAAGCGCCTCAGCCTGCAGAAGTGCCAGCTCGAAGGTGCGCTGATCGCCGACAGGGCGCAGGTCGACAACGGCATTCTCATCGCAGGCGGGCAGATTTCGGGTTCGCTGGCGGCGCGTGGCGCGCAGATCGGCGGAGCGCTGGCGATCGAAGGGACGCTGCTCGGCGATGGCCGTGAGGCGATCCGGGCCAACGGGCTGCGGCTGTCGGGTCCGCTCATTTTGCGGCGCACGCGCCTCAAGGGCGATGTGCAACTCGCGCGCTGCGAACTCGGTTCGGGGATCTATGCCGATCAGATGACCGTCGAAGGCGTCCAATGCGGTTTCGATGTCGAAAGCGCGCGGATCGATGGCGACTTTCTGGCGAGCGAGGCGCGGATTTCATCCGGCCTGCGGCTGGCTCACGCCCGGCTCGGGGGCCGTTTCGAGGGGCGGGGGCTGGCGGTTTCCGGCAAGACGACGGCCATCGAGGCGGGAAGCGTCAACATCGGGCAGGGGTGCAATCTTGCCGATGCCCGCATCAAGGGTGGGATCGAACTCGACGGAGCGGAAATCGGCAAAGGGCTCATTGCGGAAGGAATCGAGGTCGAAGGTGGCGCGACGGCGATTTCTGCCGGCGGGATTGCGATTGCCGGCAACTGGGATATGGCGCGGTCGAAGCTCGTCGGGGCATTGAACTTTCCAGGTGCCGAGATCCGCGGGCAGCTGAGGCTGACGGAAGCGCGGCTGTTCGGTGCCGAACTCGCCATTCGCGGCGATGGCGCGCAGATCCGTGGCGGTTGCTACATGTCGCGGTCGATCGTGTTCGGACTGATCCGCTTTCCAGCCTGCGATATCGGCAATCAGTTCCGACTGCGCGGCGCTTCGATCAAAGTCCAATACGGTGCCGCGCTGATGGTCAACGGCAGTCGCTTTGGACGCGACGTGGAACTCAACGAGGGACTACAGGCGATCGGCGCGCTGGTTCTCGATCAGGTGCGCATTCCCGGAGTGCTCGATTTCTCCGGCAGCCATATCAAGAGTGCCGCACTGGCGCGCGAGGGCCGCCCCGCCCCGAGCGAGGGCGACAAACTCGACAGTCTCGCGGACTGGGACGAAGCGGCGATCTCCCTTGCCGACGCGGAGGTGAAGCGATTGTGCATGCCGGCGGCGCGCGACGAGCGTCCGCGCGGCATCGTCGACTTCTCGCGGACGCGGGCGGCTTCCTATCACGATTACGCCGATACCTGGACACCGGGTGCGGACGCGCGCGGGCGTGCGAGCGACGGACGCGATATCGACCACCTGATTCTCGACGGCTTTACCTACGAGCACCTGAACAATCCGTCGGGGGCCCGCGAAGGTGGGGTGCACCGGCACAGCAGGGCTGACGACCGGGTCGGCGAGCAACGCCTCGTGTGGCTCGAAGGCCAGCAGGACTGCGATATCCGCGACCACTTCAAGCCGCAGCCGTGGGTGCAGCTCGAAAGCCGGCTGGTGCAGCAGGGCTATGACGAAGACGCCCGCCAGATCTCGATTGCGCGAATGCGCCGGGAACGTAACAGCCACGCGACGCGGACACTGCAGCGCTGGCAGGGGGGATTTCTCGACCTGTTCGCCCTTTACGGCTTCAATCCGTGGCGGACGGTTGCCTGGATGGTGGTGTTCATCGCGCTCTTCGCCGGACTGTGGGCGTGGGCGGGCGGGCAATGCCAGCAGGCCGGGTGCCGCGATGAATCGGTGTTCGTGATGACCAACCGGGACGCGTATACGGCCGGAACCTTCGATGCGGTGTATCCGGACTTCAATCCGCTGGCCTATTCATTCGACGTGTTCGTGCCGTTCGTGTCGTTTGGCTATGCGGACCACTGGCGGCCTAATATTTCGTGGCGGCCGATCATGGAAGTTCCGCAGCCGATCACTTTTGCACCTGTTGAGGACAAGCCGGGTACGGCCGTGGACGGCGCGGGAGAGAGCATGCCGACTTTCAGAATCACGCTCGGCGGTCTGATCTACGTCTGCGTCATCCTCGAGACGATCATCGGCCTGGTGCTGACGTCGTTGCTGATCACCGGCTTCACGGGGCTTTTGCGCGGCGAGTAACCGGAAAGACCGGTATTCGGGGTGCTGGCGCGCGGCGATGCGAAGCCGAAATGTCTGGATAATTCCCCTGCCCCGCCTGGTTGGAGAGTATTGCCTTAGTCGCGCCTATGTTATGACTAAGACCGCGAAAGGATTATGTTGCGTACCACTTGTCGGGGGGAAGGGTGCGTCGATTGGCAGGTAAATCGCTCAGCTTCGTTATGGCCGGACTGGCTGCCCTGGTTGTTGCCTGGCTGCCATTTCGCGTGGTCGCGGGCGAAGCCATCACGATGCCATTCTCGTGCACGGTAAAAGGTGGCAAGCCGACGCTGAATAGCGCCGCACCGACGCGCCACGAGATCGTCGGTGAGCGCCAGCATCGTGAATACCGTGCCTGCAGGGACAAAGCCGGGCGCGATTGCCGGACCATGGTCGTGCACCGTTTCAATGTGCAGTGCCAGGGTGTTCCAACGCCGTGGCCGGTGATCGCAGGCCAGATCCGCAGCAACGATGTCGGAATCTCGAAGTTCGAAAACGGGGAACTCAAACTGGTCTTGAAGAATGCCGATGCGGGAGCGGACGGCCGGCGCATGGCGGTCTTCGTCATGCCGAAAGGCTATGCTCCAATTACAGAACTGGGTGCGCGGCTCGCTGCGGGAACCGCCACGGAAAATGTGACGGCGGCATCGGCGTCCACCGTTCAATCCGAATTGCCAGGCGGCGTTGAAGCGTCTTCGAGCACCGGAAGTCTGATCGTGCCGAGGATCGGCAATGCACTCGTCGTGGAGACGGCGGCGGAGGGCCAGCTTCTGCCGGCGGTTCTTGCCAGGGGCGGCGATGTCGCAGAGCAGGCCGGAGATGGCTGGCAGGCGGTCGTCGCTCATGGCGAAGGTACATCGGGACGGGTTGCCGAGGCTTCTCATTCATTGTCACTTGGCCTCGGGGGTGCGCTCAATCTTACCATGCTGGCCTTCGTCCTGGCCGGCACCAGTCTTGTTGCGGCGCTCGGATGGTTTGGCCGGCGCTATGCCCTAGGGATGCGCGTCGACAAGTTTTCCGGTGCCGCTTCCGGAAGTGGCGCAGGAGCGCTCGAAGCGGCGTCCGGAGATTTGTTTGCACGGATGTCAGGTGTGGCGGGTGGCGTCGGGGCCAAGCTGCGCTCGCGGTGGGTAACCTTCAAGTGGCGTAGACACAAGGCAGGCAAGCCTTGGGAATGGCGCAACGTCAGCATCGCCAACGGAGCGCGTGCGGCCGAAGCTCTTTATGAGAAAGCCGAACAGGCCGTGCGGGCGCTCGGGCCGGCGTCCGCCCTGCGCGATACCCTGTCGGCGGAGCTGAGGAGCGTGCGGCAGAGGATCGAGGGCCTACGGGGCGGTTCGGGGGATCAACCGAAAACGGCGCGCGTTGCCGCCAGCCTGCGTTCGGTGGTCCGCGATCTGGAGCGGATCGGTCGCATTGCCGAGAGCGCTTCGGCAAGCGCCAAGGGGGCCGGCAACGATCTTGTCATGCCGAAGACGCGGGCACAGGCATTCGAGGTGCTCGGCGTCAATGCGCACGCGACCGAGGGCACGCTGAAGCGGATCGTCGATGCCTTGCGGATGGGCTGGCACCCGGATCACGCCAAGGACGAGGCCGACAAGATGTTGCGCGAAGAGAGAACCAAGCAGATCAACATCGCCTGGGATCTGATCGTGGGTAAGCGGGCTGCCTGACGCTTGCATCGCCGCATCTCGCGACCGAATTGGTTAGCGGCACCGTGTCTTTTCCGCCGTGGCGAATATGCTTCCCTCGGTGTCGCCGCGGTGCGATTGTCATTATTATTGCCTGTCAGTTCACCCCCAGAGCGAGTAATAAGCGTTCCGGTTGCGGACCTTTTGTCCGCCGACATTGCCGGGCATGCTAATTACAAGGTCGTCAGGTCAAGGCGGCAGGCGAGGGAACAGGCGGCACATGGCGACGATCATTACCGTGCATGGAACATTCGCTCATTTCGGGGGCGTGCCGTCGGAAATTCCAGCGCCGGGCGCCGAAGCGCAATGGTGGCAGCGGGGCAGTGCGACCGAAGCAGACATCATGAGGCTCGTCGACGGCGCGGATGGGTGTGTGCGCATCGAGCGGTTCGTATGGAATGGCGACAACAGTGAAGTCGAGCGGCGCAGGGCCGGGCAGGCGTTGTGCCGGCGCATGAAGGCGCTGGAACAGGAGGGCGAACCGTACTGCGTGATCGGCCACAGCCACGGCGGCTCGGTGATATCGTCGGCGCTGCTTGAGGCGGCGCGGCGTAAACAACCGCTGCCTGGGTTGAAGCGGTGGGTCACCGTCGGCACGCCATTCGTCAGCCTGCGCCGGGAGCGATCGTTGTTCTTGCGGTTGACGTTGCTGCAAAAGGCGATGTTCGTTGCGTCGCTGATGTTGTTGTTGATGTTTGCGGCCTTCATCGGCGGTGAAGTGGCAAGCGGCAACGGCCGGTTCGACAACCAGAACTGGCTGGCGCGGTATGGCATCTATACGCTCTTGATGAGCCTGCCGTTCGTGCTGTTCTGGGCGGTGTTCAAATACCTCGATATGCGCAAGCTCTATTTCTACCGCCCGCGCATCGTCTCGGAGGCGCGCGATGGCTTCGGCCCGCGCTGGCTGGGGTTATGGCACAAGGACGACGAAGCCGTTTCAGGGCTGAGTTCGATCGGCGGGATCAAGATGCAGATCTTCCACAGCACCTTTGCCGTGCCGTTCTTCTCGATTCTATCGGTTTTCCTGCTGCCGCTGCTCTATCTTTTGTTGTTGACGACACCTGCTGCGATGGTCGGGATCTCCGACATCATGCGCGATCGGGTCTATCAGATTTCGGACTACGAGAAATCGGAGGCCCGCGTCATCGCTGCGCGCCAGGAAGTGCGCCAGTTGCGCCGGTCGCTGCGGGAGGCGCGCCAGGAATTCGAGAGCGCCGACACGGGCGGCAATCTGGTGCAGCGGCTCGACGCGAAGAAAAAGGTGGGAACGCTTGAAGCCCGCTTGCAAGCGGCGCGCGAACAGATGCACGCCGAGAACCCCAATCTTGTTCCGGTCGAGCGCGCGATGCGCTTCAAGCGGCGCTTTCTTGAAATCGACGGCAGGCGTTGCGAGGGTGGCAGCCTGTGCGGGGGCGGACGCGACATCGCGCTGAATTCGAGGCTTTTGTTCCACCTCGTTACCGACGAAGCCTCGAGCCTCTTTCTCGACGACGATCTTTGGCGCGGGCGATTTGGAATATTGGCGCGGCTGATCCTGCCGGTCGTTCTCGTGCCGATCGTGTTCGGCGTCGTCGCGGTCATTCTGGTGGTCCTGGTGCAGGGGATCGCGAGCTTCCTCAGCGGGCTGCTGGCGAGATTACTCGACGCTCTGACCTGGTTTGAAATCAAGCGCTCGGCACTCGGCAACGATACGGAGACGGAGGTGGCGTTGACGGCGGCGCCGCGACCGTTCTGGCTCGACCAGTCGCCGCCTTCGCTGCCGCTTGAACTGGGTGAGCACATCACCGGCTACAGCAACGGAATCGCCGCGCAGTCGCTAGGCAAATTCCGCAACGCCATCGGTGAACTCGCGTTTTCGGATGGCAAGCAGAACGCTCAACACAACGTCTTCTCCTATCTGACGTGGCGCGAGTTGATCCACTCGTCCTATTTCGAAGTGCCGGAGTTCCGCTGGCTCGTGGCGGAATCGATTGCAACCGCCGACGGATTCATGCGCGGGGCGGCTCTGGAGGGCGCCGAACCTTCGCGCAAGGCTGCGGCCTGGCTTGGGACGTTGAAGGAGAACGGTTGACGCCTTCCACGACCGCTTGCCCCTATCGTTTGGTGGCGATCGGCGACTATGCTGTGCGCCGACGCATGCCTTGCCAAACCGAGCCACGATAATCATCCATGTCCACATCCATCCACGCCGTTTACGGCACCATGCCGCAAGACCTCGTCGACGTTCCAGATGACAGCGTGCAATGTTCGCCGCGCCGGCCGGGCGCCCAGATCCTGTCCAAGATGGCGGTTGAGGGCTGCGTTGGCTTCGTCATGCATGCGCCGGCCAGCACGCTGGAGCGCCGCCACGAACTGGCACTCGCGCTCAAGGCCCTGATGCCGGGTGCCCCGTTGACGGCGGTGGCGGCCAACACCAAGGGCGGCAACCGGCTTGTCGCCGAATTGACAGCGCTCGGTTGCGAGGCCGTATCGAGTCCCAAGCGGCACCATCAGGTGGTGCGGGCCTTGCGGCCGGAAAGCACACCGGCATTCGAAGAGGTCATTGCGAGTGCCATCGAGGACGGCGGGCCGCGCCTCCTGCCGGAGCTTGAAATGTGGTCGCAGCCGGGGCTGTTCAGTTGGGACCGCATCGATCCGGGGAGCAAGCTTCTGATCGATCACTTGCCGAAGCTCGCGGGATGCGGAGCGGATCTCGGCTGCGGGATAGGGATCCTTGCCCGAGCGGTGCTCGCGACTGGTTCGCACGACATCAAACCAGGCGTCAATGCCGGCGGCATCGGGCATCTCAGCCTCGTCGATATCGACCATCGGGCGCTGTTGATGGCGCGGCGCAACGTGCCGGGGGCGAACGTCTCCACGGTCTGGACGGATGTGCGTTCTGCGAAGGGCTTGCCGACGCGGCTCGACTTCGTCGTCGCGAACCCGCCGTTCCACGATGGCGGCGATGAGGACAAGGCGCTCGGGCAGGCGTTCATCGAGCGGGCGGCGGGCATGCTGCGTGCGGGCGGCGTGCTGTGGCTGATCGCCAACCGGCATCTGCCCTATGAAGCGACTCTGAATGCGGTGTTCGCGGATGTCGTCCAAATCGATCAGGCGTTCGGCTACAAGATCTACAAGGCGACGAAAGGGGCGGAGGCGGAGGCACCGGGCAGAGCCCGCGCGGCGAGGCCGCGTCGATGAGCGCGGCGGCAAAGTCCGTGCGGCTCGACCGATTGCTGGCCAACCTGGGGTATGGTTCGCGCAAGGACATCCAGGCACTGGTGAGGGCCGGGCGAGTGGTGCTGGACGGCTTGCCGCTAACCGATGCCGGCCGGCACGTTGCGGTCTCGCGCGATCTCAGCGAGCGGATGACGATCGCCGGCGCGCGCCTCGATCCGCCGCCAGGGTTCGTCCTCATGATACACAAGCCGCTCGGCGTCACCTGCAGCCACAAGGAGGCTGGGCCGCTCGTCTATCACCTGCTGCCGCTCAGATGGCGGGCGCGCAAGCCGGCGATCTCGACGATCGGAAGGCTCGACAAAGATACCTCGGGGCTGTTGCTGATGACCGATGACGGGGCTTTGCTGCACCGGGCCATCGCGCCCAAGAGCAAGGTGGCGAAACGCTATCTTGCGCGGCTGGCGCGGCCGTTGCGCGGCGATGAAGCCGAGGTGCTGGCTTCGGGGACCCTAATGCTCGAAGGCGAAGCCAAGCCGCTCCTGCCGGTCGAGATGCGCATCGCCACCGAGGTCGAGTGCGGCGGCAGCCTAGCCGAAGTACTGGACGTCGCCGATGGTCCGGTGGTCGCCGTGACGCTGATGGAGGGGCGCTACCACCAGGTGCGGCGCATGTTTGCCGCCCTCGGCAACCACGTCAGCGCGCTGCACCGTGACCGTTTCGGCGGGCTGCA
>JAHJQI010000082.1 GCA_018819265.1 Alphaproteobacteria bacterium
GTCCCTGTGTCGTACCAGTCAACCGCTTTCAGGGACTTCTGATCGAAAAGCGGTACTAGATTCAATATTCTACTAGTACCCTCTGCTTTCAGAAGTTCGTCAAGGTGGTTGCCGCGAATGACTGAACGAACTTCTGAAAGCGGGTACTAGAATGTCGTACAGGCACCAGTCTCAGGTTCCGGTCGCCTGGTTGTTCACCGGCGCCACTTGCCGGCTAGCTTTCCCCGGCTCCGATGCCGCGGCCTGGTAGTCGCTCTGCTGTCCTGGGGTCGGTTCGTCGCCATCTGCGACAGCGCGTGGCTTCAACAGCTCGTTGACGACCTCTTTCGTCGGCCCGAACATGTGAACGCCGCCATCCTTAAGCGCTAGAATCTTGTCGGCGGACGCCAGCAGGTTCGGCGTATGCGTGGCGAAAACGACCGTCGTCCCGATTTCCTTGCACCTCTTGATGGCAGCAACAAGTACCTGTTCGCCATGCCGGTCGAGATGGGCGTTCGGCTCATCGAGCACCAGAAGGCCGGGTGACCCGTACATCGCCCGCGCCAGACCGATACGCTGGCGCTGCCCGCCGGACAATGATGCGCCCATTTCACCGACCGGCGTGTCGTAGCCATTGGACAGTTGCTGGATCAACGGGTGCGCTCCCGCCATCATCGCAGCCTTCACCGCCAACTCGGGATCGTCTCCCTTGCGGAACCTGGAGATGTTCTCCGTGACCGTTCCGGAGAACAACTCGATGTCCTGCGGCAGGTAGCCGATGTGCTGCCCCAGTCGTTCGGGATCCCAGTGGCGCAGATCCGAACCATCGAGCCGCATGACACCCGACAACGGCTCCCAGACGCCGACGATCGCCCTGAGCAGCGTCGATTTGCCGGCCGCGCTCGGTCCGATGACCGCGAGGACCTCTCCGGGAGCAATCGCGAAATCGATACTGCGCAGGATCGGCTTTGCGCCCCGTCCGGACCCCACGAACAGCGCTTCGGCCGCAAGTCGCCCCTTGGGAGCCGGCAAAGGCGTCCTTTCGTGCGCCTCCGCGGCATTGGCAAACAGCGCTTCGAGCCGCGCCCAGGAGTTGCGCGCCGACATGAACGCCTTCCACTGGCCGACCGACTGCTCGACCGGGGCCAGCGCGCGCCCCATCATGATCGAGGCGGCAATCATCATGCCGGGAGAAATCTCACCGTAAATGGCAAGCCACGCGCCCATGCCGAGAATGAAGATCTGCAGGCTTTGTCGGATGAACTTGGTCGTAGCCATGATCAGTCCGGCCCAGTCGCTTGCCTGGGCCTGGAAGCGCAGCGCTTCGACATGCCGGTCCGCCCAGCACTGGTGAATCGCCCGGTGCATGCCGAGAGCGTGAATCACTTCGACGTTGCTCATCGAGGACGACGCGTAATGCGCAGCTTCCGCCGACTTCCGTCCCGCATCCTTCAGGGAGTCACGGGTCGCCAATTCGTTGGCAAGCGCCAGTCCGAACAGCAGTATCGCTCCTGTCAGCGCGACCAGTCCGAGATAGGGATGAAACAGAAAGCAGATCGCCACGAACAGCGGCGCGAATGGCGCATCGCACAGTGTGATGACGCCCGAGCCCGTCCAGAATTCCCGCACGGTATCCATATCGCGCAGATTTGAAGCCGGTGCCGATGAGCGTTGCGCAAGTGCCGATCCCAGCGCCGTCCTGAACAGCGGCGAGTTGAGATTTTCGTCGAACTTGTAGCCGGCCCTCACCAGGATTCGTGACCGCAGCGCATCAAGCCCGCTGTACGTCAGCAACAGGAAGATCGCGATGGCCGTCAGTGCAATCAGCGTGCCTTCGCTGCGGCTTGACAATACGCGGTCGTAGATCTGCAACATGTAGACCGGACCGACGAACAACAAAAGGTTGCAGAACGCGCTGAAGATCATGACGGTGATCAAAGCCGGTCGAAAATTGCCGAATGCTTCTTGCAACGGATTGACGGGCGATTTCGACCCATCCTTACGCGACGCCATAATTCCCTCCGGATACTTCGACTTGCAAGGCATTGGCACATGAACGGCTGAACGTTCCGACAGATGCATTTTTAGTGCCGCTTCCCACGGCGCCTGTCCAGTCTTCTGTTAACCCAATTTTCAAAAACCTCTCGACCGCGATTGGCCACCCCGGGATTTGCCGAATGACCAACCGGCCGGACCCGAGTCCGGCCTTTATAAGGCCTGCGTTGGTCAAGCAATGCAATCGCTTTTGCGCGAGTCCTAAGACGCGTCCCAACGTCACTCCGTTTGGTCGCCGATGTTTCATTTTCAGACAATTCGCAACGAATTGGTCTTGACGTAATGCCGGTGTATTGCTTTTACTATACACAGGCTCGCAACCGCAGGCGAGAGCAATTTTGATCACCGCAACAGAGCAACGTGGAGGCATTCTCCGCGAACGACGGTGCCTTGCCTGAAACACCAAGCAACGATTTCCTTTTGGAGGAGAAAAACGTCATGGCCCTTCCCGCACTTCACCCATCACAAAAAGCGTCCGCGCAAGCCGTCGCCGGCATCTGGGAAGCCCTTTTCAACTTCGTCCCAGGGTCGCAGCAGCAGTTCCTGGCCCAGATCAATTTGTACGACAATCACCCGAATTACGTTGGCCTGCTGTTCCGCACGAAACTCTTCAAGAGCGAATACACGAATGCCAGCGGCAAGCTTCAGGAACACAAGCTGATCAAAAGCATTTACAATAACCTCGATCTCAATCCGCCTCCGCTGGCCAAGATCAAGTCTATCGCGAAACGCTTCGACGGCGCCGAACTGGTGGCTTTTGTGCTTTCGCGGCCTCTGATTAAATCGGTGGCCGAAGCCCAGGCGAAACCGTTCGTCCAGTCGATACTCGAAGGTAAGCCTGTCGAATACGGGAAGTCTCTTGCTGATCAGCCGGCGCTCGACGACCTGCCCCCGACCGGCATCAACATGTCGATGCTGCCGAACGTCGACGAGACCACGCCAGCCGGTACGGTGGTCGGCTTGCTGCAGGCGATCGACGCGACCCCCGGGGATACGCATACGTTCATGCTGACGAATGCGCCGGGCACGGTCCCCTTCTCCCTCGACGGCAACAAGATCATCTATAACGGCACCGACGTCGACGGCGACACCGATTTTGTCCTCAACGTCAAAGTCACCGACGCCGCTCACAATGAATCGGAAACGTCTTTCCCGGTTTCCGTGAAGGTCATCGACGAGGACGAGCTTCCGGCGATCCCGACTGTTCCAGGCCAGATGGTCATGGGCGACGATGAGGACAACCTGTTCACTGCGTTCGTTTCCGACAATCTGAACACCCTTGGCGGTGCGATTATCGACGGCAAGGACGGCGAAGACAAGCTGAAGGTTATCGTCGACACCAGCGAAAAGCTTGATGGCAATACCTACCTGTACGCCAAGGATTCCAAACTCGCCGACGGTGAGGAAGCCAACTACGTCGGCGCCTTCCATACCGAGAACGTCGAGATCTTTGAGCTGAAGCAGTTCGGCGACGGCAAGGATCTGGCAGTCGATCTCGGCGGCATGGGTTCCGATCTCCATACGATCATCTCCGATAGCGCCCAGGAAGACCTGATCGCGTTCGTCAATATCGCTGAAGCCGACGGCCTCCGGGTCGAAATCCGCCACACACAGGCCGACCACCTTATCGACTTCAAGAAGGGTTCGACCAATGGGGACGAGAAGGTCACCATTGCCGTCGATCACGTCGGTGCCACTCAAGAACCGCTTGAGGACAATAAGCACGACATCGAAGACAAGCGCGACCCCGGCTACAAGGGCATCAAGATCGAGCTGACCGAGGCTGCGACCACTGACGAGCACGGCAAACTCGCCGACATCAAGGAAGTTGCCCTGGAGTTCAACGGCGAACAGCCAAGCGTCATCAGCGGCATCGGAGCAGGAAAAACGCTCGACACCATCTCCGGTTCAGGCAGCGCCGACGCGGTCGTCGGCTCCTTCGAGCACCCCCTGTTCTGGACCAATCCAAACCTGCAGACTGTCGATATGTCGGGAACTTCCGGCGACAACTCCTATGTCGTGGCGTGGGAAGACAGCAGGCTTATGGAATTGCCGGTCGTCGAGGATGAATGGTGGGATTCTTCGAGCTGGCGCAGTGAGCACAGCGTCTGGAAGGTGCCGGTCTACGACGACCACGGCAAGCCGATCGGACACGAGGATCTGGCCTTCAACGGCGGCTCCGGAGACGAAAACCTCTACCTCGGCCGCGGTGCGGTCGGGCTGACGGCGGACGGCGGTGCTGGCGAAGATGCGGCGATCTTCTTCGATCTGCCCGTCGGTCAGGACAACTTGTTCACCAACTTCGAGGTGGCCAAGATCTTCGCCGAAGTCGGCTCCCGCAAGATGTTTGACGGCGATCCGAACTCGAAGAGCTTCGACTCGGGACCGACGGTCTCGATCCGGCCGGATGATACCTGGGTCGACATCCTCGACGCCAACGCCATCAAGGGCATCTATGACGTCGAGTTCTCCTGCGGTGTCGATTGCCACTTCCCGAGGTACGTCGTCGAAGAGCTGGTGAAGCCCGTCTTCGAGTATATCCCCGAAGGCTATGACAAATCGGAACCCGAGCGCAAGTCGTTCTCCAACCTCGCCCTCATCAACCTTGAAGCCAACAAGGAGTACACCTTCACCTTCAAGGACGGCGACCTCGCTCACCTCTCCCATGTCGAAGACGACAAGAACAAGGTGCACCTGCCGCGCTACTGGGGCGAGATGGAAAAACGCGACAAGTTCACGCCCAAGATGGAAGGCAAGGCTCTCACGCTCGTCGTTGACGTCGGCGTCCTCGACACCGAAGGCAACACCAACGCAGGCGATGGCACCAACGATGTCCTGAACCTCGTCCTCGAGCAGGAACTCGACATCAACTTCGTCGGTGGTGAAACCGAAGTGTTGAACGTCGAAGCCGCCACCTACGACGGCTGGGGCCGCCACCACATCAACTTCATCAAGAAGGATGTCGAGCAGACCAAGACGGGTCTCACCGAGAAGGACGGCAGCCCCTGGCTCGACGAGCATGGCAACCAGGTCTTCAGGTACGACGACAACGTCAAACATCAAAAGGAGATTGCCGAAGACCTCCACACCATCAACCTCACGGGTGAAGCCGACTACTTCGCCATCACCGCCGAGGACAGGAAGCTCACCCCCAACCTAACCCTGATCGATGCCTCCGGCACCACTGGCCATACCCGTCTGTTCGTTGACGGCGTCGGCTCTCAGACCGAAGGAATGCGCGTCGAAGGCACCGCCAACGACGACATCATCCGCGGCACCGAAGCCGGTGATGAACTGAACGGCAACGACGGTGACGATGAACTCATAGGCCGCGGCGGCGACGATCACCTCAACGGCGGTGAAGGCAACGACTTCCTGGACGGCGGTGCCGGCAGCGACGTTCTCGACGGCGGCGAAGGTGCCGACTGGCTGGAAGGTGGCGGAGCGACACCGGCGATCAAGGAAATCATCATCAGCGGCCTGCCAGGCCAGGGTGATCGCTTCTCGGTGGATCTCAAGATCCACGACCACTTTGTCAACGATGCAAGCTACAAGTTCGATCTTCAAGACATCCGCTTCCTGAAGGACGATGACTTCGGAAAGCACGGCATGGACGGCAGGCCCATTGGCATGGCGGAAGCCATGCAAAAGCCCGACGGACTGCTCGATTGGTTCCTGATGCTGCCGAAGGAGTGGCAGGACAAGATCAAGCTTGCCATTCTCAAGAACGGCCTTGCTTACGCAATCAACGAGAAGTTGAACTCCCCTGAGCACAAGGATCACATCGACGGAGTGTATGCAGAGGTCGACGACCACGGTCACCTGATCGTCGTCAAGAAGTCCGGCCTGGATGACAATCCGGAGGACTTCAAGATCACCGGTCTCGAAGTCGATCCCGACGACACGACCGACGATCACCCGAACATGGCGAAGCTGGTCCTCGAAGACGACCACTACGACTATGGCGACACGATCCACTTCGGTATCAAGGTTGGCGAGATCGACAGCAACTGGACGCTGCCGGCTGCCACCGAAGACTTCGAAATGACCAAGGACGTGAACGGTATCGTTTGGGTTCGGATTCACATCCGCGACAAGGATGGCCTGAGCGGGCATGAACTCGCGGAGAAGATCGTCGACAAGCTCGAGTACAACCTGGTCGGCGATTACGCGAAATGGCCAAACGCCCTCAAGGGTGCTGAAGTCGTCGAGCAGAAGGACGGTAAGTACGCAGTCAAGATCACCGACGGCGGCGAGATCAACCGTTACCTGTTGACCGATCCGAAGCTTTACGATGCCCGTGCCCACATCTCGTTCCATGTCTCTGAAGACTTCATCAGGTACAAGGACGCGGTCCTCAAGGTCGTCATCGGAGAGGAAGGAAGCCAGACGGTTATCCCGTTCCCGCCAACGATCGAGTACTCGGACATTTCCGACAACATCAAGCACCTGTTCAAGGAACTCGGATATGGCGGCGACCTCGACGCCTACCACAACGACGGCATGTGGTTCGTGAAGGACAGCGCCGACAACGAGATCGGCAAGGTCAGCTTCAAGAAATACGACGGCAAGCTGTGGATCGACATCGAAGGTGCCAAGGACGGATCGCCGTTCCCCAACACGCACGTTGCCGAAAGCCTTTCCGTCAACCTCATGTACTTCGATGAGGACAAGAAGCAGACCGAGACGAAGGAGCTTGAGGTCGAAAAGTGGCTCGACGTCCGCGACAACGGCAACCCGTGGGAAGACGAAGTCGTCAACGACAAGTCGCCGGCTCACCTCGAAGTCGAAGTCTTCCAGGACGGCCAGATCGACGGCAAGGATTGGTTCATCATCTCTGAAGAAAATCCAAACCCGGTCAATACCCACGCCGATCCGTTCGAGCCTGGTGAAGAGATGGGCTTGGTCGACATGATCAAGGACTTCGTCACGCACTATGCCGAAGACCACAACACGGGCGACAAGAAGACCGATGTTGTTGCAGATGACGTCGACTTCGAAGGCTTCGACGCCGAAGCAATCGATGGCGATACCTTCTTCTCGATCGACGAGCCAACCGCCGACAACTACCTCAAGGCACTTGAGGCGGCTTCAGCGCTGCACGACATCTTCGAGGAGGCGGTCTACATCGCGTCGTCCTACGAAGACGCATCGTCCGACACCGGCTTCTCGACGGCGATCTTCGCCTTCGACAACACCGACCTAGGCAACGAACTGAACGTGCCGGACTCGGCCGTGATCCTGGTCGGCATCGGCCCCGGCGAAGTCACCGCGGAGGACATCATCGCGGATCACAATCTGATCGCCTAGAACCGCGAGCCGCTGGAGCGGGCGCCCGCCGCCCGCTCCTCGTTCGTTACGAAAACGAAACCCCGGCCCGCGGCCCGTTTAACCAACGGAACCTGCAGGTCGGGGTTTTCGCTCTGAAATCGCATAAGACTTGCTAATGGAATCGGCAACGCGTGCGCCCGTTCAAATCGGCACAGGATTCTGATACGCTCTGGCACCTGGATCGCATCGCGAGCAAATGAACTGTCCCAAATCGAGCGCGGGGTTAAACATGTCAATTCAAAGCGACCTATTGAACCTGAGCCTGAAGGAAGCTCGCGAGGCCGATGGAACAGGCAATAACCTGATCAACGACAGCTGGGGCTCGGCCGGCGAAACCCTTATCAGGCTCACGCACGCCGCTTACGCCGATTCCGTCTCGGCGCCTTATGATCGCGGCAATGCGCGAACCATATCCAACGCCATGGCCGATCTCCCGGACGGCACGCCCAACAGCTTCGGCACCAGCCAGCTTTTCATCTTCATCGGCCAGTTCCTCGACCACGACCTCGATCTCGTTCATGACAATGCCGCCGCCGGCAGTATGGAGACCATCGTTCCGTTAGGCGACCCGGCCTTCCCGCCGGGCAGCGTCCTCGATCTGCACCGCTCCGCAGTCGTCAGCGACACCGGCGAAAACGCCTCCCCTCGCGAGCACGCCAACCAGATCACGAGCTTCATCGACGCCTCCAACGTCTATGGCTCCAGCCAGGCCGTGACGGAACTCCTGCGGGACGGCGCATACCTGATCACGAATTCGATCGGCGGCGCCCCTACCGCCAACGACATCGAGGATGTCCATGGCGTTGGCAGCACTGCCGGCATGTTCATGGGCGACCCTGCGTTCGCCCATATCGTCGGCGACGTTCGCGGCGACGAGAATATCGCGCTGACTTCGATGCACGAGATCTGGCTCAAGGAGCACAACTTCCAGGTCGACCGGCTGATAGACATGAACCTCGGCCTTACAGATGAGCAGCTGTTCCAGACCGCGCGCAAGATCGTCGAAGCCGAGTGGCAGAAGGTGATCTACGAGGAGTGGCTGCCCGAACTCCTCGGCGCTCCCTTGCCCGCCTACCAGGGCTACGATCAAACCGTCGACCCGACGATCTCCAACGAGTTCGCCGGTGCCGCCTTCCGCTTCGGCCACACCATGCTGCCCACCGACTTCGAGCGGCTCGCCGAAGACGGCACGGTGACCGATGAGCTCGGCCTCTTCGACGCTTTCTTCCAGCCCCACAAACTCGACCAGAACGGCGGCGTCGCCGGCCTCGTCCGCGGATTGACCGCCAACACGACGAGCGAATTCGACGCCAAGATCATCGACGATGTCCGCAACCTGCTGTTCGGACCCAACAGCTTCCGCGATCTGGCGACGCTCAACATCATGCGCGGCCGCGACCAGGGCATCCCGACGCTCAACGAATTCCGCGCCGATTTCAATTCGAACCCGCCGCTGACGCCCTATACGAGCTTCTCGGAGCTGACGTCGAATGCTGCCCTCGCCGCCGCGCTTTCTGACGCTTACGGCGGCGACATCGACAAGGTCGATCTCTGGGTCGGCGTATTGGCCGAAGACAAGGTCGGCGCCGCCCAGGTCGGGGAGACGCTGCAGGCGATACTTATCGACCAGTTCTCGCGCTTGCGCGACGGCGACCGCTTCTATTACGAGCACCGGCTGGCCGACACGCCCGAACTCCTCCAACTGATCGAAGACACCTCGTTCTCGGAAATCATCAAGCGCACCACCGGCATCGAGCACCTCCAGGAGGACGTGTTTAAGTCCTACGAGCGCATGATCGGCGACGAGTTCGCCAACCAATTAATTGGCACGAACGCCAAGGAACTGATGGCCGGTGAAGACGGCAACGACATGATGCGTGGCGGCGGCGGCAAGGACGAAATGTACGGCGGCCAAGGCAACGACGTCATGTACGGCGATGACGGCCATGACGTCATGTACGGCGAAGA
>JAHJQI010000083.1 GCA_018819265.1 Alphaproteobacteria bacterium
AGGCACATCAACCACCAACGCGTTGCATAGCGAGTTCATCCCGACGGCTCATGCGAGCTGGACGATGCCGCATGCCTCGCCAATTACGCTGCCACCGGCCAACCCCGATGCATGATCCGGGCTAGCGTTCGGTTCAGCTACGTCAATGTACGGGGGGTAGAAAACTCAAGATTTCCTCATAATGTGGATTACACCACTGACATCGTACCGATCCTCAGGATCATAACCATTTGCCACGATAGCCTCTAGCTCGGCATCCGAGGGCGAAAAAAAAGCGTTGTCGATACGTTGAACTAGCTCAAGACTACACGAATCAAACAAAGAGGTCAGTTTAGAATAGACCAACCGGTTTTGCTCGTCCGTATCGAACACCCAATCCGCAAGCTGCGATGCTACAGTGCTCTCCACCCCACGCGTTGACATCAGTCTCGCTAATTCCTGCCTATCGTACATCAGGTGTTCCCACCTATTTATAGGACAGTCGGAATCATGAAACGTAAAAAGACGATCTCCTACCTTGTGATAAAGGTGGTGCCCTTTGGTGGCCGACCAAACCGGACCTCCGTGAATATATAAAAAACCGTTCGGCTTCAACACCTTCTCGGCCTCGGCCAGGAACAAATCGATACCGCTTATGTGTTCGCCCACCGCGATTCCAAAAACAAGATCAAAAGTCTCAAGCGGATAGCACTCGGTTAACTTGCGGCAATCAAGTTGCCTACTATAAATTTTGGGCGCCACGAACTTCTGATCTGGCCAACCGGGTACGATGTTTATCGTTTCGACGTGCTCGGCCCCCGCATCGACAAATTTGTTCGAGACGTAGCGCCAGCGATCGCCACCAATCTCCAGTATTCTCAAATTCGACAAAGTTAAGTGATTCGTCAAATTCGCTATTTGACGGTCGAAATTTTCCTGCCGTTTCATTTTTCACACCCTGAGATCATTAGTAAGACTGTAGAGACCCATCTCGCTTAATCCAGCAGATGGTTTATGTGACTAATGTGCGATGCGCCTCCCGCTAAATTGGCATTGCCTGTATGATAACATATTCCTTCGCCGACACCCGAGCTGTAAAAGCCGCTTTTGTACTCGTTCTCAGACAACCGCAGCAAGCCACTCGGGCAACTGAGGACCGCGCACCTTGCGGACGACTATTTGCGCCACGTTCGAAACGTGCTCCACCCAAACCATCTCGAAGCCGAGTTGCTGTGAAAGGTGCCTAAATGCCGTCAACGAGAACGGCTGAATGAAACGAGGACGGGCACCTCCTTGTTTGGAGCTGCGCAGCGTATTGCGGTAGTCTATCATGTGACTTTTGATTGCCTTGACGTTATCAAGATCGAGCACATCTGCATCTACAATCTCAACATAAAAGCTGCCCCCGGGCTTTAGCACACGATTTACCTCGATAAGGTTGAACAGGAAATCATAGTAATAAAAATGGATGAACACGGCGGTTGAGAAAATCTTATCAAGAGACTCGTCCGCGATCGGGAATTTGGCATAATCGACGTGATGAAAGTGCACGTTTTTGATGTCCGACAACTCATAACGCGTGTAATCTAAAAACTCCTTACTGACGTCGATGCAGTGCGTTTCAATGGCAATCTCGGCCGCTGCTCGCGTCACGAAACCGCAGCCGCTGCCAATATCGGCGACTACATCCGTGGCTGATATCTTCAACTGCCTGACGACGTTTTTGCCCGTCCGGTAGCGAGATTCCCTTATCTCGTCAATTCTGGTCTCTGGATTCGGGCCAAAATTGAGTCCTACGCATGTTATCAGAACGTCACGTGCGGTTGTCATATCGTGCGCATACCATCTTGTGCTGGTCATTTTAACTTCTCCAACTCCTGCATGTCGTCGCCAATGGGGGAAACTCGACTTGGGCAAGGATCACCGCATCGCCTTCGAATATGAGCTGCGACATCCAGGACTACCCGCTCCCATAGTAGATTGGACATCTGAGATTGTAACTGAAATTCCCCAAGTAGAGAGATGGAGGTTCTGGGATTAAGAGGCCTGTTGAAAGACCATTCCTACGGCATTCCAGCAAAGCGGACTGTTCCACCCATCCCCTTCCTTGCAACCCCCAACTTATCCCCGCATCCGACAACCTGCCTACTCTGACTGGAAAGCAATCCAGCCGGAGTCGGTACGCCCTTGGAGCAGACACCCAATCTCAAGCTGCCCTACATCATGGCGGCGCAGGCGCAAAAGCACGTCACACACAACGAGGCGATCCGCGCGCTCGACGCCATCGTGCAGCTCGGCACGCTCGACAGGGACCTGTCGGCGCCGCCTGCTTCGCCTGTCGAGGGCGACCGCTATATCGTCGCCGCGGGGGCCAGCGGCGCGTGGAGCGGACATGACGGCAGCATCGCCGCCTGGCAGGACGGCGTGTGGATGCTGCACGCTCCCGTTCCGGGCTGGATCGCCTGGGTTGCCGACGAGGACGCGCTCGTCGCCTTTGACGGCACTGCGTGGGTGAGCGCCGGCGCGGGCTCCATCAATCCGGCGCCGCTGGTCGGCGTCAACGCCACCGCCGACGCGACCAACCGTCTCTCTGTTGCCTCGCCTGCGACGCTCTTCAACCACGATGGCGGCGATCACCGGCTCAAGATCAACAAGGCGGCGGCCGGCAATACGGCTTCCATGCTGTATCAGACCGGCTTTTCCGGCCGCGCCGAGACCGGCCTGACCGGCGACGACGATTATCACTTCAAGGTGTCGCCCGATGGATCGACATGGTTCGAGGCGCTGCTCGTCGACAAGGACAGCGGCTACGTCAGCTTTCCCTCGGGCTCGTATGCGCGCAAGCCCTTGACCGCCAGCACCGCGTTCTACGTGCGCACCGACGGCAGCGACGGCAACGACGGATCGGCCAACACCGCGGGCAGCGCCTTCCTGACAATCCAGAAGGCGCTCGATGTCGTCGGCGGACTCGACCTCGGCATCTACTTCGCGACGATCTACGTCAACGACGGCACCTATACGATCACGTCCGCCCTGGTGTATCGCGGCTACCAGGGCGGGCAGGTCATCTTGCGCGCGCTCAACGAGCCTTCGACTTCGCCGGAATTCATTACGCTGACCGGCACCAAGGCGACGGATGAAGCCGCGGTGAGGGCCGCGCACAAGGTCGTGGTGCAGGCTTCGAGCGCGATCAACCTCCTCTATGCGGATCCGGCCGGGGCTATCGGGCAGGTGCGCAACATTGCCTTCATCCAGACCGGGGCGCACACGAACGGGGTCATCAACAACTTCTCCGGGTCGGCGACGAGCCCGACGAAATGCACGTTTTTCGGCGGCGGCACCAATGTCGTTTCCGATGCGCGGTGGGCGATCAGCAACTGCCTGTTCGCGCACGCGACCGGCGCGGGCCTGAACGGGCTGGCAGCGGCCAGCGTTTTCTGCAGCGCGACGGTGTTCGCGCACGCGACCGGGACGCAACTGCAGATCTTCGATTTAACGCAAATCTCGATGTTCGGCGGCAAGGTCATTGCAGCGGCGGCGGCCAGTGGGACGAATATCGACCGCGGCGCCGGCACATATTTCAGCGGCGTAAGCTTCGAGGGCGGCGTCAACGGATTGTTCGTCAGTATGTCGGATGTGCAGCTTATCGGCTGCACATTTTCGGGAGCATCGGCGCGATGCCTTTATCTTGGCAACGCGGGACGCGCCTACATCAACGGCGGCAGCATTGCCAGCGGCGCGACACTGATATTTGCGACGCAACGCTCAGCGATCCGCATCGCGGCGGCGCCAACGGGGGGGCCGACCTATTCACCGGCGCTCGGCGTCGTCGGCAACAACGAAAGCTACATCAACACATGATCGTCTATCACGTAAGCGGGCGCGTCGTCGCCTTTCACGAGAACGACAGCGATGCGCCGGCCGGGTCATACCCTGGCACAAGCCGCGTCACGCTCTCCGATGGTGTGGCGTTGCCCGCAGATGAATCGGGCGAGACGTGGCTGCCGGAAGCATACCGGTCAGCTACCGCCGACGACGTGCGCGCGGAGGCCGGCCGGCGCATGCAGGCGATGGTCGGCGCGCGGGACGCGGCGCACCTGCAGGTCATCATCGCCAACGCCTCGCGCGAGGCGATCCGCCTGTTGAAACTCGGCGCCGGGAACTGGACGAGCGAACAGGCGCTGCGCGTCTTCGAACTCGAAACCGTCGACGCGGGAATCGAACATATCCGCAGCCGGTCGAACGCGATGGAGGGGGCGCCGCCGGCCGACTACACGGACGATGAGCGCTGGAGCTAGGAGCAAACGAAAATGCCGAAGTGGCTCGAAATCGCCTGGGCTGTGGCGGAGAGACCTGTATGAGTTTCCTTGAGGGCAGAGTCTAACTCACACTGAAGGAGTTTTTGCGGGCCGGGCCTTATTGCGCAGGCCCAATGCAAGCTGCAAAATCGTTGTACTGTTTGTACTCTATTGCTATCTGATGCTCCGCGGCTCGTGTTCGGACGCTGACACTTGCTTCACTCGCGTCAGGGATCATGTTGCGGAATCACAAATGCCTGAGGACCTTCGTCCGGAGTCGGGCGTTTGATGATAATGCTGGTTCTGGATCGTCGGTGAAGGCGAAGTCAACTGCAATGCTTCAAATGCAATTGCTGAAAACTGTTATGGCTGGCGGCGTTTTGCGGCCTCATGGCGTGTCGTTCACACGCAGTTCAAATCCAGAAGGTTGAGGAAATTTTCGAATGGGCGACGTCTCGGAACGCGTGAAGAAGATTGTTGCCAAGCATCTGCGTATCGCAGCCGAAAACGTGCCCGTGAAGGCGTCGTTCGTGAATGATCTCGGTGCCGACAGTCACGATACCATCGAACTTGTGATGGCGTTCGAAGACGAATTCCACTGTGAAATTCCGCTGGATGCTGCCGAGCGTTTCCAGACCATCGAAGATGTCATCAGGTTTCTGGAAGAAAAATCAACATGATGGCGCGCTTCCGACGTTCAAGTGGTTTCGGTTTGAGATCGGAACCTGAGATTCTATGATGGGCTCGGTACTAGCCTAAGCCGGTAACCTGCCGTTTGTCTTACATTTTCTGCCGGGGCTGCGGCGCTGGTATCGCTGAGCGCCGCCGAACCGATCGCACGACGTGCGGACAACGTGATGAGGCGCCGGCTGGCTTCAGCCGCGCCGGAAGCCTTTGGGCAGCAACCTGCGGGCAACCGCACGGGCAAGGCCGTAGCGGGATTTCGCACCGGCGACGGCCTTGGTCTTGTTCGACCTCGGCTCTCCTGTCTTGGCGTTCGGCTTCGGCTTGACCCCATAAGGTGTCGGCCGCTCGAACGAAAAGAGCATCTGGGCGAGTTCCAACTCGATATTTCCGACAGTGACGACTTCAAGCCTGTCACTCTTGTAGAACCGCGAAATTTCATCGGTGAGGAATTGATAATCGCGGATGATCCTCTTGGTTTCAATTACTTCGCCACGCGGCGTGGCGCTCCCAGAGTCGGGGAGTTGCGAAAGCTCCAAGATTTCCGAAGCTTTCGAGACGTTTTGAACCGCACGGAGCCGCATACGACCCGGAACCCCGAGCCTCTTACCGGCCTGATTGTAGGTTCGCAGGAGGACCGAGTTGGCGGCCATCGTTCCGAAGAAGGCCATCGTCACATGCGTCAAGAAACCGTCGAGCGCTTCGGCGTCGGAACCTGGGTGTGCAAGCGAGTATTCGGAGACCAAGCAATCGATATACTTCCTCGCGCGAACGGCAAATTCGAACGATGGGTCGAGAAGCAGGCGGTGATGCGGGAGCCTCTCGGGTACCTTGTGCTCCTTGGCGCTGGCGCCCTTGTCAAAGGACTGGCCAACTTGATAGCCGACCGACGGTAATCCCGAATTGATCTTCTTGCCGAGGATAAGCGGCATCATCGTCATTGCGAGATCGCCGAAGTAGTAGCACCGCGAATCGATGAGCGAGTCGTTTTCATTGCGGCTACCGGCATCGACGAGCACCGAGGATTCCTGCGCCACGCGCAGCGACTTCAAAAGGACGTCGCGACGGTACAGGCAATAGTAGGCAGCGCGGCTCCTCTCGAACATCGAGTAGAAGATATTCGAGATTGGGTGGTCGAAGGTGTAGTCGGGAAGGTTTTCTCGGGTCGGTAGTCTCACCTGCAGATGATAATTCTGGTCGCCCGCGTTGTTCATCTCGCGAAAGGCGATGGTGTGGCCGTAGGCGGCAACCGCGTCAGAGTGCTCGTCGAGAATTTCGACGTGACGGCGCATGGCGGTTTGTGAGAAGTAATCGTCGTCGGGGACGAGTTGAACGTAATCGGTTTCAACAAGTTCGCAGCCGGCAATCAGACGTTGGTATCCGGCCACGAGGGCGGAGTCCCACCAGCCGTATTCCACATTGTTGGCGGTTGCGAGCGTTCTGTTTTTCTCGCGCTCGTGCTCCTGGTTGGAACCGTCAAGAATGCGGATCGCATAGAAGTCGGCACTGAAATGCCGGGCGAGGTAGTCGAGCTGCCGGGTGAGGAAATGACTCCGGTTAAACGTCGGAATGAGAAGAGTAACGCGTTGCATGCCATTAAATCCCCGCTCTTCGCTGTGTCGAGGCGTCTACCGAAAAAGCTTCATGGCGCGGTCGTAGAGTAGTTTGTCCCAGTTGGCGACTTCCGGGGCATCGCGATCGAGCGCATCGTAGAACGCCTGCTTTGCGGGCCTGCAATTGATCTCGATCCGACGTCGGTACGTCCGTGACGTTCTCCTTGGGCACCTCGCCGCCTTCAAGTGGCAATCCGATCTCGTTGGTGATGTGGATGAAGTCCTGGTCGTAGGTATCGACGAAGCCGACCTTGTTCATTTGCCGCAGATTCTCTATCGCGCGGTCAACCATTTCGTCGCCGCTGATCTGATCGCCTGGACGGTCGTTCAGGTCACCCTGAAACTGGCGCGTCATGTAGTTGTCGATCTGGAAGCGCAGGCGTGAGTCCGTTGTCAGCAGGAAGTCTTTCGGCGACATTTCCTTGACGAAATCGTAGCTTTTCTGGATCTCCCCCTCGGGAAGGTTCTGCATGAAGAAAAACAATGACCGCAAGCGTTCGCGTGGGTGGCGCAGCACCGTGAAGCGATAGGGAGTGGCTGCGCGCTCAAGACCTTTTGCTGTTGCCCACGAGAAATGGCCGTGAACAAAACGCGCCTTAAGCGCCTCATCGAGGCACTCTTGCCGGTTCTTGTCGAAATTGGTGTGATCGTGAAGCATCACGCGGCGGCCGGCTTTGCGTTGGCCTATCGCGCGGCGAATATGGGCGCTCAGTGTCCAGCCGGCCGATTTCGGCGTGTGGAAAAAAAAGATCTGGGAGGGGATTTCCAACGTGGCTCACCTTGGATCGATCGTCATGCAGCGTATTGGCGGCGACGCTAGTCGAGGCCTTGACGAGAAGTCAATTTGTTTGGTCCTTGGGGCACGGTTGCCTTGAATGTTAGGAACTGGACTCGCAGTGGTGCGCGTTCAGCCTCTACAATTTCGGTTCCGTGGCTGACAGTGATTGGACCAAAGCCAAATTGAGACTGGTTCTTGCCCGCTCAATCGATGTCGGTGCATATAGGCTGGCAAAGGTTGTGTGGCGGGGGGCAAAAGCTTGCCAAGCCATTGCAGGATCAGGGCGAATTTTGCCTGCTGAACTGATGAGTGCGCAGGCCCGGCTTAAAGTCGTGGTGGCCAGATCGGGAACGTGTGGAGCCGATGACGATGAAAGCAGTCATTCTTGCCGGTGGTCTCGGGTCCCGGATCAGCGAGGAATCGCAATCGCGGCCAAAGCCGATGATCGAGATCGGCGGCAAGCCGATCCTGTGGCACATCATGAAAATGTACTCCCAGCACGGGGTGAACGAGTTCATCATCTGCCTCGGCTATAAAGGCTACATGATCAAGGAATATTTCGCGAACTACTTTCTGCATATGTCGGACGTGACATTCCGGATGGCTGAAAACGAAATCGAGGTGCACCGAAAGCGCGCCGAGCCGTGGACAGTGACGCTGGTCGATACCGGGCAGAGCGCCATGACCGGCGGGCGGCTCCGGAACGTCGCGAGCTACATTGGCGAGGACGACTTCTGCTTCACCTACGGGGATGGCGTTTCCGACGTCGATATTGCAAGGCTGATCGCGTTTCATCGCGGTCACGGGAAGAAGGCGACGGTGACGGCGGTACAGCCGCAGGGCCGATACGGGGCGCTGATGATGGATGGCACCCACGTCAAAGGTTTCGTCGAGAAGCCGCCGGGCGAAAGCGGCTGGATCAATGGCGGCTTCTTTGTCTTGTCGCCGTCGGTCATCGATCTGATTGCGGCGGACCACACAAGCTGGGAAGGCGAGCCGCTGACGCACCTCGCGACGACGGGCCAACTCGAAGCCTATGAACATCGCGGTTTCTGGCAGCCGATGGACACTCTGCGCGACAAGAACGTGCTGGAGGGCCTCTGGGACTCCGGCAAGGCGCCGTGGAAATCCTGGTCATGAGCTTCTGGAACGGCAAGAAGGTTCTGATCACCGGTCATACCGGTTTCAAGGGGGCGTGGCTCGCCTTGTGGCTTGTACGTAACGGTGCGCGGGTGACGGGTGTTGCGCTCGAACCGGAAACGACGCCGTCGCTTTTCGACCAGCTCCGACTTGCCGAGGAACTCGATCATCGGATCCTCGATATCCGCGACGGCGACGCCATGCGGGAGGTCGTTGCACAGACTAAGCCCGATGCGGTCTTCCACCTTGCGGCGCAGGCGCTGGTGCGGCGCGGCTACCGCGAGCCGGTTGCGACCTGGGCGACGAACGTCATGGGCACGCTCAACGTCATGGAAGGCTTGCGGTGTCTCGACAAGCCGTGCGCGGTGGTGCTGGCGACGACGGACAAGGTCTACGAGAACCAGGGCTGGTCCTATGGCTACCGGGAGAGCGACCGGCTTGGCGGATACGATCCATACAGCGCCTCGAAAGCGGCGGCCGAGATCGCCATCGACTGCTGGCGGCGCTCGTACTTCGATCCCGCCGGCCCTATCCGCGTTGCCGCGGTTCGCGCAGGCAATGTCATCGGCGGTGGGGACTGGTCGGAAGACCGCATCGTGCCCGACATCGTTCGCGCCTTCAGCCGCAACCAGCCGATCCGCCTGCGCAACCCGTCCGCCACGCGGCCGTGGCAGCACGTGCTCGAACCGCTCGGCGGCTACATGCTACTTGCCGAGCGGATGGCCGACGAAGCGACCGGCGCACGCCATGCCAGCGCATACAACTTCGGACCGGACAGCGACTCGGAGCGTTCCGTGCGCGAACTTGTCGAAGAGGCGCTGCGCCATTGGCCGGGCACATGGGAAGACGTTTCCTCTGCCGATCAGCCGCACGAAGCGGCCCGTCTCGCGCTGTCCATCGACCGGGCACGGGCCGAGCTGCAGTGGGCTCCGGTTTGGGATTTCGCACGGGCGATTGCCGAGACGATCTCCTGGTACCGGACGAGTCTCGATGCGACGCCCGATGCGATCCGGATTCTCACATTAAGCAATATCGAAGCCTATGAGGCTTCGCTTTCAGGTCTTCGGTCATGAAGCTGATCGCGACGCCGCTCAACGGCGTTTTCGAGGCCGAGACGCAGCCGATCGCTGATGTGCGAGGGAGGTTCGCGCGGCTCTTCTGCCTGAAGGAACTCGCAGCGGCACATGGCAGCCGCGATATCGTCCAGATCAACTACTCCATGACCCGCGACGTGGGCGCGATCAGAGGCCTGCACTACCAGCGACCGCCGCAGGCGGAGGGCAAATGGATTCGCTGCCTCAGCGGCAAGGTGTTCGATGTCGCCGTGGACCTGCGGCGCGGGTCGGCGACATTCCTGAAGTGGCATGCGGTGGAGCTCGATGGCGAGCGCATGAATGCGGTGTTCATTCCGGAAGGCTGTGCGCATGGCTTCCAGGTGCTTGAGGCAAACAGTGAGTTGCTCTACCTGCACACCATGGCTTATGAGGCTTCCGCCGAGGCGGCAGTCCGTTGGGATGAGCCAAGAGTGGGTGTTACGTGGCCCTTGCCGGCGACGACGATTTCGGATCGAGACCGGTCACATGCGCCGCTCGACCCTTCTTTCGAGGGAATAGAGCCGTGAAATGCCGCCACTGCAAAGCTCCGCTCGAACATGGACTGGTCGATCTCGGTCATCAGCCGCCTTCGAACGCCTATCTCAGTGCCGCCGACCTTGAGCAGCCCGAGGTCCATGCGCCATTGAAGGTGTACGTCTGCACCACGTGCTGGCTGGTGCAGCTTCCAGCCCACCATGCCGCGGATACGCACTTCAGCGCCGATTACGCATACTTCTCTTCGGTCTCCTCGTCCTGGGTGGTGCACGCAGAAGCCTATATAAATGCGATGGTGCAGCGCTTTGGGCTGGTGGATGACAGTTTTGTCGTCGAAGTCGCTTCCAACGACGGCTATCTTCTGCAGTTCGCTCGTGCGCGAGGAATCAGGTGCCTTGGCATCGAGCCGACGGCATCGACGGCGGCCAGCGCACGCGAAAAGGGTATCGAAAGCCTGGAAGAATTCTTCGGCGAGGCTTTGGGTCGGAGGCTGGCGGCAGAACGGGGGCCGGCCGATCTGATGGCGGCCAACAACGTCCTGGCGCATGTTCCCGACATCGACGACTTCGTTGCCGGGTTCCGGGAGATGCTGGCACCCGAAGGCGTGGCGACGTTCGAGTTCCCGCATCTGATGAAGCTGATCGACGGCGACCAGTTCGACACGATTTATCACGAGCACTATTCGTATCTGTCGCTTGTTACCGTTGAACGGATATTCACGACGCAGGGCCTGCGCGTATTCGACGTCGAGGAATTGCCCACCCATGGCGGCTCGCTTCGCGTGTTCGCCTGCCGGCGGGAAGCCGCAACGCATCAGCGGGCGGACCGCGTCGACAAGCTGATCGCTGCGGAGACAGCGGCCGGCCTGCAAACGCTCGCCTATTACAAGCGCCTGCAGGCGCGCGCCGATGCCGTGAAGCTCGACCTCCTGGCCTTTCTCGTGGAGCAGCGGAAGGCCGGCCGGCATGTCGCGGCCTATGGGGCGGCCGCCAAAGGCAACACGCTGCTCAATTACGCGGGCGTGAAGCCGGACTTGGTCGAATTCGCCTGCGATGCTGCGCCATCGAAACAGGGGCGATTCCTGCCTGGCAGCCACATTCCTGTCCTGGCTCCCGAAGCCCTGAAAGAGCGGCGTCCCGATTTTGTCCTGATCCTGCCGTGGAACATCCGCGCCGAGATCGAGGCGCAGCATTCCTATATCGCTGAGTGGGGCGGCAAATTCGTCGTCGCCGTGCCGCAACTGGAGGTGTTGTGAAACCGCGCATCTTCTACACAAAGCCCTCCATTACCGAGCGCGAAGTTGCCTACGCGACCGATGCGGCCCGCCATGGCTGGGGCAGCGCCTGCTACGACTACATCCACAAGTTCGAAGCACTCTTCCGGGAGCACATCGGGACCGAGTTTGCGATCCCGACGTCAAGCTGCACGGGGGCACTGCACATGGGGCTTGCCGCGCTCGGTGTCGGGCCGGGCGATGAGGTGATCCTGTCGGACACCAACTGGATCGCGACAGCCGCACCGATCACTTATCTCGGCGCCAAGCCGGTGTTCGTCGACATGCTGGCCGACACCTGGTGCATCGATCCCGAGCTCGCCGAACGCGCAATCACGCCTAAAACGAAAGCGATCATCGCAACGCACATCTACGGCAACCTGTGCGACATGGGCCGGCTGCTGGCGATCGGCGAGCGGCATGGAATTCCGATAGTCGAGGATTCGGCGGAAGCGATCGGCTCGGCTTGGGGCAGCCGGCGGGCCGGGTCGCGGGGCAAATTCGGAACGTTCTCGTTCCACGGCACCAAGACGGTGACGACGGGCGAAGGCGGCATCTTCGTCACAAATGATGCCGACCTCTACGAAAAAGTGCTGACGCTCAGCAATCACGGCCGCGCGCGCAACCAGCCGAAGCAATTCTGGGCGGACGTGGTCGGCTTCAAATACAAGATGTCGAACATCGACGCCGCGATCGGTTGCGGGCAGATGGAGCGCATCGAAGAACTGATCGCGGGAAAGCGGCGCATCTTCACCCACTATGCAGAAGCGCTGACCGATCTGCCTTTGACCATGAACCCGGAGCCCGACGGGACCACCAACGGCTTCTGGATGCCAACCATCGTCTGCGCCAAGGAAACGGGGATCACGCGGGAGAAGATGCAAGAGGCGTTTCGCGCCGACAGCATCGATGCGCGGGTGTTCTTCCATCCGCTCTCCAGCCTGCCGATGTTTGAATCGCGGCCAGAGAACAAGAATGCCTACGACATCCCGGGGCGGGCGCTCAATCTGCCGACGTTCCACGACATGACGGAGGCGGATCTCGAAGCCGTGGCGGGAACGATCAGAGGGCTGTTTCAAGGAAACTGAGGCTGCCGACCGGTGTATCCCCGGTTGCGGACCGTATGCGTTGCCCGATTTTCTTGCCTGATTGCGGGTGCGGTGTTAATCAATCGCCGATGCTCGGCGGAGCGGAAAGCATTGCAGCGCGAGTACTAAACGGCTTTATGTCATGGCATCATTGCCTATGGAAATGATCTTCTGGGGCGGACGAGGACACGCCAAGGTTCTCGCTGAAATTGTGAGGATGCAGGGTTCACAGGTCTGTGCCGTTTTCGACAACAATAGTGCTTTAGAATCTCCCTTGGAAGGCGTTCCAATGCATTATGGAATGGATGGGTTCAGTCGGTGGCTGGGTCGTGCTGATCGCAAGGGATCGGTTGGGGGCATCGCTGCGATAGGTGGTATGGCCGGTCCCGCGAGGTGCGAATTCCTTAAGCTTTTCCGACACTATGGGATACCGACGCCATCGCTCGTTCATCCTGAGGCTTATTTGGCTCCCAGCGTTACACTTGGAGACAATTGTCACGTCCTCGCTATGGCGGTGGTATGTGCTGACGCTTGTCTGGGTGAAGCAACTATTGTGAATACCAAAGCCTCAGTGGATCACGAATGCCAAATAGGCGATGGGGTGCATGTCGCGCCAGGAGCGACTATCTGCGGCTGCGTTGAAGTTGGACGCTTTTCTATGGTGGGTGCAGGAGCAATCGTCTTGCCACGAGTTCGAATCGGCGAAGGTGCTTTAATAGGCGCAGGCGCGATAGTAACCCAAGACATACCGGATGGTGTCGTGGCCTACGGTCAACCAGCTCGAATTGTAAGGAAGATATGAAATGCTTGAGCCTCTTCTCGCAGAAGAAATGGCCAAAGACACGTCTCTCAGTACAGCGGCGCAACAACTCTTCGACGCCATGTGCGTGTACAAATACTCTTACAATTTCACTTCACTAGGCCGCCCGATCATTCAGTTTCCGCAGGATATGGTGGCCATGCAGGAATTGATATGGCAGGTCAAGCCGGATCTTGTTATCGAAACGGGTATCGCTCACGGAGGATCGTTAGTAATGAGCGCATCCATGCTTGCGCTTATTGATTATTGTGATGCGCTTAAGGCTGGCGAGCTACTTGACCCTGCTAAGCCGAAACGGAAAGTCATAGGTGTTGACATAGATATTCGAGAACACAATCGTAAGGCGCTTGATGAACATCCAATGCGTAATCGTATGGTACTTCTCGAAGGGTCTTCAATCTCTCCCGAAATTGTAGACAAGATTAAGAGTTTGGCCGAAGGCAAGGAACGTGTGCTGGTATGCCTCGATTCTAACCACACGCACGATCATGTCCTGGCAGAGCTTGAGGCTTATGCTCCGCTCGTTAGCTCAGGGAGCTATTGTGTGGTGTTCGACACGGTAATAGAAGACATGCCAGATGGTGCGTTCCCCGATCGGCCCTGGGGGCGTGGTCATAATCCTAAAACTGCAGTTCGGGAGTATCTTAGACAAAATCCTGAATTCGAGATAGACCGTTCGATCCTAAACAAACTATTGATCACCGTCGCCCCCGATGGATATCTGCGCCGAATTTGACGAAGTTCGATTCAAGCGGTTGGTGAAGTGGCGGTAGAATTATGAAATTGCTCATTCCAACGCGCAACCGGCCGAAGCCTTTGTCTCACGTTTTGCAATTTCTTTGTAATTTCTATCCCGACACAAATGTTATTGTCGCCGATGGCAGCAGTGAGGAGAATAAGCGAGATGTGGAGGCTTGTGTTCGAGGATTCAATAGACTGTCCGTTGAATTTCGCTCCTACCCCTACGAACTCGATCTATTCGATAGGATTCTAGACGTACTACAAAGTGAGAGTGAGGAATTTATCGTCATGGGTGCTGACGACGATTATCCGATGATGGACGCGCTAAAACCTGGTGTTGGGTTCCTGAGGAGTAATAGTGACTTTGCGGCTGTAATTGGCCGCCTTATAATTTTCGACTACCATGCCGACGGTACCATGACGGCAAGAACACGGCCTATTCTCCCGATAACGAACGACAAGCCTGAAGATCGCTTAAAGCTGTACTCTACTTGGCCTTATCCGTTATCCTATTGTCTATGTCGCCGAGATGTTCTTATCAATCGTTATCAGAAATCACGGCACTTCGAAATGGGCGAAATTCACGACCACCTTGCGGGGTTGCTCGATTGCCTTGAAGGCAAAATTCATGCGCTCAGCGAAGTCGGAGTCATACTGACTCGTCATCACAGGGAAATATATTTGCGCGCCAAGACGAAGTTGGAATATTTGGAGCGAGGACCCGGTATTGCGAAAATCGTACGAGATTTTGGGGTCGAGATCGAACGGAAGACTGGGATGGGCAGTGCCGATGCCCTCAAGCTATCAACCCGAATTTTTGGGCGCTACGTTGGTCAAGCGTTGGCGGGAATACAAAACCACCGGAATCCCCAATTTCAGAAATCCAAACTTTTGCAAAGCAGGTTTCTAGTGGATCAATGCGATGCGCTTGAGCGTCTCTTCCAGTCCGGGGCGCCTGAGCATCTTAAGTATAGGGATAGAATGATTTTTGTCGCGAACGCACTGCGCCAAAACGCAAGTTTAGACTGACGTGCCGACAAGATTATGAGTACTTCATGCGACAGTGTAATCGGAGATAGACGGCATGCAAAGGGTCGCCCTGCTGATTCCGACATTCAACAGAAGCTTATATCTCGCGCGTCAGCTTTCGTATCTGAAGAAGCATTTCGCGCCAGATTTCTATAAGGTGTGTGTTCTAGATGGATCTAAGAAAAATGACGAGCGGGAGCGCAATAAGCTCCTTGCTACTGAATTTGGCGTAGAATGTTTCTGGTATGACTCCGCAAACGTGTCGATCTACCAAAGATTGATCGCAGGCGCTGAACTTGTCCAGTGTGATTACATTCAAGTCGTGCCAGATGATGATTATTTTTCGGAAGCAGCAATTCGTTACCATGTTGAAATGCTTGACAACAGTCCAGCTGCAGTTGGCGCTTTTGGTCACGTTTTGTCATTTAGAGAAGTAAACAACTTAGGTGACGAAAACCACCGTCTTCACCTGAGGCTGCCCGTGTGCGAGAATCGGCCTGATTACATCTTTGACCATCCAATTTCGAATATTTTCTACGCGGTGTGTGAGAAGGGACGCGGCCAGTATTATTGCCTCCACCGCCGTGACGTTTTGATCAAGTCGCTGCGCGTGGCACAGGTATCGTCGGTGTTGTTGACAGCGAGCAGCGATCATGAACATGCGGCGCAGATCGATTCGCGATGCTATTATTTTGGCGATCTGGCGATGACTGTCATGCCCCTCATACTAGGGAAGAAGATGAACTCTGGTTTGCCATCGGTCGGATATCAGACCGGACAGTCATTTGACGTCGGGGACGGCGCCAAGAAACATGAGGTTCCCGAGAGGTTGCCGCATCACCGGTTGCTGCTTGATCCGTCATTCGAGTTCGGTGTACGCGCGCGAAAGTTTATAGCTACTTTGGGATTCGAATATTTACTTGCACACCCAGCTTCCGATACTGAAGCAGTCGACGAGTTCTTTACACATATCACGATGAGCTTTTTCGGATCGCTAGCTGCAAATTCGGTGTTGCTGAGAACCTATAATCAGGCTGGTCATAAGTTGGGCGTAGCTGGCAGGATGCGAATTCGCGCCGTCCAGAGTGTGACGCAGATTTCCAAAAGTGTTTGGCTTGATAAGATCGATGGGGCTAAAGCACTCGTACCCAAAACACTAGGCGCTTGTCACATCACTGACGACTATCGATTTTTGATCGATGACATCACAGCTTTCTACAAGACGGGCAATTTGGAGGTTGCGACGGTAGGGAACGTGGATATAGAGGTTGCTCATACGCTCTATTCGTTCGAAAGGCCTACGCCATACGGTGCAAGACCCAAACCGAACGCTGCAGCAAAGCGCCACAACAAGATTGGGCGCTCGGGAGGTGTGAGAAGTTATTTCAGACTTGCTCGGCGTTGGCTAACGCTAGGTGCAGATCGTAGCTGAGTACGATTGAATGAAATATAATGGAAGCGATTTTGCGTATACGTTGGGAGTCAAGAGCATGGTCGCTACGGGATTGGCGGGGATCGCGCAATGCGATGCGCTCGAAGCGCTGTTTCAGGCGGGCACGCCAGAGCACCTTCGGTACCGCGACCGGATGCTGTTCGTATCGAAGGCGCTGCGCGCTAATGCGCAGTCAGGGGCGAAGGCATCAGTGGAGGACGTGGCATGATCAAGGGGTTCAAGGCGCTCGTTGGTGGCGGGAAGCGCGATCGCGAAGCGCGTGGAGCCGGGGCGGCGGCTGGCGGCAAACGCGAGTCCGCAGCAAGTGAGAGCGTCGTTGGCCGCATTGGCATGAAAATCAGCGTCGATCCCGATACGATGCTCGCCAAAGAACAGGGCCAGCCCAGCTAGATGTGAACTTTCAGAAGGTTGTCCACACGACCCGTTAGAGGTTGTTCATTCGGTCCGGGCCGGAAAAGCTGGTGTTGCGAAACGCCGTCAGGTCGGATGTTGCTCTCGCGCCGTCTGCCGCGGCGGGAGGCCGGTTCGAGCCATGGCTGCGCATTCCGGGCCATTGCGACCACTGATTCCGATTGATTGCGACCATGGATTCCGGTTGATCGCGACCACCGGTTCCGGTGATCGCGACCGGTCTGTGGAGAAGCGGGTTTAGGACCGCTGGATGATCCGAGGACGAGCCTAGCTTCGCCCCTTTTTGAAAGGGGG
>JAHJQI010000007.1 GCA_018819265.1 Alphaproteobacteria bacterium
GACTCTTGAGTTCGTCCATCGGCTCAGTTCCTTCCGCATGCGTGGTTGCAAACGGTTGGAATTGCGTCGATGGACCGCCGGAGACGTCAAACTGTTACTGCCTCCCCGGCAGAGCCGGGGGGTCTCCTGCTGATGCTAGAGACGATGAACACCGCATCCCCCATGAAGGCCGTCATCTATGCCCGCGTTTCCGACCCCAAACAGGTGACGCGCGGCTCCGGCCTGTCGTCGCAGGAGACGCGCTGCCGCGAGTTTGCACGCGCCAGGGGCTACGACGTCATCGAAGTCTTCCGCGATGAAGGCGCTTCGGGCGGGATAATCGACCGTCCCGGCATGATTACCCTGCTGTCCTTTCTTAAAAAGAACCGCAAGTTCGGCACGCATATCGTCCTGATCGACGACATCAGCCGCCTCGCGCGCGGGCTCGAAGCGCATATTCAATTGCGCACCGCCATCAGCGCCGCCGGCGGCAAGCTGGAGAGCCCCTCGATCGAGTTCGGCGAGGATTCCGACTCCATGCTCGTCGAGAACCTGCTGGCCTCCGTCTCCCAGCACCAGCGCCAGAAGAAAGCCGAGCAAACCAAGAACCGCATGCAAGCGCGCGCAGCGGGCGGCTACTGGGGCTTCGGCCCGCCGCTTGGGTATCGCTATGCCCGTATCGCCGGTCACAGCGGCAAGGTTCTGATTCCTGACGAGCCGATTGCGTCAGTCATTCGCAAAGCGCTCGAAGACTTTGCTTCCGGCAGGCTGGACAGCCAGGCCGAGGTGCAGCGCTTCCTGATGGCCGAGCCCCTCTTCCCGCGCGACCGCAACGGCGAAGTGCATCCGCAGCGCGTCACGCTCCTGCTCACGCAGGTGCTCTATGCCGGATATATCACGATCCCGCGCTGGAACATCTACCGCCAACCGGCCCAACATGAAGGTCTGATCACCTTCGAGACGTTCTTGAAGATTCAGGACCGGCTCGAAGGCAACGCCCGCGCGCCCATGCGCACCGACATCAAGGACGACTTCCCGCTGCGCGGCTTTGTCGTCTGCTCTTGCTGCGGCAAGCCGATGACGGCCGCCTGGGCCAAGGGCAAATACAAGAGCTACCCGTACTATTATTGCTTCACCAAAGGCTGCGAGGAGTTCCGCAAAAACATCCGCAAAGAGCAGCTTGAGGCGGACTTTGATGCCCTTCTGGAGAGTATGCGGCCCTCTCAGGAGCTGCTCTTCGCTGCGCACGCGATGCTCAAGACGCTTTGGGCCATACGCGAAAGCGATGGCAGGAAACTATCAGAAGCCGCCCGGCGCGAGTTGCAGGCCACAGAACGCAAGATCGAGCAGTTGGTGGCGCGTCTCGTCGAAGCCGACAGCCCGACGCTCATTCAGGCCTATGAAGACCAGCTCCACCGGCTGCAGGATCAGAAGAACCTGATGGCCGAGAAGTTCGCTGCGCGCCAAGCTCCGAAGCGCAGCTTCGAGGAGACTTTTCGAACTCTTTTCGGATTCCTCGCAAACCCCCGGATTCTATGGGATTCCGGACGCATCGAGCACCGCCGAAAGCTGCTCAGACTCATGTTTGGGGGTGGGGTGAAATACGCCAAGAATGAGAAATTTCGAACTCCCCAAACCACCAAGGTTTTCAAGGCTTTAGCGGGGATTCAAAGTCAACAATGTGAAATGGCGCACCCGGCAGGATTCGAACCTGCGACCTTTGCCTTCGGAGGGCAACACTCTATCCATCTGAGCTACGGGTGCTTAGAGCGGACCATGCTTGTAGCCGATCCCTTCGCGGTGCGCAAACACCCTTCGGCCTCGCTCATCGTCATTCGCAATTCCGTCACGCACCGCCGACGCCCGGGACCGCACGAGCATTATCAGCAGACCCCATAACGACGCGTTTTCCAAAGCCTATTCACAGGCTTATCCCCAGTGGCATGCTTACAACTTTGCCGCGGGCGGGACTTGCGTCATCGTCTGCGAAAGTTGGCAGAATCATGACCAATCACCGAGGGCAGGACAGTGTCGATCCACCACGCGCCAGAACGCAAGGGAGAACTCAAGGGGGAACTCATGGGGCTGGAAGACTTCCTCGATTTGCAGCGCCGCCGCGAGACGCGACTGCGCCGTGCCCTGGAGCGAATCCGCAGCGCCGCCGAAGGCGATAACCGGTTCCCACCGATGAACTGGACCGACGTCGCCGAAGTTGCCCGCCAGGCACTCGAAGAGACGCACAACCTGCCACCGCGGAATGGTTGACGGCCCGATTATGGTAAGTGACCGGGGTTGGAATTTTCGCCTATAGTCCGGCCCCATGACAGACACAAAGACACCCACCGGCGAGACAGCCGCCACAAGCCAGCCCCGCGACGAAATCTGCACGGTTCCCGACGGCGACCCCGCCCCCGTCGAGAAGGGCAGCCACGTCTATCTCGTCGACGGCTCCGGCTATATTTTTCGCGCGTTTCATGCGTTGCCGCCGCTGACGCGCCCCTCCGACGGCCTGCCGGTCGGCGCCGTGCACGGCTTCTGCCAGATGCTGTGGAAGCTCTTGGCCGACTCCAAAGCCTCCGAAGCCCCGACCCACATGGCGGTCATCTTCGACTATTCGGCCAAGACCTTCCGCAACGACATCTACGAGCACTACAAGGCCCAGCGACCACCGCCGCCCGAAGAACTCGTTCCCCAGTTCCCGCTGATCCGCGAGGCGGTAAAAGCGTTCAACGTCGCCTGCATCGAACAGGATGGTTATGAGGCCGACGATCTGATCGCAACCTACGCCAAACGGGTTGTCGAAGCCGGCGGCGACGTCACCATCGTCTCCTCCGACAAGGACCTGATGCAGCTCGTCGGACCCGGCGTCGTCATGTTCGACGGCATGAAGAACAAGAAGATAGGTCCCGCCGAAGTCGTCGAAAAGTTCGGCGTGCCGCCCGACAAGGTTGTCGACGTGCAGTCGCTTGCCGGTGACCCGGTCGACAACATCCCAGGCGTCCCCGGTATCGGCGTCAAGACCGCCGCCCAGCTCATCGGCGAGTACGGCGATCTCGACCAGTTGCTTGCCCGGGCCGGCGAGATCAAGCAGCCCAAGCGCCGCGAAAAGCTCATCGAGTTCGCCGATCAGGCTCGCCTGTCCCGCCAGCTGGTAACGCTGGCAACCGACGCCCCGCTCAACGTAGCGGCCCACAGGCTGGCGGTGCAGCCCGCAGCGTCCGATCAGCTTCTCGCCTTCCTCCGCGCGATGGAGTTCAACACCCTGACGCGGCGCATCGCCGAAGCGATGGGTGCCGAACCTCCCCCGGCCTTGCCGCAGTCCGTTGGCTCGTCGATCGCCGCCATGGGGTCGAGGGGCGGCGAGGCAATCGCCAAGGCCATCGGCAGATCAGCGTCGGTTGGCGACGCAGGCACGCCGCGAGCCGCTGTGCTGCACGGCCAGCGAATTGCAACGTCCGTCGGTTTCGACCGCGCCGCCTATCCAACGATAACGACACGCGAAGACCTCGAATCCTGGGTCACCGAAGCCTGGAACGCCGGCCACGTAGCCTTCGATACCGAGACCGGCGACCTCGACGCTTCCCGCGCCGAACTCGTCGGCTTCTCGCTGGCGACAGCTCCGGGCCGCGCCTGCTACGTGCCGTTGCAGCACAAGTTGGATGACGGGGGGCTCGACTTCGGCGATGGCGGCGGTCTCGACCAGATGCCGCTCAAGGATGCGCTTGGAATTATCAAGCCGCTGCTCGAAGACGCGAGCATCCTCAAGATCGGGCAGAACCTGAAATACGACGTCGTCGTCATGGCCCGCTACGGCATCGAGATCGCCGGCCTCGACGACACCATGCTGATATCTTACGCGCTCGACGGCGGTCGCGGCAGTCACGGCATGGACGATCTCGCCGAGCGCCATCTGCAGCACACCTCGATCTCGTTCAAGCAGGTCATCGCCCACGCGCCTGGCAAGAAGGCCGCAGACAGATCCTTCGCCCAGGTGCCGATCGACAAGGCCACCGAGTATGCGGCCGAGGACGCCGATATCACGCTGCGCCTCTGGCACGTTTTGAAGCCGCGCCTCGTCGCGGAGGGCATGACGACCGTCTACGAAACCCTGGAACGTCCGCTGGTGCGCGTCATCGCCGACATGGAGCGCGAAGGCGTCAAGGTCGACCGCGCCATTCTTTCCCGGCTTTCGGGCACCTTTCAGCAGCGCATCGGCGCCTTAGATGCAGCCGTTTGCGAACTCGTTGGCGAGAAATTCAACCTCGGCTCGCCAAGACAGCTCGGCGAGTTGCTGTTCGAAAAACTGAAACTGCCCGGCGGCAAGAAGACCAAGACCGGACAGTGGGAAACGCGCGCCGGCCTTCTCGACGACCTTGCCGGCAACGAGGAATTGCCTGACGATGCCAGAAAGCTCGTCCAGACGATGCTAGAATGGCGTCAGCTTTCCAAGTTGAAATCGACCTACACCGATGCCCTGCCGACCTTCATCGATGCGGGCGGGCGCATCCACACCTCCTACTCGATGGCCTCGACCACGACCGGGCGGCTCGCGTCCTCCGAACCCAACCTGCAGAACATCCCCGTCCGCACCAAGGAGGGCCGTGAGATCCGCACAGCCTTCATTGCGGAAAAAGGCAATCAGCTCATTTCGGCGGACTATTCCCAGATCGAGTTGCGCGTCCTCGCCCACATCGCCGACATCCCGCAGCTGAAGAAAGCCTTCGACGAAGGCCTCGACATTCACGCCATGACCGCCTCCGAAATGTTCGGCGTGCCGATCGAAGGCATGCCGGGCGAAGTCCGCCGCAGGGCGAAGGCGATCAACTTCGGCATCATCTACGGCATTTCGGCGTTCGGGCTGGCAAACCAGCTTTCGATCCCGCGCCAGGAAGCCGGAGAATACATCAAGACCTACTTCCAACGCTTCCCCGGCATCCGCACCTACATGGAACGGACCAAGGAATTCGCCCGCGAGTACGGCTACGTGGAGACGGTATTCGGGCGCAAGGTCCACTATCCCGAGATCAACACGAAGAATCCCTCGATGCGCGGTTTCCTCGAACGCGCCGCGATCAACGCACCGATCCAGGGGTCCGCCGCCGACATCATCCGCCGCGCCATGGTGCGCATGCCGCACGCGCTTGCCGCCGCCGGACTGAAGTCCGCGCGCATGCTGCTGCAGGTCCACGACGAACTGATCTTCGAGGCGAGCAAGGCCGAAGCCGGCGACGTCATCGCTGTCGCCCGCGAGGTGATGGAAGGCTCATGCCTTCCCGCCGTGCAGCTCTCCGTTCCCATCCACGTCGACGCCAAGGCCGCCGACAACTGGGACGAGGCGCATTGAGCCAATGAAAATGGTCATTCCCGCGTCATGCCAGAGCCATGCTTCGCAAGGACGACGGGAACCCAATCAAACCCGCACAAACGAACGCGCAGGCCCGACGATCGCGACCGCGTCAACTTTCCTCCGTCACAACACCAGCTGCCGCACGTCGCCCAGCACGTCGGCAAGCTTGCGCGTGAAGCGGGCGGCCAGCGCGCCGTCGACAACGCGGTGGTCGTAGGAACAGCACAGCGGCAGCATCAGCCGCGGCTTGAACTCTTCACCATCCCAGACCGGCTTCATGGTCGAGCGCACCACGCCGAGGATCGCGACTTCCGGGGCATTGACGATCGGCGTGAAGTTGGTGCCTCCGATGCCGCCGAGCGACGAGATCGAGAATGTCCCGCCCTGGATGTCGGCCGGCGTGATCTTGCCGGCGCGCATCCGTTCCGAAACGTCGGCCAACTCCTTCGACAACTCGACGATGCCCTTGCGATCGACATCCTTGATAACCGGGACGACAAGCCCGTCTGGCGTATCGACGGCAATGCCAAGGTGGTAGTATTTCTTCATGATCAGCGCGTCTTTCGACGGCGCCAGCGACGCGTTGAATGCCGGGTACTCTTTGAGCGCGACGACGCTGGCTTTCAAAAGGAAAGACAGCAGCGTCACCCGGTAGCCCTTTTCCTTGGCTGCCGAGTCGAGCGTCTTTCGGTAGACCTCGAGATCCGTGATGTCGGCTTCGTCGGTGTGGGTGACGTGCGGGATATTCAGCCACGAGCGGTGCAACGCCGGCCCCGACAATTTTTTCAGGCGCGTCAGCGGAACCGTTTCGATTTCGCCGAACTTGGCGAAATCCTGCGCCGGAATTTCCGGAATGCCCGCCCCGCCCGAGACAGCCGGCCCGGCGGCTCCCGAAACCGCCCGCTTGACGTCGTCCTTTGTGATCCGGCCTTTTTCACCCGTACCTGTCAGCTTCGTGAGGTTGATGTCGAATTCACGCGCAATACGCCGGACCGACGGGCTGGCGAGCACGCCTCCGAAGTCGGCTGGAACCGGCATTCCGGTTGCGCGCTGCGTTGAAGATGATGCGGTTGCCGGCGCGTCCTCGTCCGATGGCGGCGGAACAGACGCACCGTTGCCGCCCGCTCCCGCTTTCGCCGCATTCGCCGTCGGCGAGGCAGCTTCGGCGGGTTTCTCCCCCGCCGCTTTGCTGGCCCCGTCTTGAGCCGGCTCCAGTTTCAGAAGCGCGCTGCCCTCGCTCACCTTGTCGCCGACCTTGACCAGCACTTCCGCCACGCGTCCCGCACCCGGCGAAGGGACTTCCATGGTTGCCTTGTCGCTTTCCAGCGTCACGATCGGATCTTCCGGCTTTACCACGTCGCCGGGCTTGACCAGGATTTCGATGATGGGGATGTCATTGAATTCGCCGATATCCGGAACCTTGACTTCGATCAGTGCCATTTCGTGCGCTTCCTCGTTCTTGATATCCCGGTGACGTTGCTCTTCAAGCTGTAACTGGATTGGGCTTGTTCGGGTTGATCCCGTACTTCTCAATCGCTTCAGCGACCTTGGCGGACGCCACCTTGTTCTCCTCGGCCAAAGCCTTCAGCGCGGCAACCGCAACAAAATGGCGGTCGACCTCGAAGTGGTGGCGCAGTTTCTTGCGGTAATCCGAACGCCCGAAGCCGTCCGTTCCAAGAACCTTGTAGCGGCCCGGGACGTGCGCACGGATCTGTTCGGCGTAAAGGCTCATGTAGTCGGTGGACACCACGACTGGACCCTCGCCGGTGGCTTCGAGCTGACCCGTCACATAAGGCACCCGTGCCGGCTCGAGCGGATTGAGCATGCTCCAGCGTTCCGCCTCCCGCGCTTCGCGGGCCAATTCGGTAAAACTCGTCACCGAGTAAATGTCGGCACTGATCCCGAAGTCCTTTTCCAGAAGCTCGGCGCCCGCGATCACCTCGCGCAGGATCGAGCCGGATCCCATCAGCTTCACCTTGAAACCCTCGGCCTTGGGATCGGCCGCCTTGAGCAGATACATGCCCTTGATGATGCCTTCTTCGACACCCTCCGGCATGGCGGGATGCTCGTAGTTCTCGTTCATCACCGTGATGTAGTAGTAGACATCCTCCTGGTTCCCGACCATGCGCTTCAGGCCGTTCTGGATGATCACGGCGAGTTCGTAGTTGAATGTCGGATCGTAGGAAATGCAGTTCGGGATCGTCGCCGACAGCACGTGGCTATGCCCGTCCTCGTGCTGCAGACCCTCGCCGTTGAGCGTCGTGCGACCCGAAGTTCCCCCGATCAGGAAGCCGCGCGCCCGCATGTCGCCGGCCGCCCAGGCAAGGTCCCCGACGCGCTGGAAGCCGAACATCGAATAGTAGATGTAGAATGGGATCATCGGGCAGTTCGACGTCGAGTAGCTCGTCGCCGCCGCGATCCAGCTCGACATGGCGCCGGCTTCGTTGATGCCTTCCTGCAGCATCTGCCCTGATTTGTCTTCCTTGTAGTACATCAGCTGGTCGGCATCCTGAGGCTTGTAGAGCTGGCCGACCTGGGAAAAGATGCCGTACTGGCGGAACATGCCCTCCATGCCGAAGGTGCGGCTTTCGTCGGGCACGATCGGCACGACGCGCTGGCCGAGCGACTTGTCGCGAAGCAGCGTATTGAGGATGCGCACGAACGACATCGTCGTCGAGATTTCGCGGCCCTCGCCTGTGCCTTCGAGTTGCGACTTGAAGGCCTCGAGATCCGGCACGACGAGTTCCACATCGCTCTTCCGGCGCCGCGACGGCAGATACCCACCCAGCGATTTGCGCCGTTCGCGCAGATATTTCATCTCATCGGATTTTTCGTCGAGTTGGACGAGTTCGACGTTCTTCACCTGTTCGTCGGTGAGCGGCACCTTGAAACGGTCGCGGAACTGTAGAAGCGAATCGGTGCCCATCTTCTTCTGCTGGTGGGTGATCATCTGGCCTTCGCCAGCCGCACCCATGCCGTAGCCCTTGACGGTTTTCGCCAGGATCACGGTCGGCTGCCCCTGGTGCTCGACGGCGGCCTTATAGGCGGCGTGAACCTTCACCGCGTCATGCCCGCCGCGCGTCAATGACCAGATCTTCGAATCCGACCAGTCCGCCACCATCGCCGCCGTCTCCGGGTATCGCCCGAAGAATTGCTTGCGGATGTATTCGCCATCCTTCGACTTGAAGTCCTGGTATTCGCCGTCGACGCACTCCTCCATCAGTTGCCGCAGGCGGCCGGTCGTGTCCTGCATGAGCAGTTCGTCCCAGGTCGAACCCCAAACCACCTTGATGACGTTCCAGCCGGCGCCTCGGAAATCCGCTTCGAGCTCCTGGATGATCTTGCCGTTGCCGCGCACCGGCCCGTCGAGCCGCTGCAGGTTGCAGTTGACGACGAAGATGAGGTTGTCGAGCCTTTCGCGCCCGGCGAGCCCGATGGCGCCAAGGCTTTCCGGCTCGTCCATTTCCCCGTCACCGCAGAACTGCCAGACGTGCCGGTTCGTCGTAACGGCCAGCCCGCGACCCTCGAGGTATTTCAGGAAGCGCGCCTGATAGATCGCGATCAGCGGCCCAAGTCCCATCGAAACCGTCGGGAACTGCCAGAAATCCGGCATCAGCCAGGGATGGGGATAGGACGAGACCCCCTTGCCGTCCACCTCCTGGCGGAAATTCAGGATCTGCTCTTCCGAAAGCCGGCCCTCGATGAAGGCGCGTGCATAGATGCCCGGCGCCGAGTGGCCCTGCACGAAGATGAGATCGCCCCCGTGCCCCTCATGCGGCGCGTGCCAGAAGTGCGTGAAGCCGGTCGCATAAAGCGTCGCCGCCGACTGGAACGAGGCGATGTGGCCGCCAAGTTCGGAGCTTTCCTTGTTGGCGCGCAGGACGATCGCCGCCGCGTTCCAGCGGATCGCCGCCCGCACCTTGTTTTCGAGTTCCCTGTTGCCGGGATAGGGCGGCTGTTCGTCGACATCGATGGTATTGATATAGGCCGTGTTGGCGGCAAACGGCACGTGCGCACCGGACCGGCGGGCGGTCGCAACGACGTGTTCGAGAATATCGTCGGCCCGCCCCGTGCCTTCGAACGCGATGACTGAGTTGATCGCATCGACCCACTCGGCGGTTTCAGCCGGATCGGTCTCATATTCGTTCGACATGGAAATTCCTCATGAGGGCTGGCGAGCGTGAGTGCACCGAAATTGACCTGCAGCAAACGCATATTGACCTATAGTGCCGATCGGACTCAACGAGAATGCGGCCTCCGCTTTTACAATAATGCTATGCGCCAGGCGCTGGTCTCACCGGGACTGACAAATTTAAGTGTCGCCGGCACTGATGAATTCTAAGCCGCCGAGTCGGCTGCCCGCCTGAGCTTACGGTCCGGGAGGTATGAGCGGACCTTCGGCATCAGGCCTTTCGCGTGTGCCCGCTGCATCCCCTCCCAATAGTCCGTCGACATCAACTCGGCGTTGGCATCGCGGAAGTAGCGCCGCAATTCCGGATCCTCCAGCCGAAGACCGACCAGCATTTCTTCAGGCAGGAAAATCGTCCCGGTTTCAAAGAACCAGTCGGGAATGTCCTCTTCTCCATCGCAGCGCCCGACGTTGGTGCGCACCTTCACCCCGCTCAGGGGCTCAACAGCGTCATAGTCGAAAAGATAGATCTTGCCGATACGACTGACGCCGTAATTGCGCGCGTCGAGATCCTTGTTGAAGATATTGGCCGCGGCGTTGTTCTGGATGCAGATGCCCAGTTCCTCGATCGCGCGGCGGCCGGCCTCCTCGCTGGCCTTCTTCAGGTAGACCGGCAGCGGTACGAGTTTCATCTGCACGATGAGATGCTTGAAAAGTACGTAGCGGTGCAGGATTTTCACCGACCCCTCGGCAGCATTTGCGAACTCCTGCAGCAACTCCGGGGTGAACCACGACCGCTCGAGACGGACGTTCGAGAACATGACGTTGTCGAGCATCGATCCGGCCCTGTCCATGTCGTGGACGAGCCCGTATTTCTTCAGAATTGCGTCAGGCCCCTCGAAGGTGTCCCACTTGTAGCCCTCCGCCGGGGTATCCCTGATCACTTTCATGACGTACCGCGACGACGGCATCGAGAACCCGATTGCCACCGTTCCACGCGAACCGACCGCGAAGTCGATCAGTTCCTGCGATCGATTGTGTTCTCCAACCAGTTCCCGCATTACGGCGACCTTGCCGACATGGTTGAACCCGATCGTCGAATAGTGGAGCCCGAGCGGCCGCTTCGGCATCAGTTCGTGCAGGAAGCGGGCGAGCTGGTGGTAGGCGTACTCGGTGACGTGGAAATTCGCGAGCGCCGAGGAGAATACCCGGTGAATCTCGTCGGATTCGGTAATCAGCGCATCGGCGAAGATACCATCCTTCTCGTTCAACAGCGCGATGACGATAGGCAGGAAGCTCCGCCTTTTCGCCTTGTCGCCGCCGGCATTGCCCGCGCTGGCTGTTCCCGCCCCATCATCCCGGCCTTTTGCCGTCGCCGGCGTTTCATACCAGACCCGCCCGGCGACATAGCACCCACGGTTGCGAAAGAAGCCGGCATTGATCACCTGCATCGCGACCGGACTGTCGACGAATGCCTCGCGCCACTCCAGTTCCGCGTTGATCCGGTCGGCGAGAAGCTGGGCGTCGCCATGAAGATCGCGGAACGGCGCTTCGAATCCCGGAACCATCAGGACATTGGCCATCGCCCCGGCGCTGACCTTGCCCGAGACGGGAAATGTCCGCGTCACGTCATGGCCGATCTCGTAATCCGGCCCATCCGAATCCCGCCCGGCGTGATAGGCGACCGGCGCCCATTCGCCCTGCCGCACCACCCGCCGCGTCGAACGCAGGAATGCGAACGCCAGGTCGGCTTCATAGCGACCGTGAATGAAATCGAGGTAGGCTGCCTCGATCTCCACCCAGAACCCGCGCTCGTCGGGAATGTTGTGCGGCCAGTTCTTGTGGAGGAACGGCACCACGGCGTTGAGGTAGCGCCCGTAAATCGTCAGGCGTTCAAGGCTGAGCTTGAAGGTCTCCGGCCAGTTGCGCGACTCAAACAGCCGCTTCTGCGCGAACGGGATTTCCCGCGATCGCGCGTAGTAGACTTCGAAAACGGTAAGCATCGCGCGGGCGATGATTTCCGCCCGCTTGCGCCGTGGCAGGCCGGGATCCAGTTCGCTGAGATACCCCGAGGCCCGCCGCATGGCCCGCTGCAAGGCCTCGTCGACGGGTTGCGGCGGACCTGGCTCCAATGCGGCGTCCTTTCTCTCCGGGACGCCGGCGAGCCTGCGACACTTCAATGCGTGCTGGCCGGGAACCGGCTTGCAAATTCAAGCCTGTCCCCGTGCCTTCCGACGCTTGCTTGAAGTCGCCTACTCGGCGGCTTCCACCTGTAGCGGCGCCTCGGCCTTTTCGACCTTGGCGGCGCAATACTTGAATTCCGGGATCTTGCCCATCGGGTCAAGCTTCGGGTTGGTCAGCAGGTTCGCCGATGCTTCCGCGAAGCAGAATGGCACGAATACCATCCCCACGGGAACATCGCGCTCCGCCCGCGCCTTCAGCCGGATCGAGCCGCGCCGCGTCGAGACCTCGACGAAATCGCCGGCCGCAAGGCCCATCTTGGCAAGCTCGTCGGGATGCAGAGCCGCGATCGCCTCCGGCTCCAAAGAATCGAGATTGCTGGCCCGGCGCGTCATCGAACCGGTATGCCAGTGCTCCAGCAGGCGCCCCGTCGTCAGCACCATCGGGTAATCGGCATCCGGCAATTCGTCGGGCGCCAGCAGTTCGGCCGGAACGATTTTCGCGCGGCCCGATTTGGTCGGGAACGACGTCGAGAAGATGATCTCGTTGCCGGGTTTGCCCGGATCGTCGCAAGGATAGGTCACCGCGCCCTCGGCCAGCAGCCTCTCCCAGGTGATGTTGCTGAGCGACGGCATCACGGTGGTCATCTCGGTGAACACCTCACTGACGTCATTGTAGTTCCAGTCGAGCCCGACGCCTTGCGCCAGCGCCTGGATCAGTTCCCAGTCCTGGCGGGCTTCACCCGGCGGGCTCACCACCGGACGGGCAATCTGCACCTGGCGGTTGGTATTGGTGAACGTCCCCCACTTTTCAGCATGCGCGGAGGCCGGCAGCACGACATCCGCATGCCATGCCGTTTCCGTGAGGAAGATGTCCTGCACGACGAGATGTTCGAGCGCGGCGATGGCTTCGCGGGCGTGCTGTACGTCCGGGTCAGACATGGCCGGGTTTTCGCCCATGATGTACATCCCGCTGATTTCGCCGTCATGGATCGCCCCCATGATCTCGACGACAGTCAATCCGCGCTTGGGATTGAGCGGACGGCCCCACAGCTTTTCGAACTTCTTGTGCACCGCCGGATCTTCGACTGAGATGTAGTCCGGATACACCATCGGGATCAGGCCGGCATCCGAAGCACCCTGCACGTTGTTCTGCCCGCGAAGCGGATGCAGGCCCGTCCCCGGACGGCCGATATGCCCCGTGACGAGCGCCAGCGAGATGAGGCAGCGCGCGTTGTCGGTACCGTGGGTATGCTGCGAAATGCCCATGCCCCAGAAGATCAGCGAGCGTTCCGAACGGGCGTAGAGACGTGCGACTTCTCTAATCGTCTCGGCCTTGATCCCGCATACCGGCTCCATCGCTTCGGGCGTGAATTCGGCGACACGCTTCTTCAGCGCATCATATCCTTCCGTGTGCGCCTGAACATACTGGATGTCGACCATGCCCTCGGTGATGATGACGTTGAGCATGGCGTTCAGGAGCGCCACGTCGGACCCGGGCTTGAACTGCAGCATGTGGGAAGCGTAACGCCCCAGCCCGCCGCCGTGACCGCGCGGATCCATGATGATCAGCTTGGCGCCGCGCGCCGCGGCATCCTTGAGGTAGGTTGCAGCCACCGGGTGGTTCTGGTTGGGCCGCGCGCCGATGACGATCATGCAGTCGCTGTCGGCAGCCGCCATGAACGGCGCCGTAACCGCCCCCGAGTTGAGGCCTTCCATCAGCGCTGCCACTGACGAAGCGTGGCAAAGCCTGGTGCAATGATCGACGTTGTTGGTGCCGAAACCCTGCCGGATGAATTTCTGAAACAGGTAGGCTTCCTCGTTGGAACCTTTCGCCGAGCCGAAACCGGCCAGCGCCGACCCGCTGCGCGCGTCATGGATTTTCTTCAAACCCGAGGCCGCGAACTCCAGCGCCTCTTCCCAGCTCGCTTCGCGGAAGACCTTTCCGATGTCCGCCTTGGCCAGCTGCATATTGGCGTCCTTGGCGACGCCCTCGCGGCGGATGAGCGGCTTCGTCAGGCGGTCCGGGTGGTGGATGTAATCGAACCCGAAACGGCCCTTGACGCACAGGCGGTTCTCGTTGGCCGGCCCGTCGCGCCCGTCGACATAAAGAATTTTGTTGTCCTTGACGTGCACCCGCGTCTGGCAGCCGACGCCGCAATAGGGACACAGCGTATCGATGCTCTTGTCCTCGAAATGGACGCGCGTACCCTTCTCATCGAGCAGGTTGGCTTCCATCAGCGCGCCCGTCGGGCACGCCTGCACGCATTCGCCGCACGCAACGCACGTGGATTGCCCCATGCCGATGTCGAAATCGAACACCGGTCGCGCGCCATGACCGCGGTAAGCCATGCCGATAACGTCGTTATGCTGAACTTCGCGGCAGGCCCTCACGCACAATCCGCAGTTGATGCAGGAATCGAGGTTGACGGCGATTGCCGCATGCGTTTTGTCGGGCGCGGGGCGGTCGGCACGCGGATAACGGCTCGAAGCCGCAATCCCCATGTCGTCGACCCAGTTCCAGAACGAAGACGTCGGATCGTGGCTGGTCTCGCGCTCGGGCTGATCGGCGATCAGCAGCTCAAACACCATCTCGCGCGATTTCTTCGCCCGCTCGCTGGCCGACTTGACCTTCATGCCGTTGGCGCATTTGCGCTGGCACGAGGCCGTCAGCACGCGTTCGCCCTCGACCTCCACCATGCATGCCCGGCAGTTGCCGTCCGCGCGATATCCCGGTTGCGGCAGCCAGCACAGGTGAGGGATTGTCACCCCTTCGCGCTTGGCCACCTGCCAGATCGTCTCGCCCGGATCGGCCTCGACCATCCGGCCGTCGAGCTCAAAAGTGATCTTGTCGGTCATTGTAAGCCTCGGCTGTCATCGCATTGGGAGGATTTCACGTGACCGCAACCACGGTCGTCAGGACTCGCGGCGCGGTGGTGGGAACCGTGAAACCCTTTATTCCAGGTCCTTCGGGAAGTATTTTATCACGCTCATCAAGGGGTTGGCAGCAGCCTGCCCCAATCCGCAGATCGACGCATCGCTCATCACCTGGGCCAGATCCTTCAACAAAGGCTGGTCCCAGTCCTCGCGAGCCATAAGCTGCACGGCCTTTTCGGTTCCGTTGCGGCACGGCGTACACTGCCCGCAGCTTTCGTCCTCGAAGAAGCGCATCAAATTCAACGCCACTGCCTTCATATCGTCCTTGTCGGACAGGATGACAACGGCGTGGCTGCCAACGAAGCAGCCGTACTTTTCCAGCTGGCCGAAGTCGAGCGGCAGGTCGCCCATCGATTCCGGCAGAATCCCGCCCGAGGCGCCGCCCGGTAGGTAGCCCTTGAACTTGTGCCCGTCCAGCATGCCGCCGCAATGTTCGATAAGTTCGCGCACGCTCACTCCCGCCGGGACCAGCGCGACGCCGGGGTTTTTGACCCGTCCGGACACCGAATAGGAACGCATCCCCTTCGATTCGCCTTTGCCCTGCGAGGCAAACCACTCCGCGCCCTTTTCGATGATCTGCGGAATCCAATAGAGCGTCTCGACATTGTTGACGAGCGTCGGCCTGTTGAAGATGCCGACCTGGGCAACATAGGGCGGACGATGCCGAGGCAGGCCGCGCTTGCCTTCGATCGACTCGATCATCGCGCTTTCTTCGCCGCAGATGTAGGCTCCCGCGCCGCGGCGCACGCTCACCTTGGTATTCGGGATCAGCCCGGCGGCTTCGAGCTTCGGTATCTCGTCGGCAAGGATCTTCAGCACGGCAGGATATTCGTCGCGCATGTAGATGAAGACTTCCTGCGCTTCGACGGCCCAGGCCGCGATCAGCATGCCTTCGAGGAACTGGTGCGGGCGCGTTTCAAGGTAGTGGCGGTCCTTGAACGTGCCGGGTTCGCCTTCGTCGCCGTTGACCGCCATGAACCGCGGCCCCTTCTCGGCACGAACGAACGTCCATTTGCGCCCCGTCGGGAAACCGGCGCCGCCAAGGCCGCGCAAGCCACCGTCCGACAGCGTCGTGATGATTTCGTCGACCGCTTTTTCCCCAGCGAGACAGGCTCGCAGAACCTTGTATCCGCCCGTTTCGATATAATCGCCGAGCGTCTGGTACGCCGGTATTTCCGTGTGCACATGGCCGCCGGTAGCGAGTTCCTTGACCTTTTCCGCCGTGGCGTGATCGACATGGTGATGGCCGACATGGCAGGCCGGCGCCGTATGGCACGAACCGATGCACGGCGCCCGCACCACGCGGACCCCCGGCATGTCTTCCGACTGCAGCGCCGCTATGAGTTCTTCGGCTCCAGCCATCATGCAGGAAAGGCTGTCGCAGACGCGAATGGTCGTCTTCGCGGGCCGTTCTGCGGCATCGGGAACGACATCGAAATGAGCATAGAAAGTCGCGACCTCGTAGACCTCGGCCATCGCGATCTTCATCAGGTCGGCGAGGCCATGCAGGTGACCCGCAGGCAGGCAACCCTCGGCATCCTGGATCTTGTGCAGGTATTCGATCAGCAACGCACGCTGATAGGGACCGGCCCCGATCAGCACTCTGACGGCCTCGGCTTCGGCCGGATCGTGAATGCGTCCCTTCGGAAATGGAACAGCCTTCCGGCGCCCCGCTCCGGGATGGATCGCACGCCGCCCACCGGGACGGCCATCGCCGCCGCCGTTGGATTTCTTATTGCTCATGGTCGCCCCTTCAGTTGAGTGCCGCGCGCATCGTTTCCCCGATGCTTCCTGCGTGCGGCGCTATAATGACTCCGGCAGATTGCAAGGCGTCGATCTTCGCCTTTGCCGAACCTAGTCCACCCGTCGCCAAAGCTCCGGCATGTCCCATGCGCCGTTCCGGCGGCGCGTGCCGACCCGCAACGAGGGCCACGATCGGCTTCGTCGGGCGCATCCGTGCCACCAGTTCAGCAACGTCTTCTTCTTCCGAACCGCCGATTTCACCGACGATGATGATGCCGTCGGTGTCCGGATCATCGATAAAACGTGCAACGCATTCGGCGAGCGAAATTCCATGCACAGGATCCCCGCCGACCCCGACGGTAGCCGATTGCCCGAGTCCCGCCGCGGTCGTCTGCGCGACGATTTCACTCGTTAGCGACGCCGACCGCGACGCAATGCCGATCCGCCCCGGCCTGGCGTCCACCGTCGACATGACCCCCAGTTGCGCGACCCCGGGCGCCAGCAGCCCTTGGGAGTTCGGCCCGATCAGCACCGTCGCCGAACCTTCGAGCGCCTGACGCACGCGAACCATATCGAGAACCGGCACGCGTTCCGTAACACACACGATGAGCGCCAATTCCGCTTCGATCCCTTCGATGATCGCCGCCGCCGCCCGATCGGGCGGCACGAACGCGATACTTGCATCAGCACCCGTTGCTTCGACGGCCTCCGCAACCGTGTTGAAGACCGGCAGATCGAGGTGCCGCTGGCCGCCCTTTCCGGGCGTTACGCCGGCAACGAGCCTCGTCCCGTACGACTGCATGCGACCGCAATGGAACGTCGCGGCACGCCCCGTCATTCCCTGGCAGAGGACCTTCATGTCCGGCGTAATCAGGATCGCCACTACGCCGCCTCCTTCCTGCAAAGCTCCACGACCTTCTGGGCAGCCTGCTCCATCGTCGCGCTTTGATAAAATTGAACTCCGTTATTCCTCAATACAGTACGCGCGAAGTCGGCATTGTTTCCGGCCATGCGGATCACGATCGGTAGCTTGCGCGGCCGCCGCCTCAATGCGATCCCCAATCCTTCGGCGATGGTATCGCAGCGCTGCATGCCGCCGCCGTGCACATTGACCAGCATCGCCTTGGTTTGCGGGTTTGCCAGCAGCATTTCGAAACCGTGGGCAATGTCAAGGCTGGTCGCCGTCGTCCGGATATCCATGAAATTGGAGGGCCGCCCGCCGTGATCGACGATAAGATCGTGAGTGGCAAGCGCCAGCCCGGCGCCATTGACGGCGACGCCGATCTCACCTTCGAGACTGAGAAAATTCATCTGGTAGCGCTGCGCCTCGAGTTCGCTGCGGTCGCGTTCCAGCCGCTCGTTTTCAAGTCGCAAGGCGGCAAGCTCGGGCCGCCGGTAAAGCGCGTTGTCGTCGACTGTCACCTTCGCGTCGACCGCCACGAGTTGCCGGTCCGCGGTGAGAACGAGAGGATTGATGTCGACGAGCACCGCATCGCTTGCAACGAATGCCGCGGCAAGATTGCGGCAGACCTCGGCGAGTGCCATGGCGAGGCCCGGCTCGGGGCAGACGGCAGCGGCAAGTCCGTCGAAATCGCCGACCGCCTTCATCGCCGATAATCTGAGGTCGCGCCGGTGAATCGCTTCCGGCCGAGCGCGGGCCCGCTCCTCGATGCCTGATCCGCCCTGCGCGGAAGCGAAGAGAACCACCCTGCCCGCGGCCCTGTCGAGCGTCACTGCGACGTAGAGTTCACGCGCTGCCTCGACGAATTCTTCGACCAGAACCTGATGGATGACTTGATCGGGAAGCTGCCCCTCGCTGATTTTGAAGCGTTGCCCGATGAGCTTGCGTGCCTGTTCTGCAACCTCTGAAGGGCTCGATGCAAAGCGGATGGCGTCATGCTGGCGCCGGTCGCTGACCAGCAATTGCCCCTTGACGGCGTACCGGCGGCAGCCGAGCCGCTCGGCGGCCTCCTGCGCCTCCGTCGGGCTCGCCGCGATTTGGCCCATGGGCGCGCTGATCCCAAAGCCCCGCAAAAGTTTCTTGGCTTGGAATTCGTGCAACAGCATCGCCGCACCTCCCTTTATGGCGCATTCTTTCCGGGGACTCGGCCGCTGGCATCGGCTGCACCTCGATGATGCCCGCATTTGCGGGCCCCACCCTTACGCAACCCGGCGGTTTCAGGCTGGCCGTCACCAGCAATTCGCACTGAAACGCGAGGATTGCCTACACTGCAATGCAGGTCGGAGGCTGCCAACGACAGAATGTCGCGCCTTCTGGCATACCATATGCCAGAAGGCGCGACCTGTCGAGTACAAAGCCGGTCCAAATTTCAGATGGAGATTTCGAAATGGTGGCCGAGTAATTTTCCGCAGCTTGCCTGCGCCACCGCAACAACGCGGCAGTGTGCTCAAAGTGTCGACGCGAATGTTTCAGGGCCCTGACCGGGTCGCGCGGTTGGCAGGTGGCAAGACACCGTGTCCACGTTTGCTTCCAAACAAGCTCTGGCCACCCAACCCGTCGATCCAAGCGCGCGTCAGCTCGTTTTGACAGCTGGCTCGACACCGGCTTGCCGAGTGGGGCGCCGGGTCGATAACCGCGCGTCAGCTCGTTTTGACAACTGGTGGTGAACGCTTCTTTCGCACGACCGACGCCGACTCATCGCTGAACAGGATATCGAAAGTGATCGGATCGTAGAACTGGAAGAGATGCCGCACGAAATCGCGTACCGGCAGTCCGAGCGCATCGGCCCAGACGCGATACTTGTCCGGCGGGATACGGCCACGGCCAGTCTCAAGCTGAGAGATGAAGGTGTAGTATTCGACGCCGACTTGCTGGGCAAGTTCCCTTTGCGAGAGCCCCTGCGCTTCGCGCAGCTCCCGAAGCCATTTACCTGCCGATTTACGCAATTCCTGCGTCTGCGTATCCTGTCGCTTCTGCGGATTGGAATACATTGCTCAAGACCATTTGTTAGCGCCCACCCAATTATCGCAAATGCCGCCCGTTTCGGACGACTAGGAAGCACTTGCGGGTTATAAAGTAAAATACATACATAACCGGTCCGTGGCAACTGATCTTTTACAGAAATGAGATTCTATGGACACTTGGCAAATTGGATCAGTTTCGCGTCTGGTATACCCGGGGTCACCATCCGGCGCCCCGGCTCGTCGCATCAAAAATCACAATTCGCGCAGCGACTTACGGGCGACATCTGTAAACGGCGACAACAGATAGTCCGCCACAGTCCGCTCGCCGGTGGCTATAAAGAGATCCGCCGGCATCCCGGCGGTCAGTTTCCCCTTGTATTCCTCCGGAATCTGCGAATCCTGTACTTCCACGATGCCGAGATAGTAGGGCTCGTTGGTTGCCGGATCCGTGATGCGGTCGGGCGAAACGCTGCGCACCTGGCCAAGGATCAGCGGCAGCGTGCGGCTCTTGAAGCCCGGAAAACGAACTTCTGTATCGCTTCCGATTTTGACATGGTTGATGTCGACGGGATTGATGCGCACCTCCAGGTGCAGCACGTCATTGATCGGCACCAGTTCGAGCAGCGGCTCACCAGCGCGCACGACACCACCGACCGTGTGCACCTGCAGGTTCTGCACGATGCCGGAAAGCGGCGAGCGTATTTCCAGGCGGTTGACGATATCCTGGGCCATTCTGCGGCGCTCTTGCAGTTCTGGGATCTGCACCCCAACCTCACGCAGCGCGTCCGAGACTTCCTCCTGGAATTTCTGCTGCGTCTGCAGGATTTGCAGTTTCGCTTCTCCGATCCCGTTTTCGTTGCGGGCGATATCGGCGACAGTCTGACCCAGCCGGCCCTCGAGCGAGAAGATTTCGCGCTCCATCGATTTCAGGCGGTTCACCGGATAGTAGCCACGCTCGGCCAGGCTCGAGACCTTTTCGTACTCTTCCTTGATGCTTTTGATCTGACCCTCGGTTGAAACCATTATCGCATCAAGACCGGCGATCGTGCGCTCGAGCTGTTCGATGCGGCTCTCGAGTATTCCGATTTGCCCTTGCACCGACGCCCGCCGTTCCTTGAACTGCCGCTCCTGGTCGATCATGTTCTTGCGCGTCGACAGCCGGCCGGAGCGGTCAAGCAGCTCCTTCGGGAAGGCAATCGCGTCGGCCTTTTCCTGCTCGGCGATCAACCGCGCTTCGAGCGCGAGCGCTCCATCGATCTGGCCGCGCAACAATTCCGCCTGCGCTTCGGCCTGCAGCGGATCGAGCCTGAACAGCAGGTCGCCCTTGTTGACGGCCTGGTTTTCCTTGACGAGGATTTCGCGGACGATGCCGCCTTCGTAGTGCTGGATCTTCTTGCGGTTGCTTTCCACCGCCACCGATCCTGAAGCAATCACAGCGCTGTCGAGCTTGGCAAAAGCCGACCACGCGCCGAACACGCCGAAGACCGTAATGATGATGCCGTAGCCGATCAAAGCGTAGGGGAACTGTTTTCCTCCTGCTGGTGCCGGCTTCGACACCGGCGCATTTTTCGCGGGGACCAATGCATTCATCGCTCAACTCCTTCAGCTCTCCGAACACTTGCACGGCCGGTGTTCGACGAAATCAGCCAACTTACCGGCGCCCATGATGGTAGCGCCTAGTACCGCCCGATCAGAAGTCCCTGTGTCGTACCAGTCAACCGCTTTCAGGGACTTCTGATCGAAAAGCGGTACTAGATTCAATATTCTACTAGTACCCTCTGCTTTCAGAAGTTCGTCAGTGTGGTTGCCGCGAATGACTCACGAACTTCTGAAAGCGGGTACTAGAACGCACGAACCTCGTAAAACCCCGTTTCGAAGCGACTTCAGGCCGGAAGGACTTCGATGCGGGGGACATGGCCGCAGGCGCGCATGAAAGCCAACAGGTCATCGCGGGCAATGCTGGTTGTCGCCGTGTTCTCCAGCGGGTGGCAATTGATCGTATCGTGTTGCATCAGCGCCGCGTCGACGACGACGGTAACGCGCTGATCTGGATCGTTGATCAGACAATAGGCCGTGACGGACCCGGGCGTGACGCCCAGCACCTCCATCAAGAGCTCCGGTCTCCCGAAGCTGAGACGCGCGCAACCAAGCGTCTTCGGCAGCGCCTTGAGATCGACGGGCGTCGAACTTTTCGCAACGACAAGGAACAGCCGGCCCTTGGCGTCCTTCAGGAAGAGGTTCTTGGTGTGGCCGCCCGGAATGTCGCGCTCGAGGGCCTCGCTCTCGGCAACCGTGAAAACTGCGGGGTGGTCGATGGTCGTGGTGGGAAATCCGAGTTCGCGCAACCTGTCGAAAAGCTCGGGGCGGGTTTTGGGCGCGGCGGACATCTGGCTCGCTTCGGATTTAGGTTTCGGGGCGAAAAACTGCCAACCCGCATAGCATCTGCTGTGTGCCGCGCCAATGTGCGCCCCTGAAAAACCCGGTTTTGGCGGGCCTTTGACATAGCCGGTTCAGCGGGCTTGAATTCCGCCGGGAGTTGCGCCATAAGACGTGCCTCACGCGCTGCCGACACCCATGCAGTGCGAAATCCAAGCGGATGTAGCTCAGGGGTAGAGCATCACCTTGCCAAGGTGAGGGTCGCGCGTTCGAATCGCGTCATCCGCTCCATTTTCTTTCAAAACATCCTCGAACGTGTGTGACCGCCAGATCAACTGGCGGCGCGGCTGTGCGCGGCGGCCTCAGCCGCGTTGGCGTTGTCGGCCATGGCCGGCGGCTCGGCGCGGGCCGGAACTGCCGTCATTCGCGCCAGAACTTCGGCGCTGAGCGCGCGGATCGCCTTGCCGACGGAGCCTGGATACTTGGCGCCGTACGAACGGTGCTGGGACTGGAAGCGGGCCGCTTCCTGCAGGGAATTGACGCGGGGAACGACGGCTTCGAAGCAGCGGTTGGCGGGATTGTTCTTGAGCCACTTGATATATTCGCCGTCGGTTTCGGACGCCTGATCGCGCATGTTGATCATGACGCCCATGTTCTCGGCAAAACCCATCTCGGGATTGAGCGACTTGAAGCGGCGAAAGACCTCGAGCCCGCAAACCGAGACGTAATCGGCCTTGGTCGGCGAAATGTGGAAATCGGCTTCGCGCAGCCAGCTTTCGGTCAGCACCGACAGGCCCGGCGGGCAATCGATCAGGATAATGTCGAAGACGTCGCGGACCGCGTCGAGGACTTCGGCAATGGTCGTGCGCAGGCGGCCGTGGGCGCCCTCCTTGGAGACTTCGCGCTCGAAAAGGGTGAGTTGCATGTCGCTCGGCATCAGATACACGGAGCGCGCATCGTCGATGTCGGAAACATCGCGGATCACGAAATCCGACCATTTGGCCTCTTCCTCGCGCAACACCCGGGCGACGAGAAAATCGACGATGGTCAGACCTTCGCGCTGCAGGCGGAACAGGTCGTTCACAGTCATCAACATGTTGGAGACGGTGGCCTGCGCGTCGCTGTCGATGACGAGCACGTTCTTGCGATGCTCGGCGGCCAGCGTCTCGGCCAACGCCAGCACCAGCGTCGACTTGCCGACGCCGCCCTTCGTGTTCATCACCGCGATGGTGTTTCTCATATTTCCCGTATCCCCCTGATCCTAGTGTTCCTCATGGTTCTGACATTTGCTCGCAACCCAGCCGCGCCGGGAAGCAAATGTCAGTACCGGAGCACTAGCAACTCTATGATTCTGGTTTGGCTTTTGCATGTGACGCTTGGTTGCAAGACGAGTTGCGGCGGGCTGGAACCAACGGTCAGACGCCCCGCACGGCCACGCCCGATCCTGACAGGCATTCAAATGCGCGGGGAATATGGCAGCCTCGGGGTCAGAAGCAAATGCTTCTCTCGGATTCATGGATCTTTGCGGCCCTTTCGCATGGATGGCGAAAATTTCAGGTTAGCCACGAATTCCAGAACGAGTTGTCGTCGTCGGGATAGATCCTATACGAAGTGGCAATAATCATTCGCGAAGGGTTGCGTGGAGTGTCGGGCATTTCAACATGGTGCTTGCGCCTGATCCTGGCGTTCATCCTCGTCGGCCTTGGCGGTTGCTGGGGCGGCGATCTCGCACGCCAGGACCGGGAAGTTCGCGCCAGTTGGGCCGCCCTCAGGGCCGCCGACCGCATCGCCATCTCGCTTGCCGACAGGCTGGCCACAGTCTGGCGCCGATCGCCGAGCGAAAAAGAACCCATCGATCGCACAGAAGCCCTGCGCCACATGAGCCGTTCGAACCGCGTCGACCTCAGCGATTCCGGAAAGGTGACAGCCTACGGTTCGGCACGCGCCGTCCTGCTGGCGCATCTAAAGGACATGGCCGAGACGCTGGCGTCGCCGGCGTCCGCAGGGCTGGCCTGGAAGCTCAGGGGCCTTCACAAGGAATGCGTCGCGGCCCTGATGCGCGCAGAAGGTGCGCTGCACGCCTACAACGCGGCGGCGGAGGCCTATAACCGAAGTCTCGATGCGCATGGCAGCAATGTATCGAGGGCCCTGCTGTTTCCCGGCCGGCGTCAATTCGCGTTGCTCGCAACGGACCCCATGCGGGCCAGCGACAGCCGCTAGATGAAATGAAATAACATAACGAAGCTTATGGGATAACGTTACATCTATCAGGTTTGCTTATCTATCGGTTTTCAAAAATCGATTTCACGGGCGAGGAAATCGTCACTATATCGGTTGCAGCGAACGACAGTGTTCGATCAACCCAGGAGATAAAGTCCATGAAAGTTTGGAGCAAGCCGCAGGTTCGTGAGCAGGAAGTCGGTCTCGAAGTCACCAGCTACCTCCCGGCCGAGATCGACATCATCTGATCGATCTCTTGGATCGGTCCTCCTTCCAAGGAGCACTTGAGCCAGGGTTTCACGGCGGTTCAGCCCCAACGGGCGGACCGCCGTTTTTCGTTGGTCTCTTGCGTAGCATCAGCCACTCCGGCCCGGCGACCGAGTCTTCCCAGACCGTTACCCATTTGAAGCCGGCTCGCTCATAGGCGCGCACGGCGGATTCATTGCGCACCGAAACGAAAACGCTGAGCGCCATTGCGAACGTCGTCGAGAAAACTTCGTCGGCCAACAGGTCGAGTGCGGCCTCGCCGACGTGGCGGCCACGAAATTCCGGCTCGCCGATGAAAATATCGACGTCCCACGTCCATTGCGGGAGGACGTCTGGCAATTGTTCGCCCCAACATGCCGCATCTATGGCATGAGTGTAGCCCACCGGCCGGCCAGCGACCTCGATCATGCGGCCGAGTGCGGAGGTGGTCTCCAGCACCAGCCGTATGCCGGCCTCCGAGGAGGACGGGCTTCCCCACCAACGCTCGACGGCTGGATCGCGCAGCCATTTCAGCAGGCGCGGCCAATCGACGGGCGTGAAGGGGCGCAACGTGACTGGGGCAAGCGCGTCGTCCTCAGCGGCGGCTGCCACGCTGAACCCTCCCGTATTCGGAGCTGGCCACCGATAGGCTGGACCCCAGGCAGTCCCGTTGATCTGCGCATCGAATCGTTTCTTTTCCGACGCTCCGGACACCTGATATACAAATCATGTTGGTCCGATTTCCTCACCCGTCACGTCGTCACGGAGCACTACAATATTGTTGATCAGCACTCTGCCGTTTGATATCTGAGTGATGGTCGTTCAGTCAATTTCCAGGGGTGTAAAGTGGAACAAGCGAATACTATCAAAGGTAACACCGTAATTTGGTTTATCGCTGGACTGTTAATTCCGCTCTGGCCAATCAGCTTGCCCATATGTTGGTATATGGCCTTCAAGTCATATAAAAGTGGCGGGGCTGCTGGCTCTCTAACCGACCTCAGGTCCGCGCATGAGATGCACCAGCAAGGGATACTAACTGATGCCGAGTTTGCGAAGATCAAAAACGACGCACTGGGCAAGAAATAGCACAAGTTGGCCGGCTCTTGAGAGATAGTCCTCTAGGGCTGCATAAGCGGTACTCGTCAAATTCCGCTCGGGTGGAGAAGTTCGTCTTTCGGTGTAACCTACCCCTAGGAGGCTATATTTTGGCTCAAGATGAAGATCGTTTCACCTCCCATACCCTGCCTAATGCCTGAAATGCCGGGTGCCGGTGAAGACCATGGCGAGGCCGCGCTCGTTGGCGGCGGCGGTGACTTCTTCGTCGCGCATCGAACCGCCCGGCTGGATAACCGCCGTCGCGCCCGCCTCGGCTGCCGTGATCAAGCCGTCGGCGAACGGGAAGAACGCATCGGAGGCGACGACGGAGCCTTGGGAGAGTTGCGTTTCCAGTCCCGCAGCCTTGGCGGCATCGGCGGATTTCCAGGCGGCGATGCGGGTCGAGTCGACGCGGCTCATCTGGCCTGCGCCAATGCCCACCGTGGCGCCGGCCTTGGCGTAGACGATGGCGTTTGACTTGACGTGCTTGGCGACCTTGAAAGCAAACTTGAGATCGGCGAGTTCGGCTTCAGTCGGAGCGCGCTCGGTGACGACCTTGAGATCCATGTCGTCGACGACGGCGTTGTCGCGCGACTGAACCAGCATGCCGCCGGCCACCGAACGGGCCATCAGGCCCGCAGCGCGGGAATCGGGCAATCCGCCGGTCGTCAGCAGGCGCAGGTTCTTCTTTTCGGCAAACACCGCGCGAGCAGCCTCGGTTGCCGAGGGGGCGACGACCACTTCGGTGAAGATCTTCGTCATCTCGCGCGCCGCATCCTCGTCGATCTCGCGGTTGACAGCGATGATGCCGCCAAAGGCGCTGACGGAATCGCAGCGTAGCGCCAACAGGTAGGCGTCCTTCAAGGTCGCGCCGGTTGCGACCCCGCAGGGGTTGGCGTGCTTGATAATGGCAACGGCGGCGGCGGCTTCCGACGGGAATTCGGCGACCAGCTCGAATGCCGCGTCGGTGTCGTTGAGGTTGTTGTAGGAGAGTTCCTTGCCCTGATGCTGGACGGCCGTGGCAATGCCGTAGCGTTGCTGGCCGCTGGTATAAAAGGCTGCCGTCTGATGCGGATTCTCGCCATACCGTGTGACTTGCGCCAAGCGGCCGCCGAAAGTCCGCCAGGCCGGGGCGGTGTCTCCCGTGACGCCGGCCATCCATGTGCTGATTGCCGCATCATAGGACGCCGTGCGCGCATAGGCCTTGGCGGCGAGCGCGCGGCGGAGCGGCAGACGCGTGGCGCCGCCGTTGGCATGGAGTTCAGCCAGAACGCGGTCGTAATCGGCGGGATCGACGACGACGGTGACGCCGTCATGGTTCTTTGCGGCAGCGCGTATCATCGCCGGACCGCCGATGTCGATGTTCTCGATCAGGGCGTCGAAATCGCCGCCGGCGGCAAGCGTTTCCTCGAAGGGATAGAGCGAGACCGCGAGCAAATCGATCGGGACGATGCCGTGCTCGGCTGCGGCGGCCTGATGCGCTGCATTATCGCGCATGGCCAGCAGACCACCGTGGACGCTCGGATGCAGCGTCTTGACGCGCCCGTCCATCATCTCCGGCATGCCGGTCAGATCGGAGACATCGCGGACCATTAGGCCGGCGGTCTTCAGCGCATTGGCGGTGCCGCCGGTCGATACAAGCTCCACGCCCATCTGCGCCAGTGCGTGCGCGAACGGCAGCAGGCCGGTCTTGTCGGAAACGGACAGCAGAGCTCTTGCGATTTTGCGCGGCGTCTCGGACATGTTCTGTCTTCGTCTTTCTTCTTGAGTGGCAAGCCTATCGTTCATCCCTTGAGTAGCATAGGCCGGCGGACCGGCGAAACGCGACAGATGGGGAAGATGGTCGGACTTGATACGCATGCGTCCGCCGTTCAGTTACCCGTCAGCGACCAGGTGATCTCGGTTTCGCCGAAAGTCGTGCCGCGCAGAACTATCTGGCGGGTGCGCAGCGGGCCGGTCGAGTCGGCGAAATAAATGCCGTCCTCGACGGTCAGCCTGGCGCCTGATGCGCGGAAACGCCATGCTGTCCCATCGGGCAGATCGAGGAGGAGGTAACCCTCGTCCGACAGTTCCGATACGCCGACCTCGGGATGCAGGTGGAAGTGGAGCGAATAGGGCAGGTCCTTCTTCAATCGGACCGAAGCGGTTCTGCCGCCGATACGGTCGACACCCTCCAGGCGAAGGCCGGCAGTCGACAGGCGCAATGTGCGCTCGTGGATCAATCCGAAGCGATGCACGTAGCCGTCGTGGCGGGCTTTCAGGATGAAACTGGAGCTGGCGTCTACGCCGGGAACGGTGAGTTCCCAGGAAACGACGTTGGGGTAACGGATCGGATAGGCGCCGGCCAGGTCTTCAAGGAACGGGTGGCGGACCATTTTCGAGGACGACTTCTCGCCGAGGCAAAGCGTGTTGTGGGAAACCGTCGCGCGGGCTTTCGTCATCCACTCGGTCTCGCGAGCGCGGGGCGCGCCGCCGTTGACGAGAATGAGGTATGGGCCATGGCTCAGCTCGAACGACAGGCAGCCGGCATGCGCGGTGCCAGCGAATTCGAGCGGCGGGGCTGCACCGACATCGCAGATGACGAGCGTGCGGTCGGCCTCGATACGCGCGTAGCCGCTGTCAGGCGCCTTTTCCATCTGCGCCCGGCCGTTTCCGGCTCCATAGGCGAGCACGGTAGCAATGTGCGCTGGGTCGGCGAGGCCGGTGCCGTTGAAGCGGGCCAGCGAGCCGTCCCCCATGCGCATATAGCGCAGCATGCCGAGTGCCCGGCGAATGGCTGACGACATCTCCTTCGGCACCGGCCGGTTGCGGGCGACAAAACACTGGCTGAGCGGCAGGAGGTCGAGCAGGAGTTCGACGAGCAGCGCCGGATTGCGGCTGATGTGGCCCCCATCGGGCAAAATCTGGCGGGCCAGTTCGCTGGCCAGCAGGCGTTCGGCGTCAGCGAGCTGGCGCTCGTGATCGGCAATCGTCAGGTCGCCGAGAACGATCGCCATAAGCGACAACAGCCGGGGCGGACCGACGGGGGCGGTGCGCCAAGACGCGGACAGCCGCACGAGCTGGAAGCCGAGGCTTTCGGAGATGGCGTCGTAGCTTCTGGCATCCGCGTCTTCAAGGAGGAACCCGGCGTGCGTAATCCACGAGAAAAGCCGCCGGGCGATGACTTCCGGGCGCCAGGGCAGGCCGCCGCCACCGCCACGGTATTTCGCGGTCCATTCGACCACCAGCCGGCGGGCGGCTTCCTGCGCCTCGTCGTCTTCGGCGGATTCGAGATGCCGCAACCAGCCGAAGCCGTGCAGCGCACGTCCCCAGGCCTGGCTCGGCGGCCGCACGCTGAAGGGCGATTCGCCGTCGAGGATGGCCAGCGAACCGGCGAGCCCGAACTGGCCGACCTGGATCTCCTGCCAGAAACTCGGGTCGCGGGTGCGCAGATCCTGTGGAATGATGAGGAGCTGGTCGGCAACGGTGGACCCGTAGCGCCAGCGCAATAGCCGCGAATACAAGGCGCGCGAAACGATGCGGCGGCGCGCGCGTTCGGCGGCAAGCCTGGTGACGCGGGCGCGCTCGGAGAGGCTCAGGCGCGCCATGGGCCTTCTCCTCCGCGAAGCCGCGCACTGTTTGCCGCGTCAGCTGGTGCTCCGACTCTGACATATGGTTCCCTGCCGGGAACCTGAATGTCAGCCCGGAACACTAGGCAACCTTTTGATTGTGTTCTGGATTCACAAACATTTGACGACCTCCACCCGGGAATCAAATGTTTGATCCAGAACACTAGTGCTCCGACTCTGACATATGGTTCCCTGCCGGGAACCTGAATGTCAGCCCGGAACACTAGGCAACCTTTTGATTGTGTTCTGGATTCACAAACATTTGACGACCTCCACCCGGGAATCAAATGTTTGATCCAGAA
>JAHJQI010000084.1 GCA_018819265.1 Alphaproteobacteria bacterium
AAGCGCGATTGCCTTGCCGTTGCCCATAAACGGGAAACGGCCGACCTTGATCTCGTGGCCGGCCTCCTTCGCTTTGGCTTCGGTGAGTCCGACCGAGGCGATTTGCGGATGGCAATAAGTGCAGCCCGGAATCTGCGTCTTCACCATCGGATGTGTGTCGAGGCCTTTGATCGTTTCGACGCAGATGACGCCCTCATGTTCGGCCTTGTGTGCGAGCATCGGTGGCCCGGCGACGTCGCCGATGGCGTATATGCCTTCGACGTTGGTCCGGCCGAGCCCGTCCGTGACGATCGTGCCGCGGTCCAGCTCCACATCCAGGTCTTCGAGGCCAAGACCCTCGACGTTGCCCTGGACGCCGACCGCAGAGATGAGGCGTTCCGCTTCGATGGTCTGGATCTTGCCGCCGGCGGCAATGGTCGCCCTGACTCCCTCGCCCGTTTTCTCGACCTTCTCTACCTTGGCATCCGTGAGGATTTTCATGCCCTGCTTCTCGAACGCCTTGCGCGCGAGGGCCGCGACTTCGGCGTCTTCGACCGGCAGGATTTGTGGGAGCAGTTCGACTACGGTGACGTCGGTGCCGAGTGTCTTGAAGAACGAGGCAAATTCGATCCCGATCGCGCCAGAACCCATGACGATCAAGGATTTGGGCATCGTCGCAGGAACCATGGCTTCGAAGTACGTCCAGATTCGATCGCCATCCGGTTCGATGCCGGGCAGTACACGCGGCCGGGCGCCGGTTGCGACGATGATGTGCTTGGCGTCGTATGTGCCGGCTCCCTTGGTCCCCTTCGGGACAGGGTTCTGCGGCTGGACGATTTTCTTCTTGGTTTCGCTGACGCTGATCGTGCCCGGCTTGTCGATATGGGCTTCGCCCCAGATGACATCGACCTTGTTCTTCTTGAGGAGAAAGCCAACGCCACCGTTCAATTGCGCGGAGACGCCGCGCGAGCGCTTGACGATCGCGGCGGTGTCGACCTCGACCGTGCCGTTCAGCTTAAGACCGTAATTGGCCGCGTGAGTCGCTTGATGATAGATCTCGGCCGAGCGCAGCAAGGCCTTGGTCGGGATGCAGCCCCAGTTGAGGCAGATGCCGCCGAGATGCTCGCGTTCGACGATTGCCGTCTTGAAGCCGAGTTGGGCGGCACGAATCGCGGTCACGTAGCCACCGGGGCCTGCTCCAATCACAATCACATCATAAGCATTCATCGTCAGCTGGCCTCCAGTTTTCTCACGGTCATCGGCAACGTTAGGGCGGCATCTTGGTCCCCGTCCCCATTGTGTAGCACATAGCAAAAGACCGCACCGAATATCGATGCGGCCCATGCTTCACAAACGGGGCTTCGAGTCAGAAACAGCGCATCACCGTTTCGGCACCTCGACGAGTGGCGTCCCGGCTGGAGCCGCCGACGCTGCTGTTTTGGTCGTCGACGCAGTGGTCACGGCACTCGAGGCAGCGGGTACTGCTGACGCCTGACGCATCGGAACCTTCGAGCACTTCGTCTGGAACTCGGCGTTCAGGCGATCCAGCTCCGCGACTTTGGCAAGCGACGTGCGCTTCAATCGGACAACCGCGGTCTTGCCATCGGCAACGGCGTGAACTTTGGCAGGTGTCCCTTCCTGGCGGATCACATGGATCTGGTGGGCCAGTGACAGGCAGGCGGGGTCGGCCGCGGGCTGGGCCGCAACATTCTCCGGTGTCGTCAAGGATGAGGTCACTAAATCCGAGCCTGGCGTATTTCCACAACCGGCGAGCGCCAAGGCAGCGAGCAAACCGGCGCACGAGATGATGTTCATTGGGCGCATCAATCGCCTCCCCCTTACATGCGAATCAATCGAGAACTTTTGAGACGTTGCGCGTGAGGACACGCCAGCACAAGCACCACACGCACCGAGTTATGAGTAATCCCCATAGCAGCGACCAGCCGCATTGAGGCAACGCAATTCGCGGCAACAGTTGGTAACAATTGGCGTTGTTTGTGATTAGGTGTGGCTGAAAAGCTTCAAGTGTGCCGTGCCCGGGCGCGCGGCGATACCGGCGCCAAGCCAGCCTCGACTTGCAGTTATGTCGGTCGCCCCGGGCCTAGTGAGGCGTCTCGCCAAAATCGGACGAGGTTGCGGCTATGATGCGATTTTGGCGCGACGGGCCACTAGAGCATGTTCGGCAAAAGTATCGGCGCTTGCGGCTAGAAAATGCGACAAATCAAAGACTTGGGAAGCGCGGCCGTGGCTCCTCGATAAGCCGACGCGCTTTGGGCGCTGTCAAACTCCCTACGCCGCCGCGAACCTCCTTGGCTCTTTCAGCCGCGCCACCACACCGGAATCCGATACATGGCCGCTTCACCCCTCATCAACGTCATGGTCGCGGCCGCCCGCAAGGCCGGGCGCAGCCTCAACCGCGACTTCGGCGAGGTCGAAAATCTCCAGGTGTCCGTCAAGGGACCGGCGAATTTCGTCTCAGCCGCCGATCTGCGCGCCGAGGAGATCATCTACAACGAGCTTTCGAAGGCCCGCGAAGGCTACGGCTTCCTGATGGAGGAACGCGGCCTCGTCGAAGGCGCCGACAAATCCCACCGCTGGATCGTCGATCCGCTCGACGGCACCACCAACTTTCTGCATGGCATCCCGTTGTTCGCCATTTCGATCGGTCTCGAACGCGAGGGCGAGCTTGTCGCGGGCGTCATCTACAATCCCGTGCTGGACGAACTCTACACCGCCGAAAAGGGCAAGGGCGCCTTCCTCAACGACCGCCGCCGGCTGCGCGTCGCCGGCCGCCGCGACATCGGCGAATGCGTCATCGCCACCGGCATTCCCCATCGCGGACGCCCTCAGCACGAGATCTTCCGCAAGGAGCTTCGCGCCGTGATGGACACCGTTGCCGGCATCCGGCGCACCGGCTCGGCGGCGATCGATCTCGCATGGACCGCGTCCGGCCGCTTCGACGGATTGTGGGAGCGCAACCTCAAGCCCTGGGATATGGCCGCAGGCATCGTCCTCGTGCGGGAAGCCGGCGGCAAGACCAGCGATCTCGACGGCGACGACGCCATGCTGGAGAAGGGCAATATCGTCGCTGCCAACTCGGATATCAAAAAAAGCCTTCTCGCCATGCTCACGGTCGCAACGGGGGCATGAGTGTTCCCTTCGGAACACCACCGGTTTGAATTGTTTGGCCATTGTTGCAAGCACCGGTAGAAGATCTGTGCCGGTGAGCCCAATCTTGCCCGTTTCAGCTGTATAAAGGTTAGGTTAAGACAGTCTGGCCGGAGAATTCGCTGAACACCGCTGGAGGCCGATGCATGGCGAGACGACGCAAATCAGACCTCGGTTCGGGCACGTTCCATCGAACGCTGAAGCCGCCGGGGCTCTTCCTCGCGCGCATGGTGATTTTCCTCACCCTCGTCGGCTTCATTGTCGCAATTCTCTACCGGCCCCTGGCGGATGCCTTCGCGAACAACCCGGCGCTGAACGGCCTCATCGTCGCGGTTCTGTTCTTCGGCATCCTTTATTCGTTCAACCAGGTGCTGCGGCTTTACCCCGAAATTCGCTGGGTCAACGCTTTCCGCATCGCCGACCCCGGCCTGGCCATCGCCCACCAGCCCCGCCTCCTCGCCCCCATGGCAACGTTGCTGCGCGACCGCACCGGCGCCATTTCGCTGTCGACCGCTTCCATGGGGTCGATCATGGATTCGCTGGCCTCACGCCTGGACGAAGCCCGCGACACCGGCCGCTACCTTGTGGGGCTCCTGGTCTTTCTCGGCCTGCTCGGCACATTCTGGGGCCTTCTCGAAACCATCAAGGCCGTCGGCAACGTCATCGGCGAGATCGATACCAATGCTTCCGATACCGTTCAGCTGTTCGGCGATCTGAAGGCCGGTTTGTCGGCTCCCATGAAAGGCATGGGCACGGCTTTCTCCTCTTCCCTCCTCGGTCTTTCCGGTTCGCTGATCCTCGGCTTCCTCGAACTTCAGGCGAGCCATGCCCACAACCGCTTCTATAACGAACTGGAAGAATGGCTGTCCGGCATCACCGAAATCTCGCCGATCACCGACGCCAGCGACGGCGCCGTCAACCGTCAGCTCGCCGCAACGCTCTACGACATGCAGCGCGTGCTGGAGGAGTTGAACGTGCGCCTTGGCGAAGGCGCGCTCGCCAGCGCCCAAAACGACGCCGAACCGGTCAAGGATCTCGCCCGCGGCGTCAGCCAGCTCATCAACCAGATGCGCTCGGAACAAAAGATCGTCCGAGAGTGGGTCGACGAGCAGGCCTCCCAGCAGACCATCGTCACCGATACTCTTCGCGAACTCGCCCAGAACATCCAGCGGCGCGGGAGCTGACGGATGGCCCGAACACGGCGCGGCGCCGACTACGGTGAATTCTGGCCCGGATACGTGGACGCGCTGTCGACGCTGCTTCTCGTCGTCACCTTCCTCATGTCGATCTTCATGCTGGCGCAGTACTTCGCCACGCAGGAGTCGTCGGGCAAGGACACCGCCCTCAATCGCCTCAACCGCCAGATCGCCGAACTCACCAGCATCCTCTCTCTTGAACGCGGCAAGACCAAATCGGCCGAAGACGAACTCGCCGCCCTGCAGGCTTCGCTCGCCACCTTGCGCGAGGAAAACACCAAGTTGTCCGGCTTTGCGCTAAGCGGCGATGACGCCCAGAAGGCCGCCACGGAGCGCATTTCATCGCTCACCAGCGATCTCGAAAACCAGAAGGAAATCTCCAACGAGGCCCTCGCCAAGGTCGATCTCCTGAACCAGCAGATGCTGTCCTTGCGCCGCCAAATCGCCGCCCTCAACGAGGCGCTCGAAGCCAGCGAGAAGAAGGACCAGGAGGCCCAGGATCGCATCAAGGATCTCGGTTCGCGCCTTAATGCGGCCCTCGCCCGCCAGGTCCAGGAATTGAAACGCTACCGCTCGGATTTCTTCGGCCGCCTGCGCGAACTGCTTGCCGGGCGCAAGGATATCCGCGTTGTCGGCGACCGCTTCGTCTTCCAGTCCGAAGTTCTGTTTCCCTCCGGCAGCGACCTGATGACCCCGGAGGGGCTTGCGGCCATGGACCAATTGGCTTCGGCGATCATCGAGCTTGAAGGCCAGATCCCCGATGAGATCGAGTGGGCACTCCAGGTCGACGGCCACACCGACGTGCAGCCGATCAACACGCCCCAGTTCCCTTCGAACTGGGAATTGTCGACCGCTCGCGCCATGTCGGTTGTGCGCTATCTCATCTCGCGCGGCGTCCCGCCGAACCGGCTGGTCGCCGCCGGCTATGGCGAATTTGCGCCCCTCGAACGCGGCCGCGATATCGATTCCCTGCGCAAGAACCGCCGCATCGAGCTCAAACTGACGAACCGCTGACGAGCGCCAGCGTCCGCCATCCAACAAATAGCGCTGCCATTTCGCCACGAATTCTAAAAAACCATGTCGTCAACGCCAGTTGACGAAGAGAAAACTTGCACAAAGACAGTTGTTACCTAGGTTATTGTTTGGTTGCGATTATGCAGTAGCATCATATCAATGCCGCAACTGTCCCGTTGTCACGAGCTTGACAAATAACGGCGCGAATGCGGCAATGCAGTTCAAGATTGGTGCACCGCATCATCATCCGGTTTTAGGTGCCGCTGAAAGGGTCCAATGAACTATTATGCGTACGAGTTTGCGCACGCGCTGATCTCGCCCATGCGCATGGCAGCGCAGGGCGTCAAGATGCAGATGCAGATGCCCTTCAACCCGATCGCGATGACCCCGATGGGCAAGTCGATCGCTGCTGCCATCGACGTGTTCGAGGGAATTACCCGCCGCTACGGCAAGCCAGACTGGAATATCAACGCAGTCCACATCGACGGCATCGACGTTCCCATCCGCATCGAAACCGTCCGCCGCAAGCCGTTCTGCAACCTGATCCATTTCGCCCGTGAGGAATGGGTCGGCAATGGCGAGGAACTGCCAAAGGTCCTGATCGTCGCGCCGATGTCGGGCCACTACGCAACGCTGCTTCGCGGCACCGTTGAAGCCATGCTGCCCGAACACGACGTCTATATCACCGACTGGATCGACGCCCGCGACGTCCCCGTCACCGACGGCCGCTTCGACCTCAATGATTACGTCGACTACGTCATCGAGTTCATCCGCCACGTCGGTATGCGCACCCACATCATCGCCGTCTGCCAGCCCGCGGTGCCGGTACTCGTCGCAGCCGGCTTCATGGCCGGCGAGGATGATCCCTACCAGCCGATGTCGATGACGCTGATGGGCGGCCCGATCGATACCCGCCGCAATCCAACCGCCGTCAACCAGCTCGCCGAGCAAAAATCGATGGACTGGTTCGAAAAGAACGTCATTTCGCTGGTACCCTTCCCCAACGCCGGCTTCATGCGGCGCGTCTATCCCGGTTTCGTACAGCTGACCGGATTCATGACCATGAACCTCGAGCGCCATGCCAAGGCGCACATGAACCTGTTCGAGGATCTCGTCAAAGGCGACTGTGACAGTGTCGCCCAGCACCGCGAATTCTACGAAGAGTATCTCGCCGTGATGGATCTGACCGCGGAGTTCTACCTGCAGACGGTCGAGACTGTTTTCCAGACGCACGCCATCCCTGAGGGAAGGTTCATGCATCGCGGCGAACGCGTCGATTGCTCCGCCATCCGGCGCACCGCGCTCCTCACCGTCGAAGGCGAGCGCGACGACATCTCAGGTCGCGGCCAGACCGAAGCCGCCCAGGATCTGTGCAGCAACCTTTCTTACGATGAGAAATTCCACTACGTGCAACCCGGCGTCGGCCATTACGGTGTCTTCAACGGCCGGCGCTGGCGCAGCGAGATCCAGCCGCGCATCCGCGACTTCATCCGCTCCACCGAGTTCCGCCGTGACCGCGGCGCGACGCTGGTCTCCAATGGCCACCACAACGGCCCCTATCAGTCGCTGCAGGCCCACGACGACGCCATCCCCGAATGGGACCGCGCCGACGTTTCCGGCATGAAGCACGGCTGAATTGGACTGGCCTGCAGGCTACTCGGCGGCTTCCAGCCCGAACTGCAATTCGGCAAGCCGCCCATAGAGGCCGCCGGCTTGCGACAGCGTTCGGTGATCGCCCACTTCGACGATGCGGCCGTCTTCGATGACGATGATGCGGTCGGCCTGCTTCACGGTCGCCAGCCGGTGCGCAATGACGAGCGTCGTGCGTCCCGCCATCACATCCTCCAGCGCCTTCTGCACATCCTGCTCGCTTTCCGCATCGAGCGCGCTGGTGGCTTCGTCGAGCAGCAGGATCGGCGATTCGCGCAGCAACGCCCGCGCCAGGGCGATGCGCTGGCGCTGCCCGCCCGACAGCGTCACCCCGCGCTCGCCCAACTGCGTTGCATACCCCTCCGGCAACGCCCGGATGAACTTGTCGGCATGAGCCGCTCGTGCTGCCGCCTCGACATCCTCGAGCGACGCCCCCGGCGTGCCATATCGGATGTTTTCGGCGACGGTATCGGCGAACAAGGCGACGTCTTGCGGCACCAGCGCCATGCGCGCGCGCACCTCGTCCACGTCCGCCTGCCTGATATCGACGCCATCGACCCGGATCACCCCGCTAACTGGATCGAAAAAGCGAAGCAACAGGCTGAATATCGTCGACTTGCCCGCCCCTGACGGTCCGACCAAAGCCACCGTCTCACCGGCCGCGATCTCGAATGAGACATCGTTGAGCGCGGCATCGCCCGGACGTGAGGAATAATGAAAACTGACGTTCTCGAAAACCACTTGCCCGCGCGGCGGCCTGGGCAGCCCAACCGGCTTTTCCGGAGAGCGGATTTCAGGCGCGACCGCCAGAAGCTCCATCAGCCGTTCGGTCGCCCCTGCTGCCTGGCTCATCTCGCCCCAGACTTCGGCAAGTTCGGCAAGCGCGCCCGCAGCAAAGACGGCATAAAGCACGAACTGGCTGAGCCGCCCGGCACTCATTTCGCCCGATACGACGGACGAAGCGCCATACCACATCACCGCGACAATGCTCGTCGTCACGAGCCCGATAGCCACCGCCGTCAGGCCGGCGCGCGCGACAAGCCGCTCCCGCGCGGCCTGAAATGCTGCTTCGACGGCCACGCCATAGCGTCGCGAGACTTCCCCCTCGTGGCCGAACGCCTGCATGGTGCGCACCGCCGACAGGTTTTCGGCAGCATAGGCCGACGCCCCCGCGAGACTGTCCTGGGCTTCGCGCGATTTCTTGCGCACAACTTTGCCGTAAGCCATCAGCGGCAGCACGATCGCCGGGATCGCCACCAGCACGAGTAGCGAGAGCGTCCAACTCGTCACCAGCATCATGACGAGCGCACCGACGAGCATGATCGTATTGCGCAGGAGCTGGCTGAGCGCCGTTCCGGCCGCCGCCTTGATCTGCGTCGTATCGGCCGTCAACCGGCTCATCATCTCGCCGGAATGCGAGCGCTCGAAAAACGCCGGGCCGAGCCGGGCCAGATGCGCGAAAACATCGGTGCGCAGATCCGAGACGACCCGCTCACCGAGCCAGTTGACGAAATAGAAGCGTGAAGAGCTCGCCAGCGCCAGCACGATCCCGATTACGATCAGCATCACGAAGTACTGGCCGATCAGCGTATGGTCCGTGCCGGTGAACCCGTGATCGATCATGCGGCGCACCGCGAGCGGAATGCTCAGCATTGCCAGCGCCGAACCCACCAGGGCAACGCCGGCACCTGCCAGCACCCCCGGATAGCGCAACACATAGGGTTTCAGGCCCATCAACGGCTTCAACGAGCGGCGTTTGGCGGCGGCTTCAGCCTGACTGGAATTTTCGTCGTGCTTCTTCAATGGGACGAACTCTTTGATATGATTGGAAAGGACGCGGCAAGCTGCGGAGAGGATGCCCAACCTTAACCCACCCGGCAAGGCAGCCGTCCTCGAAACTTCTAACTGCTTTAAGGACAAAACGCCCCGCCCGCGCCGATTTTTCATCTCGCCGCCTTGTTTCTTCGCACGTTTCGGACTATTGAACCGGCTTGAATTCCTTGCAAGACAGGCGAACCCGATGCCTCGGCCAGGGCTTGCGGCCCGACACCGGTCCGTGGGCGTTGGCTTCACAGCCGTCGAAGGCATCCTCAAGTTGGACGATACGCAATGAACAAAGATCCCGAATTCCACCCGCATTACCACCAGGTCAAGGTGGTCATGACCGACGGCACCGAGTTCATGACGTACTCGACCTACGGTCAGGAGGGCGACACAATCACCCTCGACATCGACCCCAATTCGCATCCGGCCTGGACCGGCGGCGACCAGAAACTCATGGACCGCGGCGGCCGCCTGAGCCGCTTCAAGAAAAAGTTCGAAGGCCTCTTCTGAGCCTCGGCTTCAGTCCAGAAACGCCAAAAGGCCCGGAAATCGCTCTGGGCCTTTTTGTATACCGGTGCTGTGCAACCTGAAGCGTCATCCCCGCGCAGGCGGCAGCCGAACCGCCCCACCACCGTCATCCCACACACGCCGGGGCCGAACCACCCCCACCACGTCATTCCCGCGAAGGCGGGACCCAATCAAATCACAAGAAGCCGCCATATCTCGGCCTGAAGACGTCGGTTGCCGGCTCCGCAAAAATGACTGCAAGGCTAATTCCCGAACGCCTGCCGCAGCATGTTCAACTGGGCGGCGACGGGATTGCTGATCGGTAGTTCATCCAGCCCGTCAGCGCCGCTGGAATTCTCCGAAGTCACTGCCCGGTCGAGCTTCACGATGCGGTCGTGCAGCGCGAAGCTGCGCTCGATGAGATCCTGCAGCGATGCGGGTAACTCCTCGAAGCGCTTGATGTGACCTGGACGCCCGAGCGCCTTCAGCTTGACGCGCTGGCGCTTGCGCTTGGCCTCGTCGGCGTCGATTTCCCCCTCTTTCAGGGCGCGACGGATCAACAACCAGGAGGCGAGGTCGAGGAGCCGCGTCGTCAGCCGCATGCTTTCGGTTGCATAGAGGACGGAAAGCGGCGGCTTTAGAGCCTTCGACTCGCGCCGACCCAACCCGTCGAGATAGGCGGCGACTTCTTCGACGAGGCCCATACCTTCCCGGAACACCGCATCGAATTGTCCCGAGGCCTCGAACCTTTCGCCAAACGACACCGTCACCCGGTCTGCCGCCAGGCCATTCTGCACGCTTCTAAACTCGCTCATGTCACACAACGCTACTTGAGTTACCGGACCCATTACCAAGATTACGCGGAAAACATAAATCCGGATAGTTAACAACAAGGCCCAAAACGAGGCAGTTTTCAACTTCTCCCCATCTTGCCTGCAAGAAGGGCGCCTTTGTTGTCTCGAAAGGCTGATCCGCGCTTGCAACGCGGGCCGCTCCGACAGTCGCCAATCGATGGGCCAGCCGCCGGCCAGCCGCCGTATCTTTGCATCTGGCACCAACACGCGCTTGCCCAGTGTTGGGCCCCAAAAAAGCGCCAACACGGGCTTGCCCAGTGCGGCATCGCGCAGGTCTGAACGGTGCCGGATGCCGAGACCGAAGGCAATGGCCCCGCGAACCGCACCAACTGTCGTATCGTTGCATCTGGCGCCAACACGCGCTTGCGCAGTGTTGGGCCGAACAAGAGAGCGCCAACACGGGCTTGCCCAGTGTTGGGCCGAACAAGAGAGCACCAACACGGGCTTGCCCAGTGTTGGGCCCAATAAAAAAGGAGCCGCAAGCGCAAGCGCCGGCGGCTCTTTAGTCAACAGGGAGGCGTCAAAACGAAGGTGGCGAACCACCCTCACAATCCAGAAGACTGGATAAGCCTCAACCTAACCCGTGATGCTTAAGGAAGGCTTACTGAACAGGCGTTTTTTGGGATGCGGGGGAGGCGCCACAAAGGTTGTAGCGGCGTCCCGGTCACGCGTCCGAAGACCGACACCCATACCTGGTCAGGGGACATATGAAGAGTAACCCTTGAGCCGGCCATCGCGGTGAAGAATGGCAGGCGTGGGCGGTTTCTCGAGACTTGTCCGGATCCCCGCCTTCGCGGGGATGACGGATGCGGGTGCCCCTGCGCGGGAGGCTGCTGATCCGCATGCAAATTAGCGGGCCTCATTAGCGGCAAATCGCCTGGCAGGACCGGGCTTGATGCCAACGACCTGCTGCTACCCTTGAAACAGCCGCGCTGCAGCATCGGCCTGCGCCTTCTTTTTCGCGGCCTCCGTTTCGACGCGCGCGATCTCGCCCTGAAGCGCAACGATACGCTCCTCGAGCTCCGCAATCCCAAGGTTCGACAGGTCCTCGCCGACTGTCACGGTTGCCGGCTTCTTCGTGGGTTCGTCCCAATCCATGCTGCACCTCTTGCGCTCGTGAAATCATTGCAGCCATCGTCCAACGCCTTGGCCAACCGGGTCAACCGCGGCCATGGAGAGTGCGTGCCGGGCAAACCCGCAGACCGATAGGCTTCAACCGCCCGGCCCACCCAAGAACGCACGCCGATTTCGATTGCCGGTCAAGATTGCGCAGCGGAATGGCATCCATACGGCCCCGACCTGCGCGTCTCACGTAGTGTCGGAAAATCTTTAGAAATCATGCTCGGGCCGCCAATCCGAGAGCGCGAGACGGATGCCGCCCAGGGCTGCGAATGCCGCTTCGCGGCACGTCAGCACGACGACCTGATGCCGCACGGCGGCAATCTGCAACGCCGCGAACATCTGCCCGATGCGCTCCGCGTCGCTGTAGACGAGCGGATCGTCAAGGATGATCGGAAGCGCTTCCCCGCAATCGGCAATCAGCCGCGCATAGGCAAGCCGCACCACAATCCCGAGCTGTTCCTGCGTCCCATCGCTGAGCATGTCGATCTTTTCGAGCCCTCGGCCAACCCGTTCCAGTCCCTCGAGGCCGAAGCCTTCCGCAAAGCGCGCACGCGCCCCGCCGAACACCGCCGAAAGATAGGGCCCGACCCGCTCCTGCAACGGCGCCAGAAGCCGGTCGCGCGCATTCTGACGTGCTGCGTCCAGCGCGTCGCTCAAAAGGTTCAACGCATCGATCTCGGCCTCGATTTCACCGACGTCGGCAGCCGCGCGTTGCAACTCGCCTTCAAGCTCGGCGACCCGCCGTCCAAGACCGCTATCGCCCGCCATCTCGATGCGGGCGCTCGCAGCCGAAATTGCTTCCCGCAGGCGCCCCGATTCCAAGCGAGCCGCTTCCACCGCCAGGCTCGACTCGCCGGCGCGCCGGCTCAGGGCCTCAAGGGCATCGTCATCAGGCAGCACCTCTTCCAACGCGGCCGCCTTGCGCACCGCATCGGCAAGTTTCTCGTCCGCCTCCCTGCCGCGCGCCTCAAGCTCTGCTGCCTGTGTCTCCCGCTCGTGCGGCGCTCCCAACAACCGTTCCAGTTCCTCGATCCGCTGGCGCCGGGCAGCCGCCGCCGCTTGCACTTCCGCGAGGCATTTTGCCGAAGCCTTCTGCGCCGCCGCGCACTCAGGATATGCCCGCCGTGCCGCATCGAGTTGCTCACTAACCTGCTGCAGACGAGCGCCAATCTCTTCCACGGACAGCCCGCCAGCATCGTCGTTGCCGGCATCCTCCAACCGGCCGAGCTGGTTTTCGAGATCGCCGACATCCGAGCGCAGCGAAGCTGTGCCGTCGGGTGCGAGCCCTCGAAGTTCGGCGATTGCCGATGCCAGCCGCCGGTCGCGCTTCTGCCGCTCGCCATAGCGCGCCTGCGCTTCTGCCACGTCGCCGGCGCCCAATTCGCCAAGCAGACCGTCACGTTCCGCCACGAGCGAGGCGGAACGCACTAGGAGTTCATCGCGTCCTTCACCGTCACCGGCTGCGATTTCGATACGCCCGACGCCGGAAATCTCTAGGACGAGCATCTCGCGGACACGCATGCTGGCGCCATCGGCCAGCGCCGCGCCATCCGCAAGTATCGGTTGCCGTGCCCCCGCCTCATAGACGATCTGCACCGTCGGACTTTCCGCCGCGATACGCCCTTCGGCCAGTAGATGCTGATGCTCCAAACGCTGCAAACGGTCGATACGTTCGCCGGTCACCGGGTCCGATCGCATGCGCTCGGTGTCTTCGGCGATCACGCGGTCGAGCCGCCCGGCCGCCTCCAGCACGCGCGACTTTTCTTCGAGTTTCGCCGACAGCTCCACCCTGCTGCGCGAAACCTGCAGCCTGCGCTCCTCTTCGCGCAACCGCTCGCCATCGCCGCGCACCTTTTCGTAGGCCGCCTGCGCGTCGTCCGCCGCCTGCATCAACTCGGGCAGCCGGGCATCGTCCTGATCGATACCAGCCGTCAATTCGGTGAGCCTTGCCGCTTTGACGTTGAAATCGGCAAGTGCGGTTTGCGCTGTCTTCTGTTCGTTGCTGCAGAACTGGACCGCCTCCTTGGCCTGCCGCACACGCAGCCGTTGCCGCTCCGCCTCCTCGACCGCTGACTGGGCCGCCTTGGCCTTCGATACCAGGGCCGCAAGCTGCGTTGCATCCCCGATCTGGCCGAAGCGGACCTGGAGTTCTTCGAGTTCCCGTTGCGAGCCTTCCACGCTGGCGAGCGCGCCGCGTTCGGCCTCCAGCTGCTTTTGCGCCTCGCCCTGTCGCTCCAGCGCCACCGCATAGCGGCTGCCCTTTCTCGGACCGCGAGTCGTCACGAGTTCGCCGAGCTGTTCGGCAACTCGCGCGCGCACCGCATCCGCGATCCCGCTGCCGCTCATCGCGCCGATTTCGGATTCGATTGCCGCCATCAACGCGCCGCGCTCGCCTCGGACATCGGGCTGCGGCGCCACCAGCGACTCTTTCTGCCCGACCCAGACGAGTCCGTGCGCACCGAACCCGGATGCTTCCGACTGCAGCAACTCGCTGAGCATCTCGTCGGCCTCGCTGTTGCGGGCGAGGATCGTCTCGCTTTCCAAGTCGATGAGCTGGGCGCGCGGACCCCTGCCGAAGCGTTTAGTGATCCGCCACGCCTTGCCGCCGAGTTCGAGGTCCGCCTCGATCAGCGGCTGCCCGCCGCTGTAGGGCGTCAACCGGCCGACAGCATCGCTTTTCGAGCTGTGCTTGACGTTGAGCACCAGCCGCAATGCCCGAAACAGCGTCGACTTGCCCAATTCGTTCGGGCCGGCCAGCACATCGAGGCCGCCTGAAAAGCCTTCGACGGCAATAGGTTTCTCGAACCGCCCGACTTCGCGAACGCGCACCGCCTTGATCTTCATGCGCCCCCCGCCGTCTCCCGGCGCGTCAGGATCGCAAGGCGGACCAGGGCCGCAGCCGCCGCCGGCTGCCGCTCATCGCTTTTCTCGGCGGCCAGATTGCCAAGGAACCGGGCCGCATCGCCAAGTTCCTCGCTCACGGAAAACAAATAGAGATCGTCGTCATCGGCGCGCGGCAGCAGCCCAGTCGTGTCCGCTTCGAGGTACTGCACCCTCGCCTCGAAATCAGCGCACCACCGCTCGACATCGGCGATCTCGTCGAGCCGCACACGCCCAACGAAGCGCAACCGCAACACCAGATTGCCGCTATCGACCGACAGTGCCGCAAGCTCCCGTCCGATGCCCGCCAGTTCGCCGGCGCCGCTGATTTCGAATTCCCGCTTCGCCCACACCAAGGCGCTGCTGGCGATCGCCTGTACCACGGGCGCCGCGCCGCCACCTTCGAGCGCGACCGCCAGAACGGAACCGGGAACGTTGTCGGGAAACCTGTCCGGCTCGGGCGTTCCCGAATACCACGTCCGCGCGTTGATCTTCGCAAAACCGTGCCAGTCGCCCAGCGCCAGATAGTCGAGCCGGGCCTTGGCGGCGCGATCCGGATCGATCGACACAGCACTTTCCTGCGCGCTGCCGAACCCTTTGATGGATCCATGCGCAAGGCCGATCCGCAGTGTGCCGGCCGGCGTCGCCGCCGCATCCATCCACGCCGTCGGATCGCCGCTCAGGCTGCGCGCCGTCAGCGGCGCCGGCAGCAGGAACACGCCAGGCTCCATCTCGACCATATCGGGCGTATCGAGAATCCGGATATTTGCCGGCACTCCCTCTGCCCGCAGCCGCTCCCACACGCCCTTCGCCCGTGCCGGATCGTGATTGCCCGGGATGAGCCACCATGTCAGATCACGAGCCTGCTCCATGCGGTGCATGGGTTGCATCAACGTCTTGAGCGGCACGCTTTGCGCGTCGTAAATGTCGCCAGCAACCATGACGTGACGCGCGCCGTGCTCGCGAGCTTGTCCAGCGATACGGTCAATGACCGCCAGCCGCGCTCCTTCCAGCCGGCCGGCCACCCGCTCCTCGAAATTGCGGAACGGCTTGCCGATCTGCCAATCGGAGGTGTGAATGAAACGAAACGTCAAATTGCCGGCCTCCTGCGCCACGATCCTTGCAGCGAATCTTTCCAGAATAGAGTTCTCATTTTGTTCTTCAAAAAGTCAAGACGCGATTGAGGCTTTTCGACAGCTCATTGCGGCTATCATGGCGAGCCACCCCGCAGGCAAATCGAGGTCCCATGCCGACTGCTCAGTTGCCGACCCCGGATATCGAGACGATCGTCGTCGGCGGCGGCGTCGTCGGCTTGGCCGCCGCCCGCAGCCTCGCTGCTCGCGGTATGGAAGTCATGCTGATCGAGCGCCATGATCGTACCGGCACCGAAACCTCCTCGCGCAACTCCGAGGTGATCCACGCCGGGCTCTATTATCCCAAAGACAGCCTTCGCGCGCGGCTCTGCGTCGCCGGCCGACACCAGCTCTACGAGTTTGCCGCCGAGAATGGCGTCGCAGTCAATCGTTGCGGCAAACTCGTCGTTGCCACCGGCGAGGAAGACCTCGCCTCCCTCGAGCGGATTGCCCAGCGGGCGCAAGCGAATGGCGTCTGCGACATCGCCATGCTCGATGGTGCCGCCGCCCAACGCCTCGAGCCGGAAGTCGCCTGTATCGCCGCCCTGCATTCGCCTTCGACGGGAGTCATCGACTCCCATGGCCTGATCACGGCGCTCGAAGGCCATCTCACCGCTGGCGGCGGCAGCATCGTGCTGTCCACCGAAGTGACGTCCATCGCAGTGCGTCCTGACGGTCTCTACGCGGTGACGGCCCTGAGTACCGGCAGCAGCGCGGAACGCACAACCGCCCAAACGACAATTACCGCGAAAAATCTCGTGCTCGCCGCCGGCCTCGCAGCGAGCGATGTCGCAAAGTCGCTGAAGAGGAGTTGGCGCAGCGGCTACGTCTGCCCGGCGACGTATCTCGCCAAGGGCCACTATTTTACGCTTGCCGCCCGCGCCCCATTCTCGCGCCTCATCTATCCGCTCCCAACCGGCGCCTGGCTTGGCATCCACCTCACCCTCGATATCGCCGGCCAGGCCAAGTTCGGCCCCGACCTGACATGGATCGAGTCCCTCGATTACGCTTTCGAGGATCAGGACGGCGAACGCCGCCGCCGGTTCGTGAGCGAAATTCGCCGCTATTGGCCGAGCCTGCCGGCCGGCGCGCTGCAGCCCGGCTACACCGGCATCCGACCGAAGATCTACGCGCAGGGCGAGCCGCCAGCCGACTTCGCCATTCACGGCCCCGCCACCCACGGGCGCGACCGCCTCGTTGCGCTCTACGGCATCGAAAGCCCCGGCCTGACCTCGTCCCTTGCGATCGGCGATTACGTTGCCGACATGCTGCTGGGCCCATCGCGCGGCTGACACGGCTAACTCTTGTGGCCGGTGTCGAGGCGGCGTTCCAGCCACACCGAATAGCGACTCATGCCGAAGCAGAACATCCAGAACACGAACGCCGCAAACACATAGCCGGTAGCTGCCGTCTGCGGCGAGAACCACTTCGCATCCGAAGAAATCCCCTGCTGCACGATGCCGAGCAGATCGAAGACGCCGATGATCAAGACGAGGCTGGTATCCTTGAACAGCGCAATGAAGGAATTGACGATTCCTGGGATGACGAGCTTCAAGGCCTGCGGCAGTACGATCAGCCCCATCTTCTGCGGATAGCTGAGCCCCAGCGCATCTGCCGCCTCGAACTGTCCGCGCGGGATCGCCTGCAATCCGCCGCGCACGACTTCCGCAAGATACGCCGCCGAGAACAGCGCCACCCCGATCAGCGCCCGCAGAAGTTTGTCGAAGGTCACGTTTTCCGGCAGGAACAACGGCAGCATCACGGAGGCGAAAAACAACACCGTCACCAGGGGTACGCCGCGAACGAACTCGATAAAGCCGATGGCCAGCCATCTGATCAGCGGCAGTTCGGATCGCCGCGCCAGCGCCAGGATGATACCGATCGGAAACGATGCAGCGATCCCGACGCATGCAACGACCAGCGTCACGAGCAGCCCGCCCCACATCTCGGTCGCGACGTTTTCGAGCCCAAGCCATTCCGCGCCGGTCAGCAGAAAGAAGGCGATGACCGGAAACACGACGAGCATGTAGATCGAAAGCCACAACTTGCCGCCGACGCCCGGCAGCATCAACGGCACGAGACCGGCGAGCGCCAGCATATAGGTGAGATTGACGCGCCAGATCTCCTCGCCGGGATATCGTCCATACATGAACAGCTGGAACTTGTGCGCAACGAACGGCCAGCACGCCCCCGCGCCCGCAACCCGGCAGGTCGAGCCGTCGCTGCCGCTGAAGACCGCGCGCAGCACCGCCCAGTCGAGCACGCTCCACACAAGCCACACCGAGATCATGGCCCCAACGAGTGTCAGGATCGAATTTCCCCACGACGAGAAAAGGTTCGCCTTCAGCCATCCAATAACGCTGATGGTCGGCAATTCCGGCCGCAGCTTGAACGTGCCGTTGGTCATCGCTGTCTCACCGCTCCACGATCGCGACGCGCGCATTGAACCAGTTCATGAACGCCGACGTGAGCAGGCTCAACACGAGATACACCGACATCGTGATGAGGATCACCTCGACGGCCTGATTGGTCTGGTTGAGCACCGTGCCGGCAAAGACCGAAACGAGATCGGGGTAGCCGATGGCAACCGCCAGCGACGAGTTCTTGGTCAGGTTGAGGTACTGGTTCGTGAGCGGCGGGATGATCACGCGCAACGCCTGCGGGATCACGACGAGGCGCATGATCTGGCCATCGTGCAGACCGAGCGCCGCCGCAGCCTCGCGTTGGCCTTTCGGTACCGCCAGGATGCCGCTGCGCACGATTTCGGCGATGAAGGCCGCTGTGTAAAGCGACAGACCGGCCAGCAGCGCGATGAACTCCGGCTGCACGACAACCCCGCCCTTGAGATTGAAGCGGCCCGCCTCGGGATAATCGAACGACAGCGGAGTTCCTGCCAGGAAGAACGCGACGAGCGGAATGCCGATGACGAGAGCGATCGCAGGCAGCAACGCGCTGTTGGCACGCCCCGTCAGGAGGCGCTGCCGGCGCGCCTTCCAATACACTAGCAAAGCACCGGCCAATCCGCCGATCAAGCCAAGGACGAACAGCCATGTGCCCTCGCCCCAGATCGGCGCCGGAAAATACAGACCACGGGTATTGAGGTAGCTTGAAAACGGCAGCTCTACGCTGTTGCGCGGCGACGGCAGCGTCTTCAACACGCCGAAGTACACCGCGAACAGCATCAGCAGCGGCGGAATATTGCGCAGCGTCTCGATATAGACCGTTGCCAGCGTGGCGATCAGCCAGTTACCCGACAGCCGCGCAACTCCGACGATGAAGCCGACGACGGTTGCAAGCACGATCCCCACCACGGCGACAAGCAGCGTGTTCAGAAGCCCGACGAGAAACGCGCGAGCGTATGTCATGGTGTTGGTATAGGCGATCAGCGACTGCGAGATATCGAACCCGGCGGTGTTGTCGAGGAAGTCGAAACCCGACGCGATCCCCTGGGCCTCGAGGTTGCGGATCGTATTGTCGACTATCCCGGCGACGAACCAGACGAGCAGCAGCGCAACGATTGCTTGCAGAGCCAGCCCGCGCGCCTTCGGATCGTAGACATAACCGGATAGCGAGCGTGGAACCTTTGCCGGGGAAGGCCGCTTCGACGGTCTCTTCAACGCTCCACCCCTCCTTGGTGCCCATCCGCTGCGGAATAAGTGCGCCGCCAAGCCGGCAAGCAATCCCCGACGCAGGCTCGGCCACAGCGTCACAATTCTAGCGCATCATCCGACGATACGCGATCGCTTCTCGCAATCGGATGGTCGGATAATTATGGTTCCGACATTTGCGCTTAGATCTGCTGCAACGGGACGCAAATGTCGGAACTGGAACACTAGCGGATAGGCGGCGCGTACTGCAGTCCGCCGTCTTTCCACAGCGCGTTCTGTCCCCGCGCAATGCCGAGCGGCGAACCGGCGCCGACGTTGCGGTCGAACGACTCCCCATAGTTCCCGACCAGCTTGATGATCTGGTAGGCCCAGTCGTTGTCGAGTCCGATGGCCTGGCCGAATTCGCCTTCCACGCCGAGCAGCCGGCGGATTTCCGGGTTCTTTGAATCCTTCATCTGGTCGACGTTCGCCTGCGTGACGGCAAGTTCCTCCGCGTTGATCATGGCATAGAGTGTCCAGCGCACGATATTGGCCCACTGCGCGTCGCCCTGGCGCACGACGGGCCCGAGCGGTTCCTTCGAAATGATCTCGGGCAGCACGATGTGGTCGGCCGCATTGCCGAGCGTCAGGCGGATCGAATAGAGCTGCGAGACGTCGGTGGTGAAGGCATCGCAGCGGCCGGCGTTATAGGCTGCAAGCACTTCCGGAAGCTTTTCGAACACGACCGGATCGTACTCGATCTTGTTCGAACGGAAGTAGTCGGCCAGGTTCAATTCGGTCGTCGTTCCGGTCTGCACGCAGATGCTCGCCCCCGAAAGCTCTTTCGCGGAAACGACATCGAGCGACTTCTTCACCATGAAGCCCTGGCCATCGAAATAATTGATACCCGCGAAGCTCAGACCAGCCGACGTGTCCCGGCTCATCGTCCAGGTCGTGTTGCGCGACAACACGTCGATCTCGCCGGACTGCAATGCTGTGAAGCGTTCCTTGGCGGTCAGCGGCACGAACTTGATCTTATTTGCGTCCTTGAAGATCGCTGCCGAGACGGCGCGGCACAAATCGACATCGAGTCCCTTCCACGTACCCGAATCGTCGGGCGCGCTGAAACCGGCAAGGCCCGTGTTGACGCCGCATTGCAGTTGTCCGCGCGACTTGACTGTATCGAGCGTGCTCGTCTGCGCGCTGGCCTGGTCGGCCAGTTGGCCCGCACCGGCTAGCAAAGCCAGACAACCCGCAAACCAATACTTCATGCGATTTTTCCTCCCCATTTAAGGGTGTTGCGATGACTTCGGCGCTACGATTGCGCCAGTTTCAAAGGTGGTGGGCTCGGCCGCTCTCCCGCAATCCTCCTGAACGGTGAACAGATAAGGCGACGTGCGTATGGCTACAACAGGTCAGTGCGCCAGGATCTGGGCAAGAAACTCCTTCGTCCTTGAAGAACGGGGGTTTGCGAAGAATTCCGCCGGTGCCGCTGCCTCGACGATCTCCCCTTCGTCCATGAAAATCACCCGGTCCGCAACCGCCTTCGCGAACCCCATTTCGTGGGTCACGCATAACATCGTCATGCCCTGTTCGGCCAATGCGATCATGACGTCGAGAACCTCCTTTACCATCTCCGGGTCAAGCGCCGAAGTCGGCTCGTCGAACAGCATGATCTTGGGGTTCATGCACAGCGCCCTCGCGATGGCGACACGCTGCTGCTGGCCGCCGGAAAGCTGGCCGGGATATTTGTCGGCCTGCTCGGGAATTCGCACGCGCTCGAGATACTCCATTGCAAGGCGCCTCGCTTCGGCTCGCGGCATCTTGCGGACCCATTGCGGCGCCAGACAGAGATTGTCGAGCACGCTCAGATGCGGAAACAGATTGAAGCTTTGAAAGACCATGCCGACTTCGGAGCGTATCGTATCGATCTTCCTCAGGTCGTCGGTGAGTTCATTGCCGTCGACGACGATGCGTCCGCTTTGATGCACTTCGAGACGGTTGATGCATCTGATTAGCGTCGACTTGCCCGATCCCGAAGGTCCGCAGATCACGATGCGCTCGCCGCGCGCGACTTCGAGGTTGATGTCCTTCAGGACGTGAAAGTCGCCATACCACTTGTTGACGTCGACCATCTCGATGGCCGCAGATCCCCGAAACTGCTCGCGGACGCTGGATTGCGAATTGCCGAGTGGTTTCGCCATGACGTGTCGAGCACTCCTTTTGCGTTGCGGGTGTTCCGGTTCCGAATTCGCTTCCCGATGCAGCAGATCTCAGAGGGCACTGCCCAATGAGCGACATCTCGAGCCGGCGTCACCAACCTATAACCGCAAACCGCGCGAGGCCAGCCCCGTGCGCGCCGGGGGCCACTGTCAACCTTGAAGGACGCTGCGCGCGAGCATGACGCTATCGCCCGCCACGCCCTTGATGACTTTGCGCAACTTGAACCCATTTCGCAGGTAGAATGGAATGTTGCGCGAATTGTGCCCGGTAACGAGGTGCACGCCGCCGACTCCTGCCCGTCGCAGATCGGCGATAAATGTTGCTATCAGGCGCGACCCGATACCGCCGCTGCGAGCACCTTCTGCAACGTTGACGTGAAAATGTGCAGGATACTTCGCCGTCTCCTCCGCGATCACCTTGAAATAGTCGATATCGGAAAACCGCGCAGTGCGCGCCGGGTCCTCGATCGCCCCCGCCAGATATCCGGCGAGGCGGTCGCCGCGAACTGCGACGTAGAACCACTCGCGGTCATGATCGAGATAGCGTCCGAGCCACCGTTCGCGAAACGTTGACCGCGCGGCTTCGCCGGCAAAGTTTTGCGTGGCGCTTGAAGTGAAGAAAATCTCATCGAGCTGATCCGCGAAGTCCGCGAGCGGCGGCATCTCCGCCAGCCTCGCAATCTTCGTTTCCAAACCAGCATTGTCGAGATCGCCAGTCATCGCACTCCGGCAGGTTTTCCAGTCGGTCTGGAAATTCTACGAGCCCGACGATGCTTTCGCCAGTCTGTCGCGGAATTCTTGCGGCAGGTCGTTTGGAACGTAGACCGGCGAGCCGCTGGCGTCATCGCGTTTCAGGGCAGTGAAGCGCCCATAGTTGGGGCTGAAGGGCTCGGTGGGATCGTCGACCTCAGGCTTGCGGGCCAGCGGCGGAGCGGCTTGCGCTTCCATGCCGTCATCCTCGATCTCGACGCGCCGAGGCTCATGTTGCTGTCGATAGCCGGCAACACGCGCCGGTACATCGGCCTGTCCGGATGGCTGGTACACCGGAGCCCGCACGTACGTTGGCGCACGCGAAGCGCATCCGGTCACCGAAAGTACGGCCACCAGCCCGAAAGCGACACCAATGTAAAAGCTTTTCCTCGCCGGCACCGGACCGGGAGGGTACGCAAATCTCGACACAACCAACGCTCCTGCAAATACGCAACGCAACTAGCCGGAAGCGAACCACGACTCCTCCTAAGAACACCTTAACGACCGAACTGGAATCATACGTTTAGAACACTTGGCAGCCTTCGAAGGCTGCTTGCCTGCCGATATCGATCACGCGGTTCCAATATCAGTCACGCAATTGCGATGAGCGGCTGGCGACCTCTTCAACAGATCGTTGCAATAAAGTGATGCAATTACTGAAGCGTCGGGTTTGTCGCAAATCTTTCTCAAGACTCTGATCGGCACAAGCCTAAGGCGGCCCCACGAAGACAACCCAAAAAAACATATTAAAACACTGAAATAAAACAGTTTTTCACGTCTCGACGCCTCCTTGCGTGACCCTCGAAGTATCTTGACCATTGGCTCTCATCCAAGTGAGATGGCCTTACCGCCAAGTGATTTCTTTTTCCAAAATCTCGGCCTTACATTTCGTTGTGCCAGACGAAAACCTGGCTTCGCCGATTTAAAATTAAATGCTTCGGCGAGCAAAAACGTTGAACCGCAATAAAAGGAATTAGGCCATGAACACCCTTTTCACCGTTCTCGCAGCCGCAGCCCTCTTCGCCGCGACCTCCGCCGTCCAGGCCGGCACCGCCAAAGACTTCTTCGAGAAGCAGCAGCTCTATGGAGAAAATGCACCGACGGACATTTTTACCGAACAGCAGTTCTACGGCGAAAACACACCGACCGACATCTTCACCGAGCAGCAGTTCTACGGCGAGAACCTCGATACGCGCTCGTAAGTTCGAAGAGCGAAAAACTCCAATGCGTACACGAGTTGCGACGGAGATCACCTTTGTCTATCACACCGGCAATCTCCGTCGCGTTTCAGTGCTAGTGAGGCGTCACGCCTTAGTTGACCGATGGTGCGGCGAGGTTTGAGTCAACTAAGGCGCGATAAACGCCT